>NZ_JBJHAA010000001.1:0-362933 GCF_054050795.1 Blastococcus sp. SYSU DS1024
CCCCCCCCCCCCCCCCCCCCCCCCCCCCCCCCCCCCCCCCCCCCCCCCCCCCCCCCCCCCCCCCCCCCCCCCCCCCCCCCCCCCCCCCCCCCCCCCCCCCCCCCCCCCCCCCCCCCCCCGGCCGGATCAGTCGCTGATCTCTTCGACGCCGGCGAGCAGGTCGTCGTAGCGCTGGCTCCACTCGGAGCCCTCGTCGAGCAGCTTCTGGCCGTCCACCGCGATGAGCTCGGACTCGACCTCGACGGTGGAGGGGGTGGCCTCCGCGGAGGCGAGGACCTCCTGCCCCTCCGTGAGCAGCCAGTCCATGAAGAGCATGGCCGTGGCCGGGTTCTGCGCGGTCTTCATGCAGCTGCCGCCGTTGGCCCGCGCGATGACCGGGTTCACGTAGGGCTGCGTCTCCAGCGGGGCGCCGTCGGCCTTGGCCGCCTCGACGATGTAGGTGTAGTTCGACGAGGCGAGGCCGTACTGCCCGGCGCTCATCAGCTCGGCCATGACCGTGTGGCCCTTGACCACCTTGGCGCCGTCGACGATGTCGGCCCAGAGCTGGTCGACCTCGTCCTGGCTCTTGCCCTGCTCGAGCCAGTAGTTGGTCAGCGCCATGTACCAGTCGTAGTCACCGAGCTCGAGGGCCAGCTGGCCGTCGTACTTGGGGTCGGCCAGGTCCTCCCACACCTCCGGCGGGTCCTGGATGAGGTTGACGTTCCAGCTCGGCGCGAACAGGTTGAACCGCGTCGCCACCCAGTCCTCGTACACGCCGGCCTCGGGCACCTCCGCGATCCGCTCCGGCGAGGAGCACTGGGCCATGACGTCCTCCTGCTGGAGGGCCATGAGCTCCGTGGCGTTCGTCTCCACCACGTCGTTCCCGGCGAAACCGGCGTCCTGCTCCTGCAGGATCCGCTGCAGGACGGTCTCGGACCCGGCGCGGTAGGTGCTCACGTCGATGTCGAACTCGTCGGTGAAGGCCTCGGTGACGGCGTCCACCATGTCGGCGTTCATCGAGGTGTAGAGGTTCAGCCCGTCCTCCTCGGCGGCGAGCTCGACCAGCCGGTCGCGTCGCTCCTGACCGGTGAGCTCGCCGATCTCCTCGTACAGCTGCTCGGCGTCCGAAGGGCCGGAGGCCGCGTCACCGCCCGACCCGCCGGAGGGCGAGGAGGTCGGGTTGCCGCCACAGGCGGCCAGGACCACGACGGCGCCGGCCGCCAGGGCGGTGCGGGCCAGGGTGCGGGGCTTCCGCATGCTGTTCTCACTTTCTCGGAGGGTGCGGGGATGTTTCTCGGACGGTGCGGGGACGTGCGGTCGGGCGATGGGACGGACGGTCAGTCGGGCGCCGGGCCGTGGGCGACGACGTGCTCGCACGCCTCGTTCCGAACGAAAAAAATCGCGGCGCGGGGGTTCGTGGCGGTCTTCACCAGGGGGACCAGGGGGCGGTTCCGCATGTGCCTCTCCATCGAGGACGGGGCCCGTGGGCCCGTGAACGGGGGTGTTCCTGTGCCGTCCCGGGAACGCCCGGGCCCCTCTCGGGTGTGATGCAGTCAACACAGCCAAGTCGACTTGGTCTAACCATTGGACCAAGCGTTATCCGACTGTTATCGACCTTCCTCGTCCCGCAACGGGCCGTCGGCGAGCAGTCGCGCCACGTCGTGGACCGTGGTGCGGGCCATGACCTCCCGCGCCGTGCACGCCACCGGGATCTCCATGCCGACCTGCTCGGCCAGGTCAGCCGTGTTGGCGAGGTCCTTGGCGTGCCAGGTCAGCCGCATCTGCTCCAGCTCACGCAGCGTGCGGGAGTCGGTCGGCCCGTCCTGCAGGGCGGCCCGCAGGACCGGCACCGAGACACCACCGCGCCGCGCCAGCTCCAGCGCCTCGGCGATGGCCGATATCTGCGCCCAGTGCACGAGGTTGTTCGCCGTCTTGCCGACCTGGCCGGCTCCGAGCGGCCCGAGGTGGTGCACGGCCTTGGTCCAGGGGTCGAGGAGCGGCCGGATGCCGGCGAGCACGTCGGCGTCCCCGCCGACGAGGAGGTTGACCTCCCCGGCCTCCGCCCCACGCACCCCGCCGGTCAGCGCCCCGTCGAGGACGGCCACCCCCGGCGGCGCGGCGTCGGCCACCGCCTGACAGGTCTGCGGCCGCACCGAGGAGCAGAGCAGCACGACCGTGCCCTCGGCGCAGCCGGCGAGCAGGCCGTCGACACCCAGACAGACGCTGCGCACGTCCTCGTCGGTCGGGACGAAGACCGCCACCAGGGCGGCTCCCCGGCCCACGTCGAGCAGCGATGCGACCGAGCGGGCCCCGAGCGCCACGGCTTGCTCGACCGCGATGCCGTCGAGGTCGTGGACCTGCACGGGGACGCCGCCGGCGAGGAGGTGCCGGACGACCGGGGCGCCCATCGCACCTAGGCCGATGACGGCGACAGCCGAGGAATCCGCCACCATCGGTCTCCTTCGCAGCAGGCGCCAGCGTGTCCGCCGTCACGTTCCGCTTAAGGTAATACCTTCAGACCGGTCGTCAAGGGGGCGTACGTGCGATTGCTCCCATCCCCCCGTCGGCGGGGGACGCCCGCCGGCGAGCGGCTGCGGTCCTGGCGGCAACGCACCTTCCGGTCCCTCCGGGTGCCGAACTACCGCACGTTCTTCGCCGGTCACGCCGTCAGCGTCTCCGGCACCTGGATGCAGCGGGTCGCCCAGGACTGGCTCGTGCTGGAGCTGTCCGACTCCGCGGTCGCGGTGGGGATCGCCACCGCCCTGCAGGCCGTCCCGACCCTGCTGCTCGGCGTCTGGGGCGGGGTCCTGGTGGACCGGCTCGACCGCCGGCGCACGATCATGGGCACCCAGGCGGTGAGCGCCGTCCTGGCCGCCGTCCTGGCCGTCCTCACCCTCGCCGGGGCCGTCGAGCTGTGGATGGTCTTCGCCCTGGCCCTGGGTCTCGGCCTGGTCACCGTGCTCGACGTGCCGGCCCGCCAGGCCTTCATCACCGAGATGGTGGGGCCCGAGGACTACGTCAACGCACAGTCGCTCAACTCGACGATCCACAACCTGGGACGCCTGCTGGGCCCCGCCGCGGCCGGGCTCCTCATCGCCTGGGCGGGCAGCGGGCTCGCCTTCGCCGTCAATGCCGCTTCGTTCGTGGGAGTGCTGGCCAGCCTCTGGCGCATCGACCCCGACCGCCTCCGCCGCGGCGAGCCGGCGCCGCGCCGCAAGGGGCAGGCGATGGAGAGCCTGCGCTACGTCTGGCGCCGCCCCGACCTGCGGGCCTGCATGCTGCTCGTGGCCGTCGTCGCCCTCTTCGGTCAGAACTTCCGGGTCGTGCTGCCCCTGTTCGCGCGGGACGTCCTCGGGGGTGGCGCGGAGACCTACGGGTGGTTGACCTCCGCACTCGGTGCCGGGGCCGTCATCGGCGCCCTGGGCAGCGCGGCACGGGAACGGGTCAGCACGTGGTCGCTCCTGCTGTGGACCGGCGGCTTCGCCGTCGCGAGCATGCTGCTGGCGGGGGCGCCGGGCCTCGCCGTCGCCCTCGGGCTGCTCGTGGGCCTGGGCGTCACGAACATCTGCTTCAACACCCTGGCGCGCGTCCTGCTGCAGCTCAGCGTCGACACCTCGATGCAGGGCCGCGTCATCGCGCTGCACGCCACGGTCTTCCTGGGCAGCACGCCCATCGGCGGGCCACTGCTCGGGTGGGTCTGCGAGCACTTCAGCGCGCGGGCGGGACTGCTCCTCAGCGGCCTGGCCCCCGCGATCGCGGCCCTGGCGCTCCTTCCCACGCTGCGCCGCCTGCGCCGCCGGGCCGACGAGCCCGTCGCTCTCCCCGCGGCCGTCGAGCCCGGTACGCGGACGACCCTCACCTGAGCGGTGCCGGTGGTCCGCCACGGCCGGCCCGGGTTCCCCGGTCACTGGACAAGTGACCAGACGAGCCCCAGGGAGAGGGCCGCCAGGACCACCATGAGGGGATCGATGTCCCAGCGGGCGACCACCACGGCGACGAGGGCCACGGCCACCCACTCCACCGGCAGGAGACCCAACGGCACGGCGATGCCCCAGGCGGCCGCCGCGATCAGCCCGGCGATCACGAAGCCGGACGACGGCCCGATCCGGCGCAGGATGCGCCGCATCCGTGACAGCCCCGCACTGACCGCCCCGGCCCCGAGCACGGTCGGCACCAGGATGCCCAGCACGGCCGCCCCGGCCCCGGGCAACCCGGCGAGGTAGTAACCCACGCCGGCGAGGAAGCCCGCGCGCGGGCCGGGGCCCAGGTAGGTGACCGCCAGGGAGAAGGTGAACAGCTCCGGCGCCAGCTGGCCGGTCTCCACCCAGCGGCCCTGGATCAGCGGGATCTGGCCGTTGCCCCCGCCGAAGGAGAGCAGCGCCGAGGCCAGCATCAGCAGGAAGATCTCCAGCACGCCGACGCCGTCCACTAGCGTTCGCCGCCCGTCGGCCCGGGCCGGAGCAGGAACGCCCCGAGGACGAACCCGACGACTGCGGACACCATCAGGGGCACGCCGAGCACGACCGACACGAGGATCGACGCGCTCAGGGTAACGCCTGTCCGTCGGTGTCGCCGGCTGCCCTTCTCCCCTCGGACCTGGCGGTAGGCGTTGCCGAACAGGATGCCGACGATCGCGATGCTCACGGTGCGGGTCAGCGGCTCGAGGGGCCCGGCCAGGAGCCCGGGCCCGACGAGCACAGCCGCGACGACGACGAGCACCGACGCCGGCAGGACGAGGGCGAGCGCTGCCAGGAACGCCCCGGGCCAGCCGCCCACCCGGAAGCCGACCAGGCCACCGAGAGCGAGGAAACGCGGCGCCGGGATCAACGTCGCGAGCACGAAGGAGGCCCGCAGCTCCTCCTTCGGCAGCCATCCGGCCCGGTCGACGAGGTCACGCTCCAGCTTGTCGGTGGCCGCCCACATGCCCCCGAAGGTGGTCGCGCCGACCCGGAGGAAGACGCCGAACACGCCCGACAGCCGCAGGAACCCCCTCATGCTCGGCGCCCCCGGGGCAGCGGCCGGGCCGACCCCGGCGGCGCCCCGGCCCCGTCCTCCGTACCGGGCGACTCCACCATCAGTCCCGCACGTCCTGCCGGAACCACTCCGTCAGCAGCTCGAGTCCCAGGCCGCGGCGACGGCACTGCTCGGACATGGCGCAGAAGGTCCCCGGGCGTACGCAGTGCTTCTCCTGGGTCCGCGTACCGCCGTACTCCGTCGTGGTCAGCACGGCCGACTTCATGCGGATGGCGAAGTACCCGGACGCCGCCGAGCCGCCTTCCATCGTCCTCCCCTGATGGACCGACCGGTCGTCGACCGGCAGGCGCATGTCGATGCGCGGCCGGCAGACGGCTCGCCCGCGACGAGCTCGCCGTGGGCCTGTTCGAGGACGGCCATGACCGCCGGCAGGTCCAGCACACTCGCCGTCGGCTCGTTGTCGATCAGCAGCACCGCGCACCTCTCCCCGAGGCCCCCGCACCTCGTGCGAGAGATTCCGCGGGGCGCCGTCGCGCGTCAGGACCCGGCGCCCCACGCACATGGGCCAGGGGGTGGCTCCCCGGGTCGGTGATCCGCGGAACCACCCCTGACGGGTGCGGATCAGTAGCTGGCGACGACCAGCTGCTGGAACTCCTCGGGCGACTCGAGGACCTCGCGCACAAGCTCCGCGGCCTCCTCGCCGTTCAGCGGGTTGAGCGGCCGCTTCTGGCTCTCCAGCTCGTCGAGCAGCTCCTGGTCCTCGACCGCGCACTGAAAGCCCTCGCGGAGGGCATCCACCCGCGACTGCTCCATCTGCGGCGAGACGATCAGCGAGCGCCCCGTCTCGCCCATCGCGATGAGGCTGTCCACGATCGCCTGCGCATCGGCGTCGGGCGCCGCGGTCTCGCTGATGGCGGGGGTGTCGGGCAGCAGCGGGTCCGGCTCCTCGTCCACGGTCACGACGGGACGGACGTCCCCGGACTCGATGGCCCCGAGCTGGCTGTCCACCGGCAGCGCGTGGGCGTCGGCGTTCCCGGCGACGACCGACTGCCGGGCCTCGGTCGACCCGGCGAACCCGGTGATGATCTCGAACGGGAACCCGTAGGCCTCGCCGAGGATGTTGGGAGCGATGAAGTCGTTGGCCCCCGGCCCCTGGGCGACGAACCGCACCGTCTCCTCCGAGTCGACGATGTCCTGCCAGCTCTGGAACGGGCTGTCGGGGGCCACGACCACCACGTTCGGCGGCGCCGAGACCCGCCCGATCCAGTTCAGGTCGTTCAGATCGAAGTCGGCACCCTCGGCCCCGGCGATCTGCGCGGAGACCAGCCCGACCGTGTTCACGATCTGCAGCCGGTTCTCCGAGGCCGGGGCGGCCGCGGTCTTGTTCGTGGCCACCAGGCCGCCGGCACCGGGTTCGTTGCGGACGACGACGCGCGCGCCCGTGCACTCCTCGAGGTAGGGGGCCAGGGCCCGGGCGTAGGCGTCGTAGCCGCCACCGGGCTCGTAGGGGACCACCAGGTCCACGTCCTCGCCCTCGAAGACCCCCTCGGCCTCGGAGGAGGCGGTGCCGCCCTCGGACCCGCAGGCGGCGAGGGCCCCGGCGAGCGCCAGCGCCACGGTCACACGGCCGATCGGCCGCCGGGAGGGCCTGATCGTTGCCATCATGTTCGACTCCTTCGTCGGGGGACCGGTCCGTCCGAACCGGCTGGCGTGCGGGGAGGCGGTCAGCCGGCCTGCCGCTGGACGGAGTCCAGGAACGACAGGATCCGCGCCGGCGCGGTGTCCTCGGTCTGCTCTGCGACAGGGGCGTCCCAGTAGTCGGCGTGCGGCAGGCATTCCTGCAGGTAGCGGGCTGCCGACGGGGCGTGCGAATCGTCCTGACCCGGCACGATCAGCGTCGGGGTGGTCAGCTCGAGCAGGTCCTCCGGCTCCGCGCCGGGCACGGTGTCGCGGTCGAACATGAGCCGCGCCGTCCCGCTGACCAGCACGGCATAGCGCTCGGGGTCGGTCCTCGCGTACGTGGCGGCGAACTCGGGGGCGGTGCGGACGACGCTGTTCCAGGGGCCCACCCGCGGGTCCTTCGAGAAGCCGGCCTCCGTGTCGCCCACCAGCTCGACCACCCCGGCCAGGCCGTGCTCCTCGACGAAGCCCAGGTGCTGGGCGAAGCGGGCGTGCTGCTTCATCCGGTACTTCACGCCACCGGCCGGCGAGTACAGCACCATGCTGGCGACCCGGTCCGGGTGCGCCACGGCGACGGCGGCCGCGGTGGAGCACCCGACGCAGCCACCCATGAGGTGCGCCGATGCGATGCCGAGGTGGTCGAGGAGCCCCACGGCCTGCGCGACGTAGTCCTCCCAGCGGATCCGCTGCAGCCGTCCGCCCGACCGGCCCGACTCCCGCCGGTCGAAGGTGATGCACGTGTAGCGGGTGCTCAGGTGGTCGAGCAGGGCCAGCCGCCGGTAGACGCCCACCGTCCGCCAGCTCTCCAGCGTGGAGTCGAAGCCCCCGGGGGAGAACATCAGCAGGGCCGGCCCGGAGCCGGTCACCTCGTATCGCGTCTGGATCCCGTCGACGACGGCGGTGGGCACGGTGGGGGTCCTCTCGGTCGGTCGGGTCAGGTGGCTGTCGGGACCGGGATGCCCCCGGGCAGCTGCCGGGCAGCACGGACGTCCCCGGCGTAGGCGGTCATCGCCTCCAGCGTCAACTGGGCGACGTTGACGTAGGTGTCCCGCGCCCCGTCCAGAGCGGTGGCCGCGTAACCGATGGCGGCGTTCACCATCCGCATGCGGCCGTCGAGCCACGGCCCCCCGCCGAAACCACCGACGACCGGGATGGAGACCGCGTCGGCGACCGCGGCCCCGACCACCGGGCCGGAGTTGGTGAAGTTCAGCAGGGTGGCGCCCGCATCCTCCAGCCGCTTGGCCTCGGCGACCATCTCGTCCAGCAGCTCCGCCGGCACCGCATCGGCGGCCGACGGCACGGACTTGTACTCGACGCCGTACCGCAGCGCCGTCTGCGGCGTGATGCCGAACTGCGCGAACACCGGGATGCCCGCCCGGTTCACGGCCTCGACCGCCTCCGGGTAGTCCGAGGCGGCGTCGAGCTTGACCATGTCGACGCCGGCCTCCTTGACGAACCGGATCGCCGCACGGACCGCGGAGTCGGTGCCCTCCTGCAACGGGCCGAACGGGAAGTCCACGCTGACCAGCGCCCGGGAGACGCCACGGCGCACCGCCTTGGCGACGACGAGCATCTCGTCCATCGTCACCTCGAACGGGTTCGAGTGACCCCAGAGGTTGACGCCCACCGTGTCGCCCACGGAGACGAGGTCGACCCCGGCGCGGTCCACGATCCGTGCGATCTGGTAGTCCCACGCGACGACGCCGACGATCTTGCGCCCGTCGTCCTTCATCCGCTGCAGATCGCGCAGCCCCACCCGCTCAGACACGGAGTGCGCTCAGCAGGTCGACGACGTCGCTCTCGTCGGCCGAGGGCAGCAGCACGCGGGCGTGCGGCCGCAGGGCCGCCACGGCCGCGGCGGCGGGCGTCCCGGCGTGCGTGCCGTCACCGAGGACCAGCCCCGCGGTCTGGACACCGCGCTCCCAGCAGGCCTTGCCGAGCGCGTAGGCGCAGTCGGCACCGGCGTCGCTGGTGGCGACCATGACGACGACGGAGGCGCTGGCCAGCTCGTCGGCCATCGTCGCCGGGCCGCCGTCGATGCCGCGCAGGACGACGTCCTCGGTCCCGGCCCCGGCCTCGCACATGTAGAAGCGAGCGTTGGCCCAGGCGTGCTGAGCCGTGCGGCTCAGCACGTCGGCAGCCCTCGGGTCCAGGGCGATGACCCGGCCGGCCCGCGACGGGGCGATCGGCCGGTCGATCCGGTAGCGCGCCTCGGCGGCGGTGGCCGCACGGGCGCAGCTGCTGAGGGTCTGGGTCTCCACGGCCGTGCTCACACCGAGGAAATCGGCATGCCGGGGCGCACCGTCACGTCGTCGCGGGCGGCGTCGAGGAACGACTCCTTCTGCGGCAGGACGACGGCGGCGGAACGCACGTGGTGGTGCGCCGGGTCGACCCCGGGCGGGGTCACGCCCTTGTCGCGCAGCGCGGTGGCCGCCCGGTACAGCTTCTGGCGCGCCTTGATGATGCCGCTGTCGGCCGGGACCAGCCGCTCCTTGGTGCGGTCGACGATGGGGCCCATGCTCTCCTGCAGCGAGGAGTCCTGGATGGCGATGCCCTCGACCCCGGAGTACCACTCCCCGGTCCGCTGCTTCTCGCGGTTCATCAGGTAGTCGTTGTCCATGTTCGCCTCGGGCCGGTAGGTGCCCGGGATGTTCTTGCTGTGCACCCCGTGGCCGTCGATCATGGCCTGCCGCTCGGCTTGGGTGAGGGGCCGCATGGGGTGGTAGTCGAAGCTGTACGCCCAGCAGTTCTCGTCGTCGATCGGGATCCAGAAGTGCCCGTGGATCGGGTGGTCACCGCGCGGGGGAACCATCGTGAACGACGGCATGACCCACGGCGTGATCCGCCAGTAGTAGGACCCCTCCTCGGCGTTGCGCCGGGCGCCGACGAACAGGCCGCCCTCGCTGTCGGCCACCTCGAAGAACGGCTTCTTGTCGTTGAGGTTGTACTGGTTGCCCTTGGCGCCCTTGAACAGCGGGTCGCTCTTCAGGCCACCGGAGTGCAGGAAGGTCACGTGGCTGGAGTCGATGCCGCCCTCGAACGCCTGCAGCCAGTTGCTCTGCTGCCAGCGCTTGGAGGTGTAGTGGTGCTCCGGCGGGGTCAGCGCGAACTCGAACTCCGGCAGGGGCGGCTGCTTGGCCGGGTCCCCCATGTAGGTCCAGAGCACGTCGCCGATCTTCACCAGCGGGTACGAGGTCAGCTTCACGTTCTCGGCAAAGCTGGAGTTGTCGGCCTCCGACGGCACCTCGATGCACTGACCCGTGGTGTCGTACTTCCACCCGTGGTACGGGCAGCGCAGGCCACCCTCCTCGTTCCGGCCGAACCACATGGACGCGCCGCGGTGGGCGCAGAACTCGTCGATGAGGCCGTAGCGGCCGTAGCTGTCCCGGAAGGCGACCAGCCGCTCGGAGAGCAGCTTGAGCCGGATCGGCGGAGCGCCGTCCTCGGGAAGCTCCTCCGCGAGGCAGGCGGGCATCCAGTACTGGCGGAACAGCTCGCCCATCGGCGTACCCGGACCCGTCCGGGTCAGCAGTTCGTTGATGTCCTGACGAAGCACGGGTGTCTCTCTCTCCTCAGCCGCGGATAGGGCTGACTGTCATACCGATCGTGGACGGCGTCAACTGTCGATTCACGGCTGCTGCGACGGGACGTCGACGACGAGCCCGTCCAGCTCGGGCGACACGGGGACCTGGCAGCTCAGCCGGCTGCCGTCGCGGCGCTCGGACACCGCCATCTCCAGGAGGTCCTCTTCGAGGTCGTTCGGCTCCCCGAGGGCGCCCAGGAACTCATCGCGCACCCACACGTGACAGGTCCCGCAGGAGGCGTTCCCACCGCACTCGGCGACGATCCCGGGGACGCCGTTCTTCACGGCTGCGGCCATGACCGATTCGCCGACGGCCGCGTCGACCGTGTGCTCTTGACCCGAGCTCTCGACATAGACCACCTTCGGCACAGCGCGCCCCCTCCATGGTCGCTGGGGCCGTCGTACGGCCTCCCGGGATTGGTATGTCCATTAGACCACAAAGTGTCTAGGGTCACGACATGCCCAGCCTGGTCCTCCTCCGGCACGGCGAGAGCGTCTGGAACGCGCGGGACGTCTTCACCGGCCAGGTGGACGTCGACCTCACACCGCACGGCGAGGACCAGGCCAGACGGTGCGGACTGCTCCTGCGCGGGCTCGGCCTGCTCCCCGACCGCGTGCACACCTCCACGCTGAAGCGCGCCATCCGCACGGGAACGCTCGCGGTCGCAGCCGCCGGACGCCCACACACCCCGGCCCGGCAGGATCCTCGACTCGACGAGCGCAGCTACGGCGCCCTCGAGGGACTGCCGCGCCGCGAGGTGCTGGCCCGCCACGGCGCCGAGCAGTACCAGCGGTGGCGCCGGTCGTGGGACGCGGCGCCACCGCCCGGCCACACCGGCGGCGCCCCCCGCGCCGGGGAGAGCCTCGCCGACGTCTCTGCGCGCCTGCTGCCCTGCTGGAACGACGTCCTGGCGCCCGACCTCCGGGCCGGGCTCACCGTCCTGGTGGTCGCGCACAGCAATTCGCTGAGGGCGCTGATGGCCCTCTTGGACCGGGTGGAACCCGATCGGGTGCCGGAACTGGAGATCCCGATCGCGGAGCCGCTGCACTACCTGCTGGACGACGGCACACGACCCGTCGTACCGGGTGGCCGGTACGTCGCATCGGCCTCCGACCGGTGACGACGGGCCGTGGAGCCGTCCGGGAGCGGGACCGGCCCGTCTCGTGCGGGCTCTCCGGGGGTGAGGGTCACCTACGATGCGGGAGTGATGACGCCGGAACCGACCGTGGCCGCAAGCTCCGAGAGCCGTGCGGTCGGCAAGGGGGACCTGCTCAGCCGCGTGAGCGTGGGGCGGATCTCCGAGGTCATCGTCGACCAGATCCGCATGCTCGTCCGACAGGGCTCGTTGACCGCCGGCGACCGGCTGCCCTCCGAACGCGAGCTGTGCGAGCGGTTCGGCGTCAGCCGGGTCACCGTCCGGGAGGCGCTGCGGGTGCTCGAGGCCAACGGCCTGGTCGAGATCCGCGTGGGCGCCCGCGGAGGCGCCTTCGTGACCGCCCCCAGCAGCCGCTTGGTGGGGGCCGGGATCGCCGACCTCATCTCCCTGGCCACCCTGACCGCCGTCGAGGTCACCGAAGCACGCATGGTGTTCGAGCTGGGCATCGTCTCGCTGGTGTGCGAGCGGGCCACCGAGGAGGACATCGCCGCGCTCCGGGAGATCTGCGACCGGAGCAGCGCCGCTCTCCAGAACGACGACTACCCGCTCGAGCTCTCCGCCGAGTGGCACACCCGGTTCGCCGTGGCGACGCACAACCGGGCGGTCGCCATGCTGGTGGAGTCCCTGCACGACCCCCTCGTGCACTCGCTGGAGCAGGCCCGTGAGGTGGCCCCGTTGCACGGCCGCCAGGGCGTCGAGGAGCACCGCGCCCTCGTCGAGGCCATCGCCGCCCGGGACGCCGGAGCCGCCACCGATCTGATGCGCACCCACCTCCTCCGGACGGCCGAGCGCGTGAGCGGGATGGAGTCGGCCGCGCGGAGCTGAGCCGCCCGGCTCTCAGCTCCCCGGCTCCTCGCCGAACACCAGCGACTTGATGGTGACCGGGACCGTCCTCGACGGGTAGCGCAACCGCCCGATGTCGACGTAGTCGAAGTCCCGCAGGGCGAGACCATCGACGACCAGCACGTCCACGGTCACCCCGAGCTCTCGCTGGAGCAGTCGACCGACGGTCATCGCCACGTCCCCGTCGAGCACGACGTACACCGGCCTCCCGGCGGCGATGCGTTCGGCCAGCCCGTCGCGCACGCCGCGGGCGAAGGCGGCCACCCGGCCGTAGCTCGGCAGGCCCGACCAGGACATCGCGAGCACGACGTCCTGGTCGGCGGCGTCGAGGGTGACGAGGTGCCGGCGGACCGCCGCGGCCACCGCGTCCGCGTCCACGGTCTCCCCGAGCTCGTGCACCGGGTGCACCACCTGCAGGTTGCGCCGCGGAAGCATGGCATCGGGGTCGGAGATCCATCCGGTGTTGCCGCTGAGCTGGACGCTGTACTCCGACGCCCCGAGCGCAGTGGCACGGATGCACTCACCGGCAGGCAGCAGCGGGTACGGCAGCGCTCCGGCATCGACACGGCGTCGGACCGCCTCCCCCAGTGGTCGTCCGAGGTCACCGAACGACGCGCTCTCGCGTCCGTAGACGTACTCGGCCACGCCTCCGGAGAACACCACACCGTCGATCCGACCGACGTCGGGGAGCGGATCGGTCAGGTACAGCGCTGCCACGTCCGGCGGGGGCCCCTCCCCGAGCGCGGCGACCAGCGCGTCGGCCATGCCCTCGGCCACCCGGTCGACGTCCTCGCGAGCGACCACGTCGCCCAGGGCCCAGGAGAAGCCCGCGCGCGCGGCATGGGCGCGGCCGGCCGGTTCCAGCCGAACGATGACTCCCGCCTCGTCGACGACCTGCAGCCGTCCGCCGATGTGGACCGCCGCGGTGGCGACCACCCGGCCGCGGTCGAGCACGGACAGCTTCGTCGTGCCACCCCCGATGTCGACGTTGAGGATCCTCCGGCCGGTCTCGTAGGACGTCCGGGCAGCGCCGGAGCCGTAGCCGGCCAGCATCGCCTCCATGTGGTGCCCCGCCGTGGCCGTCACCAGTTCTCCGCCGCGCTCGGCGAGGATGCCGGCGATCGCCTCGGCGTTGCGGCGGCGGAGCGCCTCCCCGGTGAGGATCACGACACCGGTGTCGACGTCCTCCGGGCCGATCCTGGCCTCGCCGTAGGCGCGGTCGATGATCGTGCCCAGGGCCTCGGCGTCGATGCGCTCGGCGCTGGCGTACGGGGTCAGCGCCACGGGCGAGCGGTACACGGCCTCGCGGCGGACCACGATGTACCGGCTGGTCAGGTCCTCACCGATGCGGCGCAGGTGCAGCCGCGAGAAGACCACCTGCGTGCCCGAGGAGCCGATGTCCATCCCCACGCTGTGCAGCGTGACGTTGTCCTGCTGCCAGATCGGGTTGTCCTCGAGGGGCAGGTCGTCGGTGTCGTGGTCGTGGTCGTGGTCGGGCGTGTGCGGCGAGTACACCGTCTGCGGCTCGGCGTGCTCACGGCCGTAGACCGGCTCGGCGGAGTGGGTGTGCGTGTGCGTCACGTGGCGCTCCGGAGTGGGTGTAGACGACGACGTGCGGCCCGCCTACGGAGGGCGGACCGCACGTCGGAGTGGGCGGGGGAGGCGATCAGGCCGTCGGCAGCGGCGGCAGGTTCTCCTTCTCCTGCTCGTACGCGGCCTCCATCTGCGGCTCGAGACCGTGCTTCGCCAGGGCCTCCTTGAAGGTCTCCCGCACGTACGACGACTCGTCGGCGTAGTCGATCTGGTCGCCGCCGATGCGCTGGCTGATCCAGGCCTTCGGCACACCCTGCGCGTTGCGGATGGACACGACCTCGTGCTTGAAGGCGAGGTAGCGGGCCGGCTCCGTGCCGGTGTTGAAGTGCTGGTGGTACCACATGTTCGGCGGGACGATCATGCTGCCGGCCTGCCACTCGTAACGCCGAGGCTCCTCGCCCTCGGGCCACATCAGGCTGTAGCCCTCGCCCGACAGGATGATCACGTGAGCGCCCGGGCCGTGCCGGTGGCCCTTCTTGTACGTGGCGGTCGGGAACTGCGAGATGTGGCTGTTCATGGAGCCCCGGGCCATGTTGAAGCGGATGTGCCCGCCGCCGGCGCCGCGCTCCTTGGCCTCGATCAGCGGCAGGTTGATCGAGTCGGCCACGAAGTTGGTGTCGAGCAGCAGGCCCTTCTGCTCCCCCTTGGGCGCGAAGTAGTCCGGCTCACCGTTGAAGCGCTTCGGGAAGTCGTGGGCGGTGCCGAAGACGAAATCGATGTCGTCGTAGAGGTTGATGATGCCCGGCGCGTTCGTCGAGGCGACGAAGCGCGCCACCTCGGTGCCCGAGGCGTTGAAGTGCTGGTGGTTGGCGTTGAGCGGGATGGCGAACAGCGCACCCGGGCCCCACTCGAAGGTCACCTCGGCGCCGGCGTCGTTCCACACCTTCGTGGAGCCGTGCCCGGAGAGGACCAGGATCATCTCCTCGAACAGCTGCCGCTGCGGCGCGAGCTGACCGCCGGCCGGGATCTCGGCGACGTAGCAGTCGTTCGAGGTGCGGCTGGCCTCGTGGTTGATGAAGACGCCCCGGCCCCCACGGCGGGCCCAGTCCTTGAGCTCGACGGTCTTGAGGTCCGGCACGTAGTGCGCTGCGATGATGTCCAGGCCCTCGTCGGCCACCCATCGGGTGTACGGCGAGTCCTTCTCGGTGGCGAACTTCGCCGCGAGGCTCTCGTTGACGATGGCGTCCTTGGCCATGGGGCCTCCCTGGTCGACGGTGGGCTCTCCGGAACGGCACGGCGCACGAGCCACCGACCGCAATCGGTAGGACCATAAGACCAGCCTCCGGGTGTGTCAAAGGCCACTCGCGGCCCCATCCCGGGAGCGGGGCCATGGTCTAATCATTCGCCCATGACACCGCCACGACGGAGGACGGCATGACCGAGCGACCCCAGGTGATCATCGTCGGCGGCGGCCCGGTCGGGGTGGGCCTGGCGCTCGACCTCGGCCTGCGCGGCGTCCGCTGCGTGGTCGTCGAGCGACGGACCGCGCTGTCCGCCGTCCCGAAGGGGCAGGGGCTGTCGCAGCGGACGATGGAGCACGCCGCGCGCTGGGGCGTCGCCGACCGGCTGCGCGCCGCCCGAACCATGCCGGAGGGGCACCCCATCGGCCAGGTCACCGTCTACGACAACCT
This sequence comes from Blastococcus sp. SYSU DS1024, assembly GCF_054050795.1. Taxonomy (NCBI): domain Bacteria; kingdom Bacillati; phylum Actinomycetota; class Actinomycetes; order Geodermatophilales; family Geodermatophilaceae; genus Blastococcus; species Blastococcus sp. SYSU DS1024. Next base: position 15,441 of record NZ_JBJHAA010000001.1, read on the forward strand.
GCTCGGCGATTTCTGGAGCGCTCCCCCGGCGCGCGAACTGGTCCAGGACTACTACGCCCAGGCCAACGAGCGACTCCCCCAGTACCGCACCGAGGAGGTCCTGCGCCACCGGCTGGCCGAGGTGCCGGGTGTCGAGCTGCGCCTGGGCTGGCGGGCGACAGAGCTCGAGCAGGACGACGACGGCGTGCGGGTGACCGTGGTGCACGACGGGAAGACCGAGGTGCTCGAGGCCGACTACGTGGTCGGCTGCGACGGCGGCCACTCCGTCGTCCGCGAGCAGGCGGACATCGAGCGCAGCGGGACCGACTGGGACGAGCTGGTCGCGCTGGTGGTCTTCCGCTCGCCGGAGCTGCACGAGGCGCTGAGGCGGTTCCCCGACCGCTCCACCTACCGCGTGATGCACCCCGATCTCAAGGGCTACTGGATGTTCTTCGGCCGGGTCGACGTCGGTGCCGAGTTCTTCTTCCACGCACCCGTCCCCCCGGGCACCACCGCCGACGGTCCGGAGATCGTCGACCTGCTGCACCGGGCGGCCGGCTTCCCCTTCGCACTCGAGATCGACCACGTCGGCTTCTGGGACCTGCGCGTGCAGGTGGCCCACCGCTACCGCGCCGGCCGCGCGTTCATCGCCGGGGACGCGGCGCACACCCACCCGCCGTACGGGGGCTTCGGGCTCAACAACGGCCTCGAGGACGCCGCCAACCTGGGCTGGAAGCTCGCCGCCGCGCTGCACGGTTGGGGCGGCGACGCGCTGCTGGAGTCCTACAGCCTGGAGCGGCAGCCGGTCTTCCGCGACGTCGGCGAGGACATCATCGGCGGCTGGATCCGGGACGACCGGGCCATGCTGGAGAAGTACCGCCCCGAGGACGACCCGGAGGAGTTCGCTCGCGCTTTCGAGGAGGCGGCCCGCGGTTTCGGTCGCCGGCTGCGGAGCTTCGAGCCGAACTACGAGGGCTCGCCCGTGGTGTTCGGCCCGCCCGGCGGAGTGAGCAGCGCCCACGGGGAGCACACCTTCCAGGCCCGGCCGGGACACCACCTGCCACCGCGGCGACTCGGCTCGGGGCGAGGGGTGTTCGAGGAGCTCGGCGCCGGGTTCACCCTCCTGGCCCTCGACGTGGACGACGACGCCGTGTCCGGCTTCGAGGACGCCGCCCGATCCCTCGGCGTGCCGCTGACGGTCCTCCGCGACGCTCTCGCCGGCGAGCTCGCGGACTACGGAGCGCGGCTGATCCTGGTCCGCCCCGACCAGTTCGTGGCCTGGACCGGTGAGAGCGCCCCGGCGGATCCGGCGCGGGTGCTGACGACCGCCACCGGGGCCGGGTGAGTCCCGCACCACAATTTGCAGCCATTCCGGCCCTGATGTGTGACCCAGGTAATGGTTGTGGTTGAACGCGTGAGCACACTCACGTGCGCGCAGCCGCTTGTCGCATTGTGTTGGTCCTACCATTGACGTGAGCAAATGGTCGGGCACAGAAGGAGCACACGTTGACGAGCACCACCGGGGCGCAGCCCCAGGTAACCGGCCTCATCGGGACGCCGGACTGGTCGTTCCTGGCGCGACTGCGCGCAGCGGGCGCGTCGACCGCCGCTGTCGTGGCGCGTTCCCTCGGCTCGGCGCGGGCCTACGACGGCGCGCACGGCACGTCGGCCCGCCGCGCGGCCCTGCGCGAGTTCGTCAGCGCCCGCTGACAGCCACGTCCCGGGGCGCCGGACCGGTCAGTCCTGGCCGGCGCCCAGGACCTGCAGCGCGCGGTCGGTGTGCACCACCGACGCGTACTTGAGGCTCAGGTCGAACAGGCTCATCTTGTGCGACATCGGGCTGCGGTCGAAGGTCGCCTCCTCGACCACGACCACCCGGTAGCCGGCGGAGTAGGCGTCGACCGCGGTGGCCCGCACGCACCCGCTCGTCGTCTCCCCCGCCACCACCAGCGTGTCCACGTCCAGCTCGCGTAGCCAGGTGGACAGCGGTGTGCCGAAGAATGCGCTCGCCCGGCTCTTCCGCACGACGATCTCGCCGTCGCGGGGGCGCAGTGGTTCGACGAACGCGAGACCCGAGGCGTCGTCCGCCCCCACCGGGGCCCGCTGGGTGACCCCGCCCCCCGGAACGCCCTCGCGGGCGTCACCGGTGGTGTGCAGCACGGGCACCCCCGCCGCCCGGCCCGCCGCCAGCAACGCCTCCAGGTGCGGCAGCGCCGACCACCCGGCCAGCCCGCAGGACGAGGGGAACTCCTCGATCGCCTCGGCGAGCGGCTGCGGCCGGTCCCCGAACACCTTGCGATAGCAGTCGATCAGCAGCAGCGCCGGACGTCGACCGGGCGGCCGGGGCCGGTAGCGGGTCGCGACCAGCCGCTCGTCGTCACCGATGACGTCGTCCCAGCAATGCCGCCCGGGCTGCGGGTCCATGACCACTCCTCCGACGACGACGCCCCGGCCGCCGGCCGGGGACGGCACGGCGGCAGGCCGGCGCCCTGGGGCACCGCCTGCCGCCGCGCCCGGATCAGTACAGGGTGGCCAGCAGCTCGCTGTAGGCCGGGGGGGCATCCATGAGCTCCCGCACGAGGCTCTCGAGCTCGTCACCCGGCAGGAAGGCCAGCTCGCGCTCCTGCTCGATCGACTCCTCCACCAGCTCAGGGTTCTCCATCGCGGCGGCCATCGCGGTGCGCAGGCACTCCGTCGCGGCCTCGTCCATCCCGGGCGGGCCGACGAAGGGACGGCCGAGCTCGATGAGCGCCAGGTGGGCGTCGAGCAGTCCGGCCTGCTCCTCGGTCGTGTCCAGCTCGGCGACGGTCGGGACGTCCTCGGGCAGCCAGTCCGGCGCCTCCTCGCCCACGACGAGCACCGGGGTCTGCGTCCCGTCCTCGACCGCCCCGCGGCGGCTGGTGAGGTTGCCCGACATCCCGTCGATCGAGCCCTGGACCACGGCCAGCTCCGTCTCACCCGAGCCCGGGAAACCGGTGACGACCTCACCGGGGATGTCGAAGACGGCGCTGATCAGCGAGGAGGTGACGTAGTCCTCGGCACCTGGCCCGGTGGAGCCCCAGCGGAACTCATCCGCGGCCAGGACGTCGTCGAACGTCTGGAACGGGCCGGTCGCGCTGGTGACGATCAGCGACGGGTCGCTGGCCACCCGGCCGACGTAGGTGAAGTCGTCGAGGGAGAAGGTGGCACCCTCCGCACCGGCGATCGACGAACCGCCGGCACCGACACCGTTCATGATCGCGAGGTTGGTGCCGTCGGCGTCCTCGGCGAGCAGGCTGTTGAGCGCCAGCAGCCCACCGGCGCCGGGCTGGTTCTGCACCGCGATCGTGGCCCCGATCTCCTCCTCGAGGTAGGGCGCGACGAGCCGGGTGTAGGAGTCGTAGCCGCCACCGGGCTCGTAGGGGACGACGATGGTGATGGTCTCCCCCTCGAGCGAGGCGCAGTCACCACCCTCACCGGAGGCCGAGGAATCGGAGTCGCTCGAGCAACCGCTGAGCACACCGGCGCCGAGGCCGAGTGCCACCAGGGTCCGGAGGCTCCGCCGGTACGGCAGGGCAGTGGTCATGGATTTCCTCTCAGGGACGGGGAGGGGGCAGGTGCGGAGAGTGGTTCAGTCCAGGAGGAGACCGGGCGGCACGGGGATGCCGAGCGCGACCTCGAAGGCGACGTAGAGGACGACGCCGACCACGACGGCGTAGGCGCCGCAGAAGAGCCACGACCGCCGGCCGGCGAAGCGCAGGTAGAGAAAGGAGAACAGTGGCGCCGTCACGAACAGGCCGGCCACGTAGAGCAGCACGAAGAACCCGGTCAGCCAGGCGACGGCCTCGGTCCAGCGCCGGGCACCCGCGGTCTGGAAGACGTACTCGACGTCGTCCTCGTTCGCGTCGTCCTCCGTGGTGGTGCCGGCCGCCTGCGGCACGGCCTCCGCGGGCGTGACCAGCGGCACCGGCGCGATGGGACCCGCCGGGCTGGTGGGCGGGGCCGGCTTCCCGGCGGCGCGGCGGCCACGTCCGAGCCGAAGCAGGGACTGCACGAGCTGGAGGATCGCGAAGGCGCACCCGAGCCCCGTGACGATGCGCGGGAAGAGCGCGGCCTTGAACGACCAGTCGGCGGCTTCGAGCAGGGCCCAGCCGAACACCGCCACCATCAGCAGGCTGAGGACGACGTCGGCCACGGCCCCGGTCGACGGTCTCGGCGACACGTGCTGCTCGGGGACTGCCATGCCGATCTCCTCGGTCGGGGCGGGCGAGGCCGTGTGCCTCGAGTCTGCGGCGGTCACGCCGACACGTCGCTCTTCTGGTCGGGGGTCTGCACGCGTCCGCGCACCCGCGCACGGCGCACGATCGGCCCGACGATCGCCAGCACCATGACGGCGGCGATGCCCAGGACGATCGGCCGGGTGAGCCAGGACCACTCGAACAACGAGTACGAGAGGAAGAGGTACCGCTCGGCGAGCGCGCCCAGGACCACGGCGAGCAGGAAGGGCACCCGGGGCCAGTCGTACCGGATGCAGACGACCCCCACGATCGCGGCGACGATCATGACGAGCACGTCGGCGAAGTTGTTGCTGGCGGTGTAGGCGCCCAGCGCCAGCAGGAGCAGCAGGAAGGGGACGAGCAGCGGACCGGAGATGAACGTCAACCGGGTCAGCGGCTTGAGGACCAGGAACGCCGCCGCCACCGCGACGAAGTTCGCCAGGACGGTCACCCAGATCATCGAGAAGGTGACGTCGAGGTTCGTCGTCAACATCTCCTGGCCGGGGTTGAGACCTACGATGAGGAAGGCCGACAGCAGCACGGCGCTGCCCGCACCGCCGGGGATGCCGAAGCCGATCGTCGGGATGAGCGATCCGCTGTCCTTGGCGTTGTTCACAGCCCCGGAGGCGATGACGCCCTCCACGGCCCCCTTGCCGAACATCTCGGGCCTCTTCGAGCTCTGCTGCGCGGCGCCGTAGGCCATGAACTGGGCCACCGAGCCGCCCAGGCCCGGGACGATCCCCACGCCGGTGCCGATCGCGCTGGAGCGGATGACCAGCGGCCAGTGGCGCAGGACGTCGCGCATGCCCTGACCCACTCCGCTGAGGGAGGCCTGCGGCGCGCCACCGGGCTCCGCGCGGGCGATGCTGCGCTTGCTGAGCATCAGCTGGAGCACCTCGGCGCCACCGAAGAGGCCCACGACCAGGGGGACGATGCCGATGCCGTCCCATAGGTAGAGCTGCTCGAAGGTGTAGCGCTGGGTGCCCTCCTGCGGGTCCAGCCCGACGAGCGCGACGAGCAGGCCGAAGGCCGCCATGATGAAGCCCTTGAGCAGGTGCTTGCCCGACAGCGCGACGACGAACGTCAGGCCCAGCATCGTCAAGGCGAAGAACTCCGGGGGCGCGAAGGCCAGCACGACCGGGCGGATCACCGGGATTGCCAGGGCCAGGACCAGGGCCCCGAAGACGGCACCCAGCGCCGAGCTGAACAGCACCGCTCCCAGCGCGCGACCGCCCTCGCCCCGCTTGGTCATCGGGTGCCCGTCCAGCACGGTGGCGGCCGAGGTCGCCTCCCCGGGCACCCCGAAGAGGACCGAGGTGATGTCCCCGGTCGTCGAGGTCACCACCCACATGCCCAGCAGGAAGGCGAAGGCCTCGACCGGCTGCATGTCGAAGGTGAACGGGAGCATCAGCGCCAGCGTGACGGCACCACCGAGGCCTGGGAGGATGCCGACCACGAACCCGATGGCGACACCGAGCAGCATGAGCGCCAGCGGAAGCGGCTGGAAGACCTGGGTCAGGCCACTGATCGCCTCGGACAGCATGTTGCCTCTCTCCACTCCGGGCCCCGGACGCCCGCCGGACCGGCCGCGGCGCAGGTTGCTCCCGCGGACGTGGTCGGACCATTAGGCCAATGACGTGGAACCGTAGTACACGTGGCCTGCGTCACCAAGCCCAGTGGCCGGTTCGGATGGAGCGGCCCGGGAGGCCGGCCCCGCGGGCGCGCCCGCCGTGGCTCCGCGCTCCGGCCCGGTCAGCCGGCGAGCGCGGGCTCGGCGACGTGCTCGGCGGGCACGTGCAGCAGCCGCTGGAAGGTCGCGACGACGACGGCCGCCACCGCGGCCGCGACGATGGCCACCAGGAACGCCGTGTTCGCGCCCGCCACGTCGACGAGCTTGCCCGCAACCGACGCCCCGAGGGCCACGCCCAGGCCCAGGGCGGTGCCGATCCAGGTGAACGCCTCGGTGACCGCGGCGCGCGGCACCAGCAGTTCGGCGAGGGTGAAGGAGCTGATCAGCGACGGCGAGACCGCGACGCCGGCGACGATGACGAACGGGACCATCAGCCAGATGTCCTGGACCAGCGTCAGCGGGATGACGAGCACGGTCAGCACCGCGAGGGCGACGACCAGCCGCCGCCGCAGCGGGATGCGCCAGTGGACCATCCCCCAGCCGATGCCGCTGGCCATCGAGCCGAGCGCCAGCCCCGCGATGAGGACGCCGGACATCGACATGGCGCCCCGCTCGTCGGCGAACGCCACCAGCGCGATCTCCAGGGTGCCGAGGATCGCCCCCACCGCCGCGCCGACCACGAAGAGCACGCGCAGGCCCGTGGTCCGGATCGCCGAGGGGCCCTGCCGACTGGCGTGCCCGTACGGCTCGGGCTCGGTGCGGCGCTGCGCGGCGAACAGCAGGCTGCCGACGGTGGCGAGGGTGAACGCCGTGACCACGCCGGAGGTCGCGTGGCCCGTGGTCGACAGGAACGTGACCAGCACCGGGCCGATGATGAAGACGAACTCGTCGACGACGGACTCCATGGCCAGCGCCGTCGGCAGCCGGTGGCTGCCGCGCAGGAGATGGGTCCAGCGGACGCGGATCATCGAGGAGACCGGCGGGATGCAGGCCCCGGCCAGCCCGGCGGAGACGAACATGATCCACCGGGGCCAGTCCTCGCGCACCGAGAAGAGGAAGAGCAGGCCGGCGAGGACGAAGACGACCAGCACCGGCAGCAGGACCCGTCGCTGACCGTGGGTGTCGGCCCAGCGGCCGAGCAGCGGACCGGCGATGGCCGTCGTCACCGCGCCCACCGCGGCGACCGCGCCGCCCAGGCCGTAGGAGCCGGTCTCCGACGCCACCAGCAGGACGCTGCCCAGCCCCACCATCGACAGCGGCAACCGGCCGATGAAGGCGGACAGGACCATGGGCAGGGCATGCGGTGTCCTGAGAACCTGCAGGTACGGATTCGCCACGGGCGAGGATGCCTCCGAGAGCGGGAAGGGGCTCCGCCACGCTAACCGACCGTGGCCGAGCGCGCCGCGACGGCAACCTGTGGCGCCCCACCCGCCCCGGCGATGATCAGGGACCCTGATCGTGGAGCGTCCTCCCTCACCGCCCACCGTGAGGGAGGACACCCGATGATCAGGTTCCCTGATCGTGGCGGGCCCGGGGCGGGGCCGGGCGGGCGCGGGGACGACGAAGGGCCCGGACCGCGGCTGCGGTCCGGGCCCTTCGCGACGTGGTCTTCGTCAGGCGAGGCGGCTCTTGAGGATCTCCAGCTCGTCCCACATGGTGCTGGGCAGCTTCTCGCCGAACTTCTCGAACCACTCGGTGATCTGCGGGATCTCCTCCCGCCATTCCTCGGGCTTGACCGCCAGGGCCTGCTCGACCTGCTCGGTGGTCATGTCCAGGCCCGACACGTCGAGGGAGTCCGGCGTGGGCACGTGGCCGACGGGCGTCTCGACGGCGGCCGCGGTGCCCTCGAGGCGCTCGATGACCCACTTGAGCACGCGGCTGTTCTCGCCGAAGCCCGGCCACAGGAAGCCGCCGTCGGCGTCCCGGCGGAACCAGTTGACGTAGAAGATCTTCGGCAGCTTGCTGGCGTCGTGCTGCTTGCCGGTCTCGACCCAGTGGCCGAAGTAGTCACCGGCGTTGTAGCCGATGAACGGCAGCATGGCGAACGGGTCGCGGCGGACGACGCCGACGGCGCCGGTCGCGGCGGCGGTGGTCTCCGAGGAGAGCGTCGCGCCCATGAACACGCCGTGGTTCCAGTCCCGGGCCTCGGTGACCAGCGGGATGGTGGTCTTCCGGCGGCCACCGAAGAGGATCGCCGAGATCGGCACGCCCTTGGGGTCGTCGTACTCCGGCGCCAGGATCGGGCACTGGGTGATCGGGGTGCAGAACCGCGAGTTCGGGTGGCTGGACAGCTCGTCGGACTCCGGCGTCCAGTCCCGGCCCTTCCAGTCGGTGAGGTGGGCCGGCGGCTCGTCGGTCATCCCCTCCCACCAGATGTCGCCGTCGTCGGTGAGGGCGACGTTGGTGAAGACCGAGTTGCCCTTGTCGATCGTGCGCATGGCGTTGGGGTTGGTGTCCCAGCCGGTGCCCGGCGCCACGCCGAAGAGGCCGTACTCGGGGTTCAGCGCGTAGAGGCGCCCGTCCTCGCCGAAGCGCATCCAGGCGATGTCGTCGCCCAGGGTCTCGACCTTCCAGCCGGGGATGGTCGGCTCCAGCATCGCCAGGTTGGTCTTCCCGCAGGCCGAGGGGAAGGCGGCGGCGATGTAGTAGGTCTTCTGCTGCGGGTTGGTGAGCTTGAGGATCAGCATGTGCTCGGCCAGCCAGCCCTCGTCGCGGGCCATGACCGAGGCGATCCGGAGCGAGTAGCACTTCTTGCCCAGCAGCGCGTTGCCGCCGTAGCCGGAGCCGTAGGACCAGATGGCCCGCTCCTCGGGGAAGTGCACGATGTACTTGGTGTCGCTGCACGGCCACGGCACGTCGGCCTGGCCGGGCTCCAGCGGGGCGCCGAGGGAGTGCATCGCCGGCACGAACGGCCGGTCGGAGCCCATCGCCTCGAGGATGCGGCTGCCGATGCGCGCCATGACCCGCATCGAGACGACGACGTACTCGGAGTCGGTGAGCTCGACGCCGAACATCGGATTCTCGGCCTCGACCGGGCCCATGCAGAACGGGATGACGTACATCGTCCGGCCGCGCATGCACCCGCGGTACAGCTCGGTCATGATCGACTTCATCTCGTCGGGGGCCATCCAGTTGTTGGTGGGCCCCGCGTCGGCCTCGTCGACCGAGCAGATGAAGGTGCGGTCCTCGACGCGCGCGACGTCGCTGGGGTCCGACGCGCACCAGAACGAGTTGGGCTTCTTCTCCAGCGGCGTGAAGGTGCCCGCGTCGACGAGCTTCCGGGTGAGCCGCTCCCACTCCTCGTCGCTGCCGTCGACCCAGACCACCTGGTCCGGCGTCGTCAGCTCCGCCATCTCGCGCACCCAGGCCAGCAGCCGGGCGTGCGTCGTGGGGGCGTTCTCCAGACCTGGGGTGGCCACGGTGGTCACGGCGTCTCCATCCTCTGCGTCGCCGGGGCGGACTTCCGTCCCGACGGTGGTGCCCTTCGAGCCGCGGCCGCGGAGCGGCCGTACGGATCGGGTCAGCGTACAAGCGCCGAGATGCGCCCGTAACGAGACAAATGTTACGTATAGGACGTCTACCGCTCAGCTCGGAACAGGCTGCTCAGGGGCGGTGTTCGCCACACTTCGTGGGCTCCCCCGTGCTTTTCTCGCCACTCCGTCTCCGTGATGTGACGCTACGCAACCGCCTCGCCGTTGCGCCGATGTGCCAGTACTCGGTGACCGACGGCCGGGTCGGCGACTACCACCTCGTGCACCTCGGCCGGTTCGCCCTGGGGGGCTTCGGGCTGGTGGTCGTGGAGGCCACGGCCGTCACGCCGGAGGGACGGATCAGCCACGGCGACGTCGGCCTGTGGTCCGACGAGCACGTGCCCGGTCTGGCCCGGGTGGTGGACTTCCTGCACGCCGAGGGCGCGGCCGCCGGCATCCAGCTGGCGCACGCCGGCGCCAAGGCCAGCAGCCGGCGGCCGTGGGACGGCTCGGGGCCGGTGACCCTGGACGACGCCCACCCGGGGGAGGCCCCGTGGCCGACGGTCTCGGCGTCCGCCGTGCCGGCCGGGGACGGGTGGCCGGTGCCGCACGCGCTGACCGAGGCGGAGCTCGCGGAGGTGCGCGACGCGTTCGTCGCCGCCGCCCGGCGGGCCGAGGCCGCGGGGTTCGACGTCGTGGAGGTGCACGCCGCGCACGGCTACCTGCTGCACCAGTTCCTCTCCCCGCTCACCAACCGGCGCGACGACGGGTACGGCGGCTCGCGCGAGGGCCGGATGCGGTTCCCGCTCGAGGTGGTCGACGCGGTGCGCGCCGCCTGGCCGGCGGGCAGGCCGCTGCTGGTCCGGGTCTCCGCCGTCGACGGCTCGGGGGACGGGCTGACCGTCGAGGACACCGTGGCCTTCGCCCGGGAGCTGCGCGCCCGCGGGGTGGACGCCGTCGACGTCTCCGGCGGCGGCATCGGCGGGGGCTGGGAGCACCCGCTCGGCTACGGCTACCAGGTGCCCTACGCGGCCACCGTCCGCGCCGGGGCCGACCTGCCGACCATGGCCGTCGGGCTGGTCGTGGACGCCCGGCAGGCGGAGGCGATCGTCGCCGGCGGCGCGGCGGACCTGGTGGCGATAGCCCGGGAGGCCCAGGACGACCCGAACTTCGCCGTCCACGCCGCCCGCGCGCTCACCGGCACCTACGACGCCTATCCCGTGCAGGCCGGGCCGCGGCTGGCCTCGCGCGACCGGTTCCTCGGCCGGCTGGGCCCGTGGACCGGCCCGGACCCGGTGCAGGTGGTGGATCAGGCCTCCGCCGCGCGGCCGTAGGCCGGGCCGACCTCGGCGGCGAAGCCGGCCCAGTCCGCGGCCGCGGGCGGGCCGCCCAGCTCGCCGTCGAGCTTGTCGAGGTACCAGTGCCAGCCCATCGCGAAGTCGGTGACCTCGACGCCGCCGGCGAAGAACTGGACGAAGCGGAGGACGGTCCGCTCGCCCTCGACGAACAGGTCCAGGTCGATCCGCCACACGCCGGAGCCCTCCTGCTCCTGCACCCACTCGACGACCAGCCGCCGCGGCGGGTCGCACTCGACGATCGTCATCGGTTCCCCGACCGGCTCGTCCTCGTGGGTCATCGTGAAGGTGCCCGTGCCACCGGGCCGCCGCTCGCCGTCGTAGCTGCCGATCCAGCGGGCGAGGCGGTCGGGCTCGGTGAGCGCCGCCCAGACGTCGTCGATGGGATCGGGCCAGCTGCGCCGGAACTCCAGCCGCTGCCGGCCGTCCGGCTCGGTGGTGACGACGCCGCGCCGGGTCCCGAGGTCGCTGTCGGGTGGGGTCATGTCGGTTCTCCGTTCCTGCGCGCCCGCCGGCCGCGGGCGATCTCGGTGTCCAGGGCATCCAGCCGCTGCGCCCACAGGTCGCGGTAGGGCTCGAGCCAGTCGTCGATCTCCCGCAGCGGCCGCGGGTCCAGCGAGTAGCGGCGCTCGCGCCCGTCGGCACGCACGCGGACCAGCCCGGCCTCGCGCAGCACCCGCAGGTGCCTGCTGATCGCCGGGCGGCTCACCCGGAACGGTGCCGCCAGCTCTCCCGCGGTCCGCTCGCCGCGGGCCAGCAGCGCGACCAGCTCCCGCCGGGTCGGGTCCGCCAGCGCCTGCAACGCCTCCACGCGAGATGTGTAACACGTGGGTTACGCATCGGCCGAGGGGTTGGGTCGCGGCACCCCGGGAAAGGAGGCGTCCATGACCGTCACCGACCCCGACACCCCCGACGCGCTCAACGACCCCCGCACCCTGCAGGCCGACCCGGGCGCCTACGGCGAGGGCGCCGACCTGGCCTCGACCGAGGACGACGCGACGTCGACCGGCGAGGACGAGCTGCCCACCAGCCAGAACCTGGCGGACGAGGCGGGCGGCAGCGACGTCACCGGCGGCGCGTTCGGCGAGACCCCGCCGGCCTGACCGTGTGACGAACCGGTCCGCCCGGGTATGGCGGGGTCGTCCGACCCACCCTGAACCGAGGAGGACCGATGGCCACCGGTGAGACCGGCTTCGAGGACGTCTACTACGACCTCGTCTCCGTCCAGTACCACTCGCTCAAGGCCGGGCACGACTACGGCCAGTACGTCCGGGACGCCGAGAACGCGGGCCTGGACGACGTCGCGGCGTTCTTCCGCGAGGTCATGGAGCAGGACTCCCAGCGCGCGCGCCGCTGCCACGAGTTCCTGGGCCGCCTGCAGGGCACCGAGCAAGGGGGGCCGGCCACCCAGTGACGCCGCGGTGGGTCGGCGAGACGATGGGCGCGTGCTCACCACCTCGCTGACCCGCCGGTTCGGTCTCACCGCGCCCGTCGTCGGCGCCCCCATGGCCGGTGTGGCCGGGGGCGCGCTCGCGCGGGCGGTGTCCCTCGGCGGCGGGCTCGGCATGATCGGCGTCGGCAGCACGACGCCCGCGGAGTTCCTCACCGCGCAGTGCGCGATCCCGCGCACCGACGGGCTCCCCTTCGGCGTCGGGCTGATGGCCTGGGCGCTCGGCGACCGCCCCGAACTGCTCGACGCGACGATCGAGGCGCAGCCCGACCTGGTCTCGGTGTCCTTCGGCGACCCGGCGCCCTGGGTCCCACGGCTGCACGACGCCGGGATCGCCGTCGCCACGCAGGTCAACACCGTGGCCGACGTGCACCGCGCGCTGGCCGCCGGGGTCGACGTCGTGGTGGCGCAGGGCAGCGAGGCCGGCGGGCACACCGGGCACCGGGCCACCCTCCCGCTGCTGCAGGAGGTGCTCGCGCTCAGCGACCGCCCGGTGCTCGCGGCCGGCGGGATCGCCACCGGCGCGGGCGCCGCCGCGGTGCTGGCAGCGGGGGCGGCCGGCGTCTGGATCGGCACGCCCCTGCTCTCCTGCCCGGAGGGGCTCAACTCCCCCGCCGCCCGCGCTCGCGTGCGCGCCGCGGCCGGGGAGGACACCGTGCTCACCCGTGCCTTCGACGTCGCCCAGCGGCTGCCGTGGCCGGAGCGCTGGCCGGGCCGCGCGCTGGCGAACGAGTTCTCCCGCACCTGGCACGGCCGGGAGGCCGAGCTCGCCCGGGACGACGCCGCCGCGGAGCGGGTGGCCGACGCCCGGGCGACCGACGACCTGGAGCAGGCACCGGTCTACGCCGGGGAGTCGGTGGGCCTGGTGACGGCGGAGCGCTCGGCGGCCGACGTCGTCCGCGACCTCACCGCCGACGCCGAGCAGGCGCTGCGGCGGGTCGCGCAGCTGCTGGGTTAGACGGCGCAGCTGTCGTCGGTGCAGCCCTCGGCGGCCGGGACGGTGATCAGCGGGTGGGCATCGGCCCAGGCCCGCTCCAGCACCTGCAGCAGCAGCTCGGCCGGCTGGGCGCCGGCGGCCCCGTACTTCCGGTCGACGACGAAGAACGGCACCCCGGTGGCGCCCAGCGACTGCGCGGTGGCGGCGTCCTGGCGGACGGCGTCCCGGTACCGGTGGTCGGTCAGCGCGGCGCGGACCTCGGCCTCGTCCAGGCCCACCTGGGTCGCGAGGGGCACGAGCGAGTCGACGTCGAAGACCGGGCGCCCCTCCTCGAAGTAGGCGTGCAGCAGGAGCTCCTTGAGCTCGTTGCGCTTGCCCCGCTCGGCGGCCAGGTGCAGCAGCTCGTGCGCCAGGAGGGTGTTGCCGCTGACGGCATCGGTCAGGTGGTACTCCAGCCCCTCACCGGCCGCGACCTGCTCGACCTGGGCCATGTTCGCCCGCATCTGCTCGACGCTGGTGCCGTACTTGCGGGCCAGCGCCGGCAGCGTCGGGTGCACCTCGCCCTCCGGCGCCGAGGGGTCGAGCTGGAAGGAGCGCCACACGACCTCGACCTGGTCCCGGTGCGGGAACTGCTCGAGCGCGGCCTCCAGCCGGCGCTTGCCGATGTAGCACCACGGACAGACGACGTCGGACCAGACCTCTACCTGCATGCCCGGCCCAACGTCGTTGCCTCTTCAACCATTCCGTCCCGGCGGCTAGCGGATCCCGACCAGGTCCACCACGAAGACGAGCGTGGCGCCGGGCTTGATGACGCCGCCGGCGCCGCGGTCGCCGTAGGCCTTGTGCGGCGGGATGGTCAGCCGGCGGCGGCCGCCGACCTTCATGCCGACGATCCCCTCGTCCCAGCCCTGGATGACCATGCCGACGCCCACCCGGAACTCCAGCGGGTCGCCGCGGTCCCAGGAGGCGTCGAACTGCTCGCCGCCCTCGTGGGTCACGCCGACGTAGTGGCAGCTCACCAGATCGCCGGCCTTCGCCTCGGCGCCGTCGCCGACGACGAGGTCCTCGATCACCAGGTCGTCGGGCGCCGGCCCGGTGGGCGGCTCGACGTCCGGTCGGGTCAGCTCAGCCACGGTTCTCCCTCCCGCGCCGGGTCTCTCCCGGCGTCGTCGTCACCCATCCAAGCAGCGGGTGGCACGGGCGGCTCCTCCGCGACCGCAGGGGCCCCGGCGTCGAGGGGGTGGGCGATCTCGTCGGCGGGGAGGCGCGCGGCCCAGATGGCGACGACGGCGAAGACCGGCGGGGCCAGACCCGCCACCAGGAAGGCACCGGACCGCCCGACCAGCTCGGCCAGCGGCGCCGCGAGCGCCATCGACAGCGGCATGAGGCTCAGCGAGACGAAGAAGTCGAGGCTGGAGACCCGCCCCAGCAGCTCGGCCGGCACCCGGCGCTGCAGCAGCGTGCCCCAGATGACCATGCCGGCCTGCGAGGTGCCGCCGACCACGGCCGCCGCGGCGAGCATGACCACGAGGTCGGTGGTGAAGCCGAACGCGACGAGCGGGATGCACCCCAGCCCCCACAGCAGGGTCATCACCGTGAGGTAGCGGCGCGGCAGCCGCCAGGAGGCGACCAGCAACGAGCCCAGCGCCCCGCCGAAGCCGAAGGCGACCAGCACCCAGGCGTGCTGGCGGGCCCCGCCGCCGGCGTCGGCGATGGCGAACGGGACGAGCACCTCGAACGGGCCGATGAAGGCCAGCAGCATGAAGGCGGCGAACAGCAGCGTCGCGAGCAGCCACGGGGTGGCGACCATGTACCGCACGCCCTCGCGGACGTCGGCGAGCAGGCCGGGCGGCGGCTCGCCGTCGCCCGGCGGACGGCGGCGCACGGGGGTGCTGGGCAGGGCCCACAGGCAGGCGGCGGCGAGGAAGGCCGCCGCGGCGGTGGCCGCCAGCGCCGCCCCCGGCGAGTACGCGGCGACGAGGAAGCCGGCCGCCGCGGGCCCGGCCGCCTGGCCCAGCACGGGGCGGACCGCGCCCTCCAGCCCGTTGACCGCGAGCAGGTCCTCCGCGGGCACGATGGCGGGCACCAGCGCCGAGTAGGCGGGGTAGAACATCCCCAGGGCGACGCCGTCGACGAGCGAGACCAGCGCCAGCTGCCACAGCTCGAGCACGCCGGTGAGCGACAGCGCGGCCGCCACCGAGACCGCGCCCCCCTGCAGGAGCGCGACGAGCAGCAGCAGCCGCCGCTGGGGCACCCGGTCGGCCAGCGCCCCGCCGAGCAGCGTCGTCACCAGCATGCCGCCGGAGCTGAGCGCGGCGACCAGGGACAACGCCCCCGGGCCACCGTCGAGGCCGACGACCTGCCAGACCATGGCGATCGCCCACAGCCCCTGGGTGAGCAGGGACAGCGCCATCGCGGCCGCGAGCAACCGGTAGGAGGCATGCCGGAGCGGCGCCAGGGCGCGGGGCAGCAGCACAGGTCACCTCCCGGGGTCGGGGCCCATCCTGGCCGACGGGTGCGACGGATCCCCACCCAGTTCGCGGACGGCGCGACGGATCGGCACCTGAGCGGGCCCGCGCCGCTACGGTCGGGGGGCATGATCGACCACCTGGGTCTGCAGTGCGCCGACGCCGAGGCGGCGGCCGCCTTCTACCAGCGTGTCTTCGCGACCTGCGGCGTCCGCGAGGCGATGCGGATCGACACCCCGAACGGGCCGGTGATCGGGCTGTGCGGGCCCGACGGGCAGCCGCAGCTGTGGACGAGCCCCGCCGAGGACACCGGCCACCGCCCGGCCCACCTGGCGCTGGCGGCACCCTCGCGCGCGGCCGTCGACGAGGTGTTCGCGGCGGCCCGGGCGGCGGGCGCGGAGATCCTGCACGAGCCGCGGGAGTGGCCCGAGTACCACCCGGGCTACTACGGCGTCTTCTTCCGGGATCCCGACGGCAACAACGTGGAGGCCGTGCACCACGGGTTCCCGGTGCCCTGACCGTGCGGCGGGCCGCCCGGCGTGCTGGGCTGGGCGCATGCCCGTCGAGCAGCCCCCGTGGTGGACCCGTGCCGTCGTCTACCAGGTCTACCCGCGCTCGTTCGCCGACTCCGACGGCGACGGGATCGGTGACCTCGGCGGCATCCTGCTGCACGTCGACCACCTGGCCGACCTCGGCGTCGACGTCCTCTGGCTCTCGCCGGTCTGCCCCTCGCCGCAGGCCGACAACGGCTACGACATCAGCGACTACCGCGACATCGATCCGCTGTTCGGCACGCTGGAGCAGCTCGACGAGCTGATCGAGGCGCTCCACGCCCGCGGGATGAAGCTGGTGATGGACCTGGTGGTCAACCACACCAGCGACCAGCACCCGTGGTTCCTGGAGTCGCGGTCGTCGAAGGACTCCCCCAAGCGGGACTGGTACTGGTGGCGGCCGCCGCGGCCCGGCATGGCGGCCGGCGCCCCGGGCGCGGAGCCGACGAACTGGCAGTCGTTCTTCTCCGGCCCGACCTGGGAGCTCGACGAGGCCAGCGGCGAGTACTACCTGCACCTGTTCGACCGCCGGCAGCCCGACCTCAACTGGGAGAACCCGGAGGTCCGGCAGGCGGTGTACGAGATGATGCGGTGGTGGCTCGACCGCGGGGTCGACGGCTTCCGCATGGACGTCATCAACATGATCAGCAAGGACGTCGGCCCGGCCGGCGAGCTGCACGACGGGCCGCCGCTGCCCGGCTCGTCGCTGGGTGACGGCTCGGCCTCCTACCTGTGCGGCCCGCGCATCCACGAGTTCCTGCAGGAGATGCACCGCGAGGTGTTCGCCGGTCGGGACGGGGCGCTGCTCACCGTCGGCGAGATGCCGGGGGTGACCGTCGAGCAGGCCCGGCTGTTCACCGACCCGGCCCGCGCCGAGGTGGACATGGTCTTCCAGTTCGAGCACGTGGGGCTGGACCACGGGACGTCGAAGTGGGACATCCACCCGCTGCGGATGCGCGACCTCAAGGCCTCGTTCGGCCGCTGGCAGGCGGGGCTGGCCGAGGTGGGGTGGAACTCCCTCTACTGGGACAACCACGACCAGCCGCGCGCGGTCTCCCGCTTCGGCGACGACTCGCCGCGGTACCGCCGCGACTCGGCGACCTGCCTCGCCACGCTGCTGCACCTGCACCGGGGGACGCCGTACGTCTACCAGGGCCAGGAGATCGGGATGGCGAACTACCCGTTCACCTCGCTGGAGGAGTTCGTCGACGTCGAGTCGCTCAACCACCACGTGCACGCCGTCTCCGCCGGCCACGACCCGGCGGAGGTGCTGGCCGCGCTGCGGTGCATGAGCCGGGACAACGCCCGCACGCCGGTGCAGTGGGACGCCTCGCCGCACGCCGGCTTCACCTCCGGGACGCCGTGGCTGGCGGTGAACCCCGACCACGTGGACTGGAACGTGGCGGCGCAGCGGGACGACGACGCCTCGGTGCTCGCCCACTACCGGCGGCTCATCGCGCTGCGGCACACCGACGACGTCGTCGCCCTGGGCGACTTCACGATGCTGCTGCCCGACCACGAGGACGTGTACGCGTTCACCCGCTCGCTGGCCGGCGTGGAACTGCTCGTCGTCTGCAACATGTCGCGGACGCCGTACCGGTTGGCCGAGCTGCTGCCCGAGGCGCCGGCCGCCGAGCTGGTGCTGGGCAACATGGGCGATGACGACCCCGCCGAGCTGCGCCCCTGGGAGGCCCGCGTCCTGCGCCTGCCGTGACATCCCAGGACCGACCCGGAGCGCCACGGGCGCGGACCACCGCCGAGCGCCCGGAAACGCGTCGCCGGCAGCCGAGGGCACGCCTAGGGTGTCCTCCCTGTGGGGCGGGTCGTCGAGGCAGTGCTCCCGGCCCGCCTGGGGACGTCGTTCCGCTGGCTGGTCGGCTCCTCCTGGGTGACCAACCTCGGTGACGGCATCGCGCTGGCGGCCGGGCCCCTGCTGGTGGCGTCGCAGACCAGCGACCCGTTCCTCGTCGCGCTCGCCGCCCTGCTGCAGCGGCTGCCCTGGCTGCTGTTCGGCCTCTACGCCGGGGCGCTCGCCGACCGGGTGGACCGCCGGCTGCTGGTGATCGCCGTCGACGTGGCGCGCGCCGTCGTCCTCGGCGTCCTGACGCTCGCCCTCGTCACCGGCCGAGCGGGTATCGCGGTGGTCCTCACCGCGATGTTCCTGCTGGGCACCGCCGAGGTCTTCGCCGACACCACCTCCGGGACGCTGCTGCCCATGGTCGTCGACCGCGCCGACCTCGGCGTCGGCAACGCCCGGATGATGGCCGGTGCGCTGACCATGAACCAGATGGCCGGTCCTGCCCTGGGCGCCGTGCTGTTCGCGGCGGGCTCGGCCTGGCCGTTCCTGGTGCAGGGGGTCTGCGTGGCGCTCGGCGCGCTGCTGCTCGTGCGCATGGCCCTGCCCCCGCTCCCCCGCGCGCCGGGGGAGCGGCACGTCCGCCGGGAGATCGTCGAGGGGCTGCGCTGGCGTGGGGCAACGGCCCGGTGCGCACGCTGACGATCACGATCGTCACCTTCAACGTCACCTACGGCGCCGCGTGGTCGGTGCTGGTGCTCTACGCGACCGAGACGCTGGGCATGGGCGCGATCGGGTTCGGGCTCCTGACGACGGTGACGGCGGTGGGTGGACTGCTCGGCACCGCGTCCTACGACTGGCTGGCCCGGCGCGCCGGCCTCGCCCTGCTCATGCGCGTCGGGCTGGTCATCGAGACCCTCACGCACCTGGGCCTGGCGCTGACCACGGTCCCGTGGGTCGCGGCGACGATCCTGTTCGTCTTCGGCGCGCACGCCTTCGTCTGGGGGATCACCGGACCGTTCTGGTTCGCCTTCGTCGGCTCGGCGGTGATCCTCGCGCTCATCTGGCGCGAGCTGGCCCACGTCGCGCACGCCGACGAGGCCGCGCCCACGGGCTGACCACGAGCTCGGCCGCGGCAGCGCGTCCCCGCCCGCCGTGGTGCAATGCCAGGTCCGGGAGGACGACCTCCCGGCGACGGACGGGACGGTGATGCAGCACTCCAGCTCCCGGTCCGGCGACGGGTCCGGGCACCGCCGCTCCTGGTGGGGGGCGGCGCGCCGCACCTGGGCCCGGCACCCCCGGATCGGCCTGGCGGTGCGAGCCGCCGTCGCGGCCACGCTCGCCTGGTGGCTGGCCCTCCTGGTCCCCGGCCCCCTCTCGGACTACCCGTACTACGCCCCGCTCGGCGCGGTCATCGCCACCACCGCGTCCACCCTGGCCGGCTCGGTCCGCTCGTCGGTGCAGACGGTCGCCGCCATCGCGCTGGGTGCCGGGGTCGCCCTGGTCGGCGACGTGCTGATCGGCCAGCGGCTGGTCACCCTCGCCGTCGTCATCGCCGTCAGCGTCGTGCTCTCCGGGTGGGAGCGGCTGGGCAGCGCCAGCAGCTGGCTGTCCACGGCCGCGTTGTTCATCCTGCTCTTCGGCAACGAGAACACGACGGCGTACGTGCTCGGCTACCTCGGGCTCACCTTCATGGGGGCGCTCGTGGGCGTCGCCGTGACCGCCGCCTTCCCGCCGCTTCCCCTGACACCGGCGGAACAGTCGCTCGCGACCCTGCGGGACGCCCTCGCCGGGCAACTGGACGACCTGGTCGACGGGTTGCGGCAGGAGCACCCACCCACGCAGGACGAGTGGCGCGGCCGGATCCGCACGCTCGACCCGCTGCTGGCCCACATGCGCGACGCCGTCCGGCAGACCGACGAGGCGCGCCGGGGCAACCGCCGCGCGACCCGGTACCGGGAGGCGGCCGACCGTCAGTACCGGCAGGCCCGGGCGCTCGAGCGCCTGACGCTGCTCGTCGAGGACCTCACCCAGCTGATCGCCGAGACCGAGCTCGCCGACCAGGAGACGGTCCCGCTGGGGCCGCGGCTGCGACCTCCGGCATCCCGGGCCCTGGCCGCCCTGGCGGACGTGCTCCGCTCGGTCGGCGGCGCGACGGCCGACCCCGAGGCCATCCGCCGGGCCGATGCCGCGCTGGCCGAGTTCACCACCGAGCTGCGCCGCGCCCGGGCCACCACCGACGACGACCTGCTCGACGCCGGGAACATCGCCGGCGCCGTCCGCCGGTCGCTGGAGTCCGTCCGCCCGACCGAGGCGGCCGCCCGGAACGGGGACTGACCCTTGACCCTCGACCCGGTCGAGGCCCGACGGTGAGCGGCGTGGAGGAACACCTGCGGGGCATCGGCCGGCTGGCCCGGGAGTCCGGGCTGACGGTGAGCGCGCTGCGGTTCTACGACGGCGCCGGGGTGCTCGTGCCGGCGCACGTGGACCCGTGGAGCGGCTACCGCTGGTACAGCGACGACCAGGTCGTCGTCGCCCGGCTCGTGGCCCGGCTGCGGCGGGTGGGCATGCCGCTCGCCGAGATCCGCCGGGTGGTCGAGCACCGGGAGGAGCGGGCCGTCGTCGACGGCGTCCTCGAGGCGCACCTGCGGCGCCTCGAGGACGGGCTGGCCGACGCCCGGCGGGAGCTCTTCCACGCCCGATCCCTACTGGCCCAGGAGAGCCCGATGACCAGCATCAGCACCACGACCGCCGCCCTGCTCGACGCCCTGCGCGCCGTCCGCTTCGCGGTCGGCACCGACCCCGGGCTGCCCATGCTCACCGGCGTGCTGCTCGACGTCGCCGACGACGCCGTCCGCGTCGTGGCCTCCGACCGCTACCGGCTGGCGGTCCGCACCATCGCCGCCGACGTCACCGGCCCGCAGGGCAGCGCCATCCTCCCGATCTCCCTCGTCGACGAGCTCCTCGGGACGACGGCGCTCGGCCCGGCGACGGTGCGGGTGGAGGGGGACGACGTCGCGGTCGACCTCGGCGAGCGCTCGCTGCGGGCGCCCCGGGTGGATGCCGACTTCCCCGACTACCGGCGGGTCCTGCGTGGATCGGGCAGCGCCCAGGTGGAGATCGACGTCGCCCGGTTCCGCGGCGAACTCGCCGCCGCGCCCACCCGGACGGTCCGGCGCCCGGAGGACGGCATCGAGGAGACCGCCGCCGTGCTCAGCCTCGGCGGCGTCGAGCTGGGGGTGAACCGGGAGTTCCTGCTGGAGGCGCTGGACGCCGAGGACGCCGGGCAGCTGGTCCTCGACCTCGACGGCCCGATCGCCCCGCTGGTGCTCCGCCGGCCCGGTCGGACCGAGGACGTCAGCCTGCTGATGCCGATCAGGCTGGACTGACGCCGCCGCTGGTGCGGTCGAGGACCAGCCGGACGGTCTCCTCGGGCCGGTCCCACTGCGGGAAGTGCCCCGACCCCTCGAACCAGTAC
This sequence comes from Blastococcus sp. SYSU DS1024, assembly GCF_054050795.1. Classification (NCBI taxonomy): domain Bacteria; kingdom Bacillati; phylum Actinomycetota; class Actinomycetes; order Geodermatophilales; family Geodermatophilaceae; genus Blastococcus; species Blastococcus sp. SYSU DS1024. Next base: position 36,810 of record NZ_JBJHAA010000001.1, read on the forward strand.
AGCTCGGCGTCGGGGAACGCCTCGACCGCCCGGGCCGCCTGGCGGGCCAGCGTCACCCGGTCGCGCCGCCCCCAGCCGATCGTCAGCCGCCCGGGCAGCGTGCCGGCCGGCGCACCCTGCTGCGTCGGACCACGGGCCAGGTCGTCGAGCACCGCGTCGAAGGACGGCGAGGCGACGTAGCCCTCGAGCTCGGTGCGGACGACGTCGGCGTCCAGGGCCCAGGGGCGGGCGGAGAACTGCGCCAGCAGGGCGGTCCGGCCGGCCGGGTTGCCCAGCAGCGCGGGCAGCACCGGGCGGATGCGGCGCAGCAGGCCCACCGACGCGGCGATGCTGGTGCGGAAGACGGCGGACTCCCGCTCGGTCCAGAAGCCACCGGGGTCGAGGGCGACGCCGTCCCCGCCGATCCCCCGGCGACCCAGCTCCAGCACCATCCGCGCGCCCATCGAGCTGCCGACCAGCGGCGCCCCGGTCAGCCCCTCCGCGACCAGCCACTCCTGCAGCGAGTCGGTGAGCGCGGTCATCGACGGATCGGGCAGGGGCGGGGTGTCCCCCGCGAAGCCCGGGAGGTCGACGGCGACCACGGTGCGCTCGGCCGACAGCGCCGGGAGGACCGTCTCCCACGAGCGCCACGAGCCCCCGAGACCGTGCACGAGGACGAGCGGCGGTCCGGATCCTGCGCGGTGCGCGGCGAGCTGCATCCGCAGGCCCTACCCCCTCCGGCGGCCGGAAGTCCCCGCGACCGCCGGGCGAGGGCACCGTTCGTGCACGAAACGCGCCTTCCTCGCCTGCGAGAGCACGTTTCGTGCACGAACCGTGCAGGAGTTCGGGCCTCAGCCGAGCGGGCTGCGCGGCAGCAGGCGGTCGCTGATGATCCGCTTCTGGATCTCGCTGGTGCCCTCGAAGATCGTGGTCAGCCGGGCGTCGCGCCAGTGCCGCTCGACCTGCCGCTCGGTGGTGTAGCCGTTGCCGCCGTGTAGCTGCATGGCCTGGTTGGTCACCCGCACCGACATCTCGGTGGCCTCGAGCTTCACCATCGACGCCTCCTTGGCCACCGGCAGCCCCAGGTCGAGCAGGTGGGCGACCTGGCGGTAGAAGGCGCGGGACTGCTCGATCTGCGCCGCCATCTCGGCGATGTTGAAGCGCAGCGCCTGGAAGTCGCCGATCGGGTGGCCGAACTGCTCGCGCTCCTGCAGGTAGCGGATCGAGTCCTCCAGCGCGGCGCGCGCCAGGCCCACCGCGCGCGCCGCGGTGTGCACCCGGGCGGTGTTCAGGAACTTCTGCGCCTCGGCGAACCCGGCCTGCTTGGCGGCGTCGCCCTCCTCGGCGCTGTCCTCCTGCGCGGCCTTGGCCTGGTCGATGACGTTCTCGCGGGGGATGCGGACACCGTCGAAGGTGAGGTCCCAGGTGAGGAAGCCGTGGTAGCCGATCTTGTCGATCGGGTGCCCGGACAGGCCCTCGGGGAACGCGCCGCGCTCCTTCTCCAGCAGCAGGTTGATCAGGCCGGCCGAGCGGGACTCCCCCGGCTCCGGGTCCCGCTCGCGGACGAGCACCTGGATGAAGTCGGCGGCCTTGGCGTTGCCGCACCAGCGCTTGTGCCCGGTGACGATCCACTCGTCGCCGTCGAGCACCGCGCGGGTGGAGACCCCGGCGAGGTCGGAGCCGGCGTCGGGCTCCGACAGCGCGATCGCACCGATCCACTCCCCCCGGGCGCTGCGGGCCATCAGCTCGTGCCGGCGGTCGGCGTCGAGCACCGCCGTCCCCAGCCCCTGCGACCGGGCCAGGATGCTCGCCGTCGACATCCAGGCGCGGGCCAGCTCCTCGCTGACCATGCAGTACTCGAAGACGCCGAGGCCCAGCCCGCCCTGCTCGGCCGGCACGGTGATGCCGAACCAGCCTCGCTCGGCCATACCGGAGAGGAGCGACGCCGGGATCTCGCCCTTCTGCGGGTCCAGCTCGTTCGCGACCGGCAGCACCTCGTCCATCGCGAACCGGCGCGCCTGCTCCTGCAGCGCCTCCCGCTCCGGGGTGTGCCACGGCGGCAGCAGCACCGGCGGCTGCGGCTCGAGGATCTCGGTCTCGGTCGACGGCACTGTCGGCCTCCTCGGTCAGGGGATGATCACGGCCTGTTCCCCCCGAACGCCGTCGCCACCCGTCAGGTGACCGGGTTCACCCCGCCCCTGCCGCGCTGCCGGGCGAGGTCGATGAAGTGCTCGACCAGGGCGGCGTCGTCGACGGTGCCGGTGTTCACGGCCTTCGCCGGGTCGACGCCCTGGAACAGCCGCTTGAGCGGCACCTCCAGCCGCTTGCCGGTGCGGGTGTGCGGCACGCCGGGGACGGCGATCACCTCGTCGGGCACGTGACGGGGGCTGGCCTGCTCCCGGATCGCCACCTTCAGCCGGTCCACCAGCTCCGCGGTGAGCTCCTCCCCCGGCGCGAGCTGCACGAACAGCGGCATCCAGTACCCGCCCTCGGGCAGCTCGACCCCGAGCACGACGCAGTCGACGACCTCCGGGAAGGCCTCGACGGCGGCGTAGATGTCGGCGGTGCCCATGCGCACCCCGCCGCGGTTGAGCGTGGAGTCCGACCGGCCGGTGATGATGCAGGTGCCGCGCTCGGTGATCTCCAGCCAGTCGCCGTGCCGCCACACCCCGGGCCACGGCTCGAAGTACGCCGCCCGGTACCGCGCGCCGTCCGGGTCGTTCCAGAAGTACAGCGGCATCGAGGGCATCGGCTCGGTCACCACCAGCTCCCCCAGTTCGCCCACCACCGGCTCGCCCTGCTCGTTCCACGAGGCCACCGCGACGCCCAGGTTCGGCCGCTGCAGCTCCCCCGCCGTCACCGGCAGCAGCGGCGAGCTCCCGATGAAGCCGGTGGCGACGTCGGTCCCGCCGGACGCCGACGTCAGCTGCAGGTCGGTGCCCACCGCGTCGTAGACCCACGTGAAGGACGCGGCCGGCAGCGGGGACCCTGTGCAGCTCAGCACCCGCACCGACGAGAGGTCGTGGTCGTCCCCGGGGCGGACGCCGGCCTTCTGGCAGGCGGCGAGGTAGCCGGGGCTGGTGCCCAGGTGGGTGACGCCGACCTTCGCGGCGAGGGCGAACTGGGCATCGACGGTGGGGTACGCCGGGGCGCCGTCGTGCAGGACCGCCGTCGCACCCGAGAGCAGGGACGACACCACGACGTTCCACATCATCCAGGCGGTGGAGGTGTACCAGTAGAAGCGGTCGCCGGGGTGCAGGTCGCTGTGCAGGGTGCCGGACTTGCGCTGCTCCAGCACCACCCCGCCGTGCCCGTGCACGATGCCCTTGGGCAGCCCGGTGGTGCCCGAGGAGTAGACGATCCACAGCGGGGCGTCGAACGGCGTCGGCTCGAACGCCGGGTCCTGCGCGTCCTCGACGGCGTCGGCCCAGGCCAGGGCGCCGTCGGGCACCTCGCCGGGGAACAGCCGGGGGACGGCGATCGTCGTGCGGACGGTGGGCAGCGCTTCGCGCAGCTGCGCCACGACGTCGCGCCGGTCGTGCGCGCGGCCGTTGAACCGGTAGCCGTCGACGGCCACCAGCACGGTGGGCTCGATCTGGGCGAATCGGTCGAGCACCGCGCGGGTGCCGAAGTCCGGGGCGCAGGAGGACCACACCGCCCCGACCGAGGCCGCGCCCAGGAAGGCGACGACGGTCTCGGGGACGTTGGGCAGGTAACCGGCCACCCGGTCGCCGGGACGCACGCCCAGCCGGCGCAGCGTGGCGGCGAAGGCGCCCACCTGCCCGCGCAGCTCCGCCCAGGAGATCTCGGCGGGTTCGGCGTCCTCGGCGACGGCGATCAGCGCGGGCCGGTCGTCGGTGGCCTGCCGGAACACCTGCTCGGCGTAGTTCACCCGCGTGCCGGGGAACCAGACGGCGCCCGGCATCTCGCGGGAGGTGAGCACCTGGTCGTCGGGGACGTCGAGCACGCCCGTCCAGCGGGCGAGGTCGCCCCAGAACTGGTCGAGGTGCTCGACCGACCAGCGCCAGAGCCGGTCGTGGTCGACCGGATCGCCGAAGGAGAGGCCGCGGCGCTGCGCCACCCAGCCGGCGAAGGCGGCCATGCGGGTGCCGGCGATGGACGCGGCCGTGGGCCGCCAGAGGATCTCGGGGATCTCGCTCACGCCCGCACCATGCCATCCTGGACGCCCGCCGACCACGTCCACTCGAGGAGTGCCCGTGCTGCCCGACCCCGCCGGCGAGCGGAACGTGCTCGGTGGGCCGCTGGAGCCCTGCGGCACCGACCCGGTCACCGGCTTCTACCGCGACGGGCACTGCAGCAGCGGCCCCGACGACCTCGGCCGGCACACCGTCTGCGCCGTCGTCTCCACCGAGTTCCTGGCGGTGCAGCGGGAGCTGGGCAACGACCTCAGCACCCCCCGCCCGGAGTTCGGCTTCCCGGGGCTGCGGCCGGGCGACCGCTGGTGCGTGGTCGCCACCCGCTGGCTGCAGGCCTATCAGGCGGGTGCGGCGGCGGGGGTCGTGCTGGCCGCCACCAACGCCCGCGCCCTGGAGGTCGTACCGCTGGAGGTGCTGCGCCGCTACGCCGTCGACGTCCCGGACGACGTCAGCGGCCTGGGATGAGCGCCGGGCTCAGCCCCCGGAGCCCCCACCCCCGAGCATCCAGCTGTGCTTGTTGACCGCGCCGCGCGCGTCCGGGCCGTCCGTCCGGTCCCGGTCGAGGCGGCCGTCGGGCAGTTCGTCGCGCCACTCCTCCTGCCGCGGTCCGCGCCGGAGGTAGAGGGTCGCCGCGACCACCACCAGCACCGCCGCCGTGACCAGCAGCCACTCCATGGGACCTCCTCGCGCCGGGCGCCTGCCACCCTAGGCGACGCCGCGGTGGGGGTCCGCCCGGAATGAACGCCCGGCCGACGGCGCTGCGGCCGGGCATGAGCGACCTCCTCGACACGCCCGTGACCACGCTGCAGGGCACCGCCACGACGCTGCGGGAGCTGACCGCCGGCGGGCCGGCGCTGGTCGTCAACGTGGCCAGCCGCTGCGGCCTGACCCCGCAGTTCACCGCGCTGGAGGCGCTGCACGCGGAGTACCGCGACCGCGGCTTCACCGTCGTGGGCGTGCCGTGCAACCAGTTCATGGGCCAGGAGCCGGGCACCGCCGAGGAGATCGAGCAGTTCTGCTCGGCCACCTACGGCGTCACCTTCCCGCTCACCGAGAAGGTGGAGGTGAACGGACCGGGCGCGCACCCGCTCTTCCGGCAGCTCACGTCGGTGCCCGACGTCGACGGGCAGGACGGCGAGGTCGCCTGGAACTTCGAGAAGTGGGTGCTCAGCGGCCAGGGCGAGGTGGTGGCCCGCTTCCGGCCGCGCACCGAGCCCGACGCCCCCGAGGTCCGCGCCGCGATCGAGTCGGTGCTGCCCGGCTGAACTCCGCCGGCCGGCAGCAGCGGCTCGACCTCGCGGTGCGGCAGCCGGCCTCGCGGTCTGCGGCGTGGACGGGCGCCGCACGGCGCGGCGGACGTCGTCCGGCGGGGCTGGGCGTGAGCGCCTACGTTCGCGCCATGGCCGATCTGCGCTTCTGGTTCGACCCGGTCTGCCCGTTCGCCTGGATGACCAGCAAATGGGTCCGCCAGGTGAGCGCGCAGCGGGAGTACGCCGTCGAGTGGCGGTTCATCTCGCTGCGGCTGCTCAACGCCCACGTCGACTACGCCAGCCACTTCCCGCCCGAGTACGAGGCGGGGCACACGTCCGGGTTGCGCCTGCTCCGGGTCGCCGCCCGCACCCGCGCCGAGCACGGCCCCGAGGCCGTCGGCCCGCTCTACGCGGCGCTCGGCGCGCGCGTCTTCGAGCAGCCCGCCGCCCCCGGCGACGAGGAGCGCCGGGGCACCCGGGAGTTCGCCGAGCCGGCGCTGGCCGAGGCGGGGCTGCCGGCCGGGCTGGCCGCCGCCGTGGACGACGACAGCTGGGACGCGCAGATCCAGGCGGAGACCGACGAGGCGCTCGGCCTCGCCGGCAAGGACGTCGGGACGCCGATCCTGCACTTCCGGCCACCCGAGGGGGTGGCGTTCTTCGGTCCGGTCATCAGCCGGCTGCCCGCCGAGGACGAGGCCGTCGCGCTGTGGGACCACGTCGTGGGGCTCGCCTCGTTCCCCGGCTTCGCCGAGCTGAAGCGCAGCCTGCGCGAGCGCCCGCAGCTGCCGGCCTTCGGCGTGCAGCCCGGGGAGATCGGCCGGCAGGAGGACTGGCACGGCGGGAGCCGCCGGCAGAAGCGCTGAGCGACCGCGGCCCCACGCGTGACTGGCAGGATCGGCCGGCCGAGCTAAGGTAAGCCTTATCTGACCACGCCGTCCGTCCCGGGAGCTGCTCGTGACCACCACGGTCGACGTCCCGGCCCGGGGCTCGCCACGGCCTCCGGCAGCGCCGGTGCGCGGCCGACGGCTGGGCACGCTGGCCCTGCTGCTGGTGCTGGTCGTCGCCGCCGCGCTGGCCAGCATCGCGGTCGGCACACGCTCCATCGGGCTCGCGGACGTGTGGCGGTCACTGCTCGACTCGTCGCTGGGGTCCGAGGAGGCGGTGATCGTCCGCCAGCTGCGGGTCCCCCGCACGGTGCTGGGGCTCCTGGTCGGCGCGGCACTGGGCGTGGCCGGGGCCCTCATGCAGGGGCACACCCGCAACCCGCTGGGCGACCCCGGGCTGCTCGGGGTGACCGCCGGCGCCAGCCTCGCCGTCGTGCTGGCCATCGCCGCGCTGGGCATCGGGACGCCCGGCGGCTACGTCTGGTTCGCCTTCGCCGGCGCCCTGGTCGGGACGGTCCTGGTCTACGCGATCGGCTCGGCCGGGCCGGGTGGGGCCACACCGGTCACCCTGGCGCTCGCGGGCGCCGCGCTGTCGGCGCTGTTCTTCGCCCTCGTGCGCGCCGTCGTCGTCACCGACGAGCAGACCCTGGACAGCTTCCGGTTCTGGGTGGTCGGCTCGCTGGCCGGCCGCGGGGCGGAGATCGCCTGGCAGGTGGGGCCGTTCATCGCCGTCGGGGTGGTGCTCGCGCTGGCCAACGCCCCGGCGCTGAACCTGCTCGGGCTCGGTGAGGACGTCGCCCGCGGGCTGGGCCAGCGCATCTGGCTGGCGCGGACGATCGGCCTGGCCGCGATCACCCTGCTCGCCGGCGCCGCGACGGCCGCCTGCGGGCCGATCGCCTTCGTCGGCCTGGTCGTGCCGCACGTCGTGCGGGCGCTGACCGGCCCGGACCACCGGTGGCTGATCCCCTGCTCCGGCCTCCTGGGCGCCGCGCTGCTGCTGGCCGCCGACGTGATCGGCCGCATCGTGGCCCGCCCGGGGGAGCTGCAGGTCGGCATCGTCCTGGCGCTCATCGGGGCGCCGTTCTTCGTCGCGCTCGTGCGGCGTCGCCGGACGGCCACCCTGTGACCGCCACCGCCCCGGCCCGCCCGCGGCCCGCGCCGACCGCCCGGCCCCCGCTGCGCAGCGGCACGCCCGTGCGGGTGGGCCCGGTCTCGGCGATCGTCCGCTGGCGCGACGTCGTCGTGCCGGTGGCCGTCCTGGCCGCGCTCGTGCTGGTCTCGGCCCTGAGCATGGGGCGGGGCGACTACCCGATCGGCGTCGGCGAGGTGCTGCGCACCCTGGTCGGCCTGGGGGAGCAGACGCAGGAGTTCATCGTCCTGCAGCTGCGCGCGCCGCGGGTCGTCGTCGGCGCGCTGGTCGGGCTGGCCCTCGGGGTCTCCGGCGCGCTCTTCCAGACCTTCGCCCGCAATCCGCTCGCCTCGCCCGACACGCTGGGCATCACCAGCGGCGCCTCGGTGGGGGCGGTGGCGGCCATCGTGCTGACCAGCGGCACCCCCACCGGTGAGGTGCTGGGTGGTCTCGGCGTCCCCCTGGCTGCGCTGCTGGGCGGCCTGGTCACCGGCGTGCTGCTGTTCGTGCTGGCCTGGCGGGCGGGGGTCGACGGGTACCGGCTGGTCCTCATCGGCATCGCGCTGTGGTCGGTCGGCGCCGCACTGGTGGACTGGTTGCTCACCCGCGCCGAGATCTACGACGCCGCGTCGGCGTACGTGTGGATCACCGGCTCGCTCAACGCCCGCACCTGGGACGACGCGCTGCCCCTCGCCGTCGCGGTCGCCGTGCTGCTCCCGCTGGCGCTCGCCGCCGGCCGGGCGCTGGGGGTCATGCAGTTCGGCGACGACACCGCGCGCGGGCTCGGCGTGCGGCTGGCCGGGGCGCAGACCGCCGTCGTGCTGCTCGCGGTGGGCCTGGTGGGCTTCGCGGTCTCGGCCGCGGGGCCGATCACCTTCGTGGCGCTGGTCGTCCCGCAGATCGCGGTGCGGCTGACCCGCGGGGCGCGCCCGCCGCTGCTGGCCTCGGGGCTGGTCGGGGCGCTGCTGGTGGTGGGCGCCGACCTGGTGACCCGCACGATGCTCCCCCAGGCCCTGCCGGTAGGCATCCTCACCGCCGCCATCGGCGCCCCCTACCTGCTCTGGCTCCTGGTCCGTGGAAGGCGGCGAGCGACAGCATGACGATCCACCCGGGCACCGAGCTCCTGCACCGGACGGGGCCCGCTGAGCCACCGGCACCCGTGCGGCTGGCGGCGGAGGACCTCCGGCTGGCCTACGACGACCGCGTCGTCGTGGACGGGCTCGACCTCGCGCTGACCGAGGGCTCCTTCACCGCCATCGTGGGGCCGAACGGCTGCGGCAAGTCCACGCTGCTGCGCGCGCTCGGCCGGCTGCTGCGCCCGTCGTCGGGCCAGGTGCTGCTGGACGGCCGGTCGATCGCCCGCACGCCCACCCGCGAGGTGGCGAAGGTGCTCGGCCTGCTGCCGCAGACACCGGTGGCCCCCGAGGGGCTCAGCGTCGGCGACCTCGTGGCCCGCGGGCGGCACCCGCACCAGACGTGGCTGCGCCAGTGGTCGCGCGACGACGAGGCACTGGTGGCCGAGGCGCTGTCCTGGACGGGCATGGCAGAGCTCGCCGACCGGCCGGTCGACGAGCTCTCCGGCGGCCAGCGGCAGCGCGCCTGGATCTCGATGGCCCTGGCGCAGGGCACCGACCTGCTGCTGCTCGACGAGCCCACCACCTACCTCGACCTCTCGCACCAGATCGACGTCCTGGACCTGGTGAGCCGGCTGCACGCCGAGCGGGGCCGGACGGTCGTGGTCGTGCTGCACGACCTCAACCTCGCCGCCCGGTACGCCCAGCGGCTGGTGGCGATGAAGGACGGTGCGCTCGTCGCCTCGGGCACCCCGCACGAGGTGCTGACCGAGCACCTCCTCGCCGAGGTGTTCGACCTGGAGGCCCGGGTGCTCCCCGACCCGGTGACCGCAACGCCGATGGTCGTGCCGGTGCGCCGCCTGCGCTGACCCGCCTTCCCTCGATGAGTTAGGCAAGGCTAACCTGACCTCGACCGGGATGATCATGCATCCCCGTACCCGAGGGAGTCCCCTTGCACCGCACCTCTCGCCGCCTGCTCGGCGGCTTCCTGGCCCTGGGCACGGCCGCCGGCCTGAGCGCCTGCGGCTCGGACGACACGGACACGGCCGCCGACGCCGGCACGGAGCCGACCGCCTCCGGCGAGGCCTGGGAGTACACCGACGCCCTCGACACCACGGTCGAGCTGGACGAGACGCCGACCCGGATCGCCGGGCTCAACGACGTCATGGCCTCGCTGTGGAACTACGGCATCGAGCCGGTGGCCACCTTCGGGCAGACCTCCGCGGCCGACGACGTCGCGTTCGAGGACCGCGACCTCTCCGACGTCGAGATCATGGGCGAGACCTACGGCCAGATCGACCTCGAGCAGCTGGCCGCGGCCGACCCGGACCTGATCATCACCTCGGTCTACCCGGTGGACTCGGCGGGGACGCTGGACCCGTCATCGCCGCCGTACGGCATCGAGTCGCCCGAGCAGCTCGAGCAGATCGAGCAGATCGCCCCCGTCGTCGCCATCGCCTACCGCGGCTCGGCCGCCGACGTCATGGAGGAGGTCGCCGACCTCGCCGAGAGCCTCGGTGCGGACTCCGACACCATCGAGTCGGCGCGCGCCGAGTACGAGGAGGCCGCCGCGGCGCTCACCGAGGCCGGCGAGAAGGGCCTCAGCGTCCTGCCGGTCTACGCCACCCCCTCGGAGGGCTGGTACATGGGCAAGGCCGCCGACGACCCGTCGCTGCGCCTCTACTCCGACCTCGGCGTGGACTTCGTCGACCTGGGCGAGGAGGGCTACTTCTGGAAGCCCGTCGGCTGGGAGGAGGTCCCGGACTACCCGAGCGACGTGCTCCTGTACTCGCTGCGCGGGGGGATGACCCCCGAGGAGATGGCCACCCAGCCGACCGCCGCCCGGCTGCCGGCCCTCCAGGCGGACCAGGCCTACCCGTGGAAGTACATCGGCATGGACTACGCGGCCCAGGCCGAGTACATGCAGGAGCTGGCCGACTGGCTGACCGAGGCCGAGGACGTCACGCCCTGAGCCGATGCCCGGCCCCGCTCACGAGCCGAGCGGGGCCGGCGTCTCCGGCATGGGGGGCGCGGCCGGTGGCGCCGCGGTGCGCGCGGTCTGGGCCAGCGCGATCCCGGTGAGGACGACGGCGCCCCCGGCGACCTGCCAGGCGGTGAGCACCTGCTCGACCCACAGCCAGGCGACGACGGAGGCGAACACCGGCTCGACCGTCGCGACCAGACCCGCGGCCGTCGGCGCCAGGTGCCGCAGCGCCGCGACCGACAGCCCGAACGGGACCGCCGCGCCGAGCACGACGATCCACCCGACGAGCAGCCAGAGCGGCAGCCGGAGATCGCCCAGCGACACCGCCACCGGCTCGGCCAGCACCCCGGCGTCGAAGTGCCACCAGGGGGCGGCGACCGCCCAGAACAGCGCCGCGGCCACGAAGCTCCAGCAGGTGAGGGTGACCGGGTCGCGACCGGCCGTCCCGCGCTCGCCCACCAGGTAGTACGTGGCGAGGCAGAGCGCTGCGCCCAGCGCCGCCGCCACGCCCACCGCGTCCAGCGAGCCGCCGCCCTGCCACACCTGCGCCACGAGCACCAGGCCGGACAGCGACAGCAGCAGCGCCGCCCACAGCCGGCTGCGCACCCGCTCGCGGCGCACCAGCCAGACGTAGAGCGCGATGAACACCGGCGCGGTCATCTCGAACACCAGCGCGATGCCGACCGGCAGCCGCCCGATGGCGACGTAGTAGAGGAACTGGGTCAGCGCCACGCCCACGACGCCGAAGGCGGCGAGCAGCGGCAGCTCCCGGGCCCGCACCCGCAGCCGGCCGGGGGCGACGAGCGCGAGCGCCACGAGGAGCACCACCGCGGCACCGGTGCAGCGCAGCGCGGTCAGCCGGGTGGGTGGGACACCGGCCTGGAGGGCGAGCGTGGAGACCGTGCCGTTGACCGCGAAGAGCGCCGCCGCCCCGAGGGTGAACGCGTACCCCAGGCCGGGGCGGACGGTACGGGGCACGCGCGCACGGTAGCGGGCTACCGCAGCCGAGACACCTACCGGCTCAGAAGAGGACGAGCTGTTGCGCCGGCGGGTGCGGCTCGGGGCCGGAGGCGGTGAAGACCGCGTCCAGCCCCGTCGCCTCGAACACCCGCCACACCGAGGGCTGGGCGTTGCGCAGCAGCAGGTCGATGCCGCGCTGGAGGCACCACCGGCGGACGCCGATGAGCACCGAGAGCCCGCCCGAGCCGATCGAGGGGACGCCGCCGAGGTCGAGCTCGAGGACGGCGCAGCCGGCGAGCGGGCGCTCCGCGACGAACGCCTCCAGCTGCGGTGCGGTCACCAGGTCGATGTCCCCGTCGACCACGACGAGGGCGTGGCCGCCGGCGGCCTCCCACTGCAGTCGGAGCCGGGCCGGCTCGGGAGCCGGGTGCGACACCCACCACGGCCGGCGCCCCCCGGGCGGCCGGGACAGCCGCCGGCTGATGTCCCACTCGTGCGCCCGCACCATCCGCGTTCCCCTCGTACCGACGGTCCCTGCCCCGTCGCACGGACCGTACGGACGGCGATCCGGTGGTTCAACGGATTGCGATACGGAATCGGCCGGAGAGCCACGCCCGGCAGGCGCGCTGTGACGGCCCGGCACCGCGGCGGCACGCAGCGGAGGCGTCACGCGGGATCCACCGCCGCCGCGACAGACTGCCGTCCATGGACGTGCCCGAGGCCCTCTACCTCTCCGACGGCGGCGGTCTCACCGCCACGGCTCTGACCATCGGGCCCTGGGACGCCGCCCACCAGCACGCGGGGCCGCCCGCCGCGCTGCTCCTGCGCGCCGCCGAGCGGGCCGGCGGGATCCCCGGCGGGCAGACCGTGCGGCTGGCCTACGACATCCTGGCGCCAGTCCCGGTCGGCCCGGTGCGGGTGCGCACGTCGGTCGTGCGGCCCGGGCGGCGGATCGAGCTGGTGGAAGCGGTCCTCGACGCCGGCGACGACCGCCCGCTCATGCGGCTGTCGGCCTGGCGGATGCGCTCCCGCGACGACGCCGCCCCGGCGACCGGGCAGCCGCACCCGGCACCGGCGGGACCTGAGCAGAGCCGACCGGAGCGAGCGGCCTTCTTCACCACCGAGATCGCCTACCACCGCGCGCTGGAGTGGCGGTTCGCCGCGGGCACCTTCAACGGTCCCGGGCCGGCCACGGCCTGGACCCGTCCCGAGTGCGCCCTGGTCGCCGGCGAGCCGATGACGCCGCTGCAGCACCTGCTGGTCATGACCGACGCCGCGAGCGGCATCTCCGCGAGCCTGGACTGGACGCGGGCCACGTTCGCCAACGTCGACCTCTCCGTGGCGCTGCACCGCCCTCCGCGTGGCGAGTGGCTGGGGATGGCCGCCGAGACCGTGCACGGCGGCACCGGGGCGGCGCAGTGCTTCGCGGTACTCTTCGACGCCGACGGCCCGATCGGCCGGTCCAGCCAGTCGCTGTTCGTCGAGCCGCGGGGAACGGCGTGATCGATCTCTCCGTGGCGTCTGCACCGCAGGTCAGCAGCCTGCCGGCGGTTCCCGGCGGTGGTACGCGGCGGGTCAGGTTGGCATCGCCGGTCGGCGGTGCGCAAGGTGGGGAGGTCGCTTCCCCCGATGATCGGAGTGCCGCCCCGTGGACGCGCTGAGAGACGTGCTGGACTGGCTGTCCGGGCGAGGTCTCGAGGTCGTGCTCATCGTCCTCGGCTCGGTCCTGCTGGCCCGGTTCGTGGGCTGGGTCGGCGACAAGATCACCGACCGGATCGACCGCAACTCCACCGGCGGCGACGCGCTGGTCCGGTCCGAGGCGGCCAAGCACCGCCACTCGCTGACCCAGGTGCTCACCTGGGCCCTGGTCGTGCTCATCTACTCCATCTCGGTCTTCTTCATCCTCGACCGCCTCGGCATCCCGGTGACCGGCCTCGTCGCGCCGGCGACCGTGCTGGGCGTGGGCCTGGGCTTCGGCGCGCAGCGCATCGTCGGTGACGTGCTGGCCGGGTTCTTCATCATCACCGAACGCCAGTACGGGTTCGGGGACGTCGTCTCCATCCAGGTGGTCGGCGGCGGCGACCCGGCGAACGGCACGGTCGAGGACGTGACGCTGCGGGTCACCCGGATGCGCTCGCCCGACGGCGAGGTCGTGACCATCCCCAACGGCCAGATCGTCAAGGTCATCAACCTGTCCCGCGACTGGGCGCGCGCCGTCGTCGACGTCCCCGTGCCGACCACCGTCGACGTGAACCGGGCCAACGAGATCCTGCGTGGGGTGGGCCGGGAGGCATTCCGCGACCCGGCCATGCGGCCCCTGCTGCTCGACCCGCCCACCGTCATGGGCGTGGAGACCCTGGGCCTGGACGAGGTGAACGTGCGGGTGGTCGCCCGCACGCTGCCCGGCAAGCAGTTCGAGGTGGGCCGCGATCTGCGCGCCCGCATCGTCCAGGCGTTCCGCAGCCAGGGCATGCAGGTGCCGCCGCCCACGACGGCGCTCCTGGCGCAGGACGGCGCGACGGCCGTCCAGGAGGGGGTCCGGTGACCACGCCCGACGAACGCCGCGACCCCGCCGCCCGGGCCTCCGAGGAGCCCACCGTGAGCACCGCTCCCGCCGCCGCACCCGGCTCGCCGGCCGACAGCGCGTCGCCGGCGCCTCGGCACGGCTGGTGGGCGGCGATCCCCCGGCACCTGGGCCGCGCCCGCACCTCCACCGTCGTGCTCGCGGTGCTCTTCGTCGCCGTGTTCGTGCTGTGGCTCAACGTCAAGCCGCCGGCGCCCGGCGCCACCCCGCCGGCCGAGGACACCTCCGTCACCGAGCCCACCGACCCGACGGGCACGTCCGAGCCGACGCAGACGGAGGAGACGGCGCCGACCGAGGACCCGGCGACGACGACGCAGCAGTCCGAGCCGACCACCCGGCCCACCTCGCCGACCACCACCGGCCCCTCGTCACCGGACGGCGGGACCGACTCCACGACCAGCGCGCCGGAGACGACCGCCCCCGCGCCGACGGGCGGCACGGGCGAGGACGAGGAGACGGCGCCCGGCTCCTAGACCGGTGGGGCCGGTGTTTCACGTGGGACATCGGTGCGCGGGCCGAGGGGGGTGTGCGGCGCCCGGCGGGGCGTCCTACGATCACGTCGGCTCCTGAGAGGCAGCGCGAAGCACCTGGCTGGCTGCCCGGCAACCTCAACTCCGTCTGAGGTGCTCCAGGGGAAGAGCCGGCCGGCCGGCGCCCCGCCCCCGGCAAGGACGGAGCTCCCGTGCGCCGCGGGATCTCCCGCGAGCGAAGGAGACGGCGCATGACCGACCCGCAGAGCTGGAGCTTCGAGACCCGGCAGATCCACGCCGGCACGAGCCCGGACCCGACGACCGGTGCCCGGGCCCTGCCCATCTACGCGACGACGGCCTACCAGTTCCGCGACACCCAGCACGCCGCGGACCTGTTCGCGCTGGCCGAGATGGGCAACATCTACACGCGGATCATGAACCCGACGCAGGACGCGCTGGAGCAGCGCGTCGCGTCGCTGGAGGGCGGCGTCGCGGCCCTGGCCGTCGCCTCGGGTCAGGCGGCCGAGACGCTGGCGATCCTGAACCTCGCCGAGGCCGGCGACCACGTCGTCGCCTCGGCCTCCCTGTACGGCGGCACCTACAACCTGCTGCACCACTCGCTGCCGAAGATGGGGATCACGGTGTCCTTCGTCGAGGACCCCGACGACCCGGAGAACTGGCAGTCGCTGGTCCAGGACAACACCCGGGCGTTCTTCGCCGAGTCGATCGGCAACCCGAAGGGCGACATCCTCGACATCGAGACCGTCGCCGGCGTCGCCCACCGCAACGGGGTGCCGCTCATCGTCGACAACACCATCGCGACGCCCTACCTCATCCGCCCGTTCGAGTTCGGTGCCGACGTCGTCGTCCACTCGGCCACCAAGTACCTCGGCGGCCACGGGACGGTGATCGCCGGGCTCATCGTCGACGGCGGCACGTTCGACTGGACCGGCGGCCGGCACCCGATGTTCACCACGGCCGATCCCACCTACCACGGCGTGGTCTACGCCGACCTGGGCGCGCCGGCGTTCGCGCTCAAGGCGCGGGTGCAGCTGCTGCGCGACCTGGGCCCGGCGGTCTCGCCGTTCAACGCCTTCCTCGTCGTGCAGGGCATCGAGACGCTCTCGCTGCGCATGGAGCGGCACGTGCAGAACACCCAGCGGGTGGCCGAGTTCCTCGAGGGCCACGACGCCGTCGAGCGGGTGAACTACCCGGGGCTGCCGTCCTCGCCGTGGCACGCCGCGCAGCAGAAGTACGCGCCGAAGGGGGCCGGCGCCGTCCTGACCTTCGAGCTGCACGGCGGCGTGGAGGCCGGCAAGCGGTTCGTGGAGGCCCTGGAGCTGCACAGCCACGTGGCCAACATCGGCGACGTGCGCAGCCTGGTCATCCACCCGGCGTCGACCACGCATTCGCAGCTCACGCCGGAGGAGCAGCTCACCACCGGTGTCACGCCGGGCCTGGTGCGCCTCGCCGTGGGCCTGGAGGGGATCGAGGACATCCTCGCCGACCTCGAGGCCGGGTTCCGCGCCGCCAAGTCCGCCTGACGTGGGCGGGTGGGTCGAGGGGGATCCGGCGGGCGACCGGCGGTTCCTCGACCTGCCCGCCCCGTTCGGGCTCGAGCGGGGCGGGAGCCTGCCCGGGGTCCGGGTCGCCTACGAGACCTGGGGGACGCTCGCCCCGGACGGCGGCAACGCGGTGCTGGTCGAGCACGCGCTCACGGGGGACAGCCACGTCGTGGGCCCGGCCGGCCCCGGTCACCCGACGCCCGGCTGGTGGGGCGGCGTCGTCGGCCCCGGTGCCGCGCTGGACACCGACCGCTTCTTCGTCGTCTGCGCGAACGTCCTGGGCGGCTGCCAGGGGACGACCGGGCCCTCGTCGACGGCGCCGGACGGCAGGCCGTGGGGCTCGCGCTTCCCGGAGGTGACCGTCGGCGACCAGGTGCGGGCCGAGGCGGCGCTCGCCGACGCGCTCGGCGTGCAGCGCTGGGCGTGCGTGGCCGGTGGCTCGATGGGCGGCATGCGGGCGCTGGAGTGGGCGGTCGCGTTCCCCGGCCGGGTGGCGGGGCTGTTCTTGCTCGCCTCCACCGCCGTCGCCTCGGGGGACCAGATCGGCACCCAGACCACCCAGCAGGCGGCCGTGCGGGCCGATCCGCGCTGGCGGGGCGGGGACTACCCGCGGGACGACCCGCCGGTGGACGGGCTCGACGTCGCCCGCCGGATCGCCCACCTCACCTACCGCAGCGCCGCGGAGCTGGAGGCGCGCTTCGGCACCCGCCTGCAGGAGGACGGACGCTTCGCCGTCGCCTCCTACCTGCAGCACCACGGGGCGAAGCTGGCCCGCAGGTTCGACGCCGGGAGCTACGTGCTGCTCACCGAGGCGATGAACAGCTGGGACGTCGGCCGCGGCCGCGGCGGCGTCGAGGCGGCGCTGGGCCGGGTGACCGCCCGCGCGCTGGTCGCCGGCGTGGACAGCGACCGGCTGTACCCCCCGGAACAGCAGCAGCGGGTGGCCGACGCCCTCGGCGTGCCGCTGCGGCTCATCGGCTCGCCGTACGGGCACGACGGTTTCCTGGTCGAGACGGCGGCGGTCGACGCGCTGCTGCGCGAGCTGCTCGCGGGCTGACGGCCCCCGGCTGTCGTACCCGGGGGCAGGATGGCACCGTGCCCGCGCCGACGGATCTGCCGATGCTGCCGTTCCCCGACCAGGCCGCCTTCGAGGCCTGGCTGGAGGCGGAGCACGCCACCGCCCCGGGGCTCTACGTGCAGATCGCCCGGAAGGGCTCGGGCATCCTGTCCGTCACCGCCCCGGAGGTCGTCGAGTCGGCGCTGTGCTTCGGGTGGATCGACGGGCGCGGCCAGCGGCTGGACGACTCCTACCACCTGCTGCGGCTGACACCGCGCCGCGCGCGGAGCGTCTGGTCGCAGAAGAACGTCGCCACCGTGGAGCGGCTGACCGCGGAGGGGCGCATGCGCCCGGCGGGCCTGGCCGCCGTGGCGGCCGCGCAGGCCGACGGCCGGTGGGCACGCGCCTACCCGGGCGCGGCGACCATCACCGTGCCCGACGACCTCGCCGCGGCCCTGGACGCCGAGCCGGGGGCGCGGGCCGCCTTCGACGCCCTCGACGGCCAGAACCGCTACGCCGTCCTGTGGCGGGTGCACACCGCCGTCACCCCGGCCGGCCGGGCGAAGCGGATCGCCGCCGCTGTGCAGATGCTCGCCGAGGGGCGCCGCTTCCACTGACCACCCGCCGGGCGAGACTTCCCGGGTGGACGACGACCTCCTCCCGCTGCGCGACTCCTGCACCCGCGCGCTGACCGGGCACGGCGACTGGCGGCCGGCCGACCTGCTGGCGACGGTCCCGCCCGGCACCGCCCCGGACCGGTACGGCGAGGGCGGGGTGGTGGCCGAGCTGGAGGCCGAGGTCGCCGGGCTGCTCGGTCTGCCCGCGGCGGCGTACCTGCCCAGCGGGGTCATGGCCCAGCAGGCGGCGCTGCGCGTGCACGCGGACCGGCGCGGCCGGCGCACCGTCGTCTGCCACCCCGAGAGCCACCTGATCCGGCACGAGGAGCAGGCGTTCGAGCGGCTGCACGGCATGGTGCTGCGACCGGCGGGGAACCGGTACGAGCCGCTGCTGCGCGCCGATCTGGACGCGGTCGCCGAGCTGCCCGCCGCACTGCTGGTGGAGCTGCCCCAGCGCGATCTGGGCGGGCGGCTGCCGCCGTGGGGCGACCTGGCCGCGCAGGTGGCCTGGGCCCGGGAGCGCGGCGCCGCGGCGCACCTGGACGGTGCCCGGCTGTGGGAGGCCTCGGCCGGCTACGACCGCACGCCGGGCGAGATCGCCGGCCTGTTCGACACCGCCTACGTCAGCTTCTACAAGGGCATCGGTGCGCTGGCCGGCTGCTGCCTCGCCGGCCCGGCCGACGTCGTCGCCGAGGTGCGCGAGTGGCGCCGGCGGCTGGGCGGCACGCTGTTCGGCATGTGGCCGGGCGCGGCGTCCGCGCTGAGCTGCCTGCGCCGGCGGCTGCCGCTGATGCCGGCCTACCTGGCGCGCGCCCGCGAGCTCGCCGACGCCGTCCGCGACCTGCCCGGCGTCACCGTCGTCCCCGACCCGCCGCAGACGCCGATGCTCCACCTCCTGCTGCGCACCACCCCCGCGGCCTTCACCGCGGCCGCGCGCCGGCTGGCCGCCGACGAGGGCCTGTGGACCTGGCCGCGGGCGATGCCCACCGGCGACCCGGCGGTGGTGCGGGTGGAGCTGCCGGTGGGCGACGCGACGCTGGCGCTGCCGGTCGAGGAGGCCCGGGCCGCGATCGCCGCCCTGGCCGGGTGAGCGCGGCGGGCGGCGGTTAGCGTCGGCGCCCATGGGCCTCGACGTCGCCGCGCTCCGCGCCTCCTTCCCGTCGCTGGCGAGCGGCACCGCGCACTTCGACGGCCCCGGCGGCACCCAGGTGCCCGAGGCGGTCGGCCGGGCGGTCGCCGCGACCCTGACCGCGCCGATCAGCAACCGCGGTGCGGTCACCGCCGCCGAACGGTTCGCCGACGAGACGGTGCTGGCCGCGCGGTCGGCGATGGGCGACCTGCTCGGCGCCGACCCCGCCGGCGTCGTGTTCGGGCGCAGCGCCACCGCGCTCACCTTCGACCTGGCCCGCACGCTCGCGGCCGGCTGGGGCCCCGGCGACGAGGTGGTGGTGACCCGGCTCGACCACGACGCGAACATCCGGCCGTGGGTGCGGGCCGCCGAGGGCGTGGGCGCGACGGTGCGGTGGGCCGCCTTCGACCCGGCGACCGGGGAGCTGACCGCCGACGACATCGCGGCGGTGCTGAACGAGCGCACCCGGGTGGTGGCGGTGACCGGGGCGTCGAACCTGATCGGCACCCGCCCGCCCCTGGCCGCGATCGCCGAGCGGGTGCACGCCGCCGGCGCGCTGCTCGTCGTCGACGGTGTGCACCTCACCGCGCACGCGCCGGTCGACGTCCGGGCGCTCGGCGCCGACGTCTTCCTCTGCTCGCCGTACAAGTTCCTCGGCCCGCACTGCGGCGTGCTGGCCGCCGATCCCGCGTTCCTGGCCACCCTGCGCCCGGCCAAGCTGCTGCCGTCGACGGACGCGGTGCCCGAGCGCTTCGAGCTGGGCACGCTGCCCTACGAGCTGCTGGCCGGGACGACGGCGGCGGTGGACTTCCTGGCCGGCCTCGGGGGCTCCGGGCGGCGCCGGGAGCGGCTGGCCGCGGCGATGCTCGCGATCGAGGGGCACGAGGACCGGCTGCGGGAGCGCCTGGAGGCGGGGTTGGCGGAGCTGCCGGGCGTGCGGCTGTGGTCGCGGGCGGCGCACCGCACCCCGACGCTGCTGCTGACGTTCGGCGACCGCGACGCCGCCGACGCCCACCGGTTCCTCGCCGGCCGGGGCGTCAACGCGCCGGCCGGGCACTTCTACGCGATCGAGGCGAGCCGCCGGCTCGGGCTCGGCTACGCCGGCGGGCTGCGGGCCGGGCTGGCCCCCTACAGCGACGCGGGCGACGTCGACCGGCTGCTCAGCGGTCTGCGCGAGTGGCTGGCGACCTGATCAGCCCTGGACCGGGCGCACCCTGCGCGCCGCGTCCAGCCGGTCGGTGTAGCTGATCGCGTTGCCCTGGATGTGCAACTGGTCCTCGTCGGTGGCCTCGCGCAGCACCTTCGCGGGGACGCCGGCGATGAGCGAACGGGGCGGGAAGACCTTGCCCTGGGTGACGACGGCGCCGGCGGCGACGATCGAGCCCGAGCCGATGTGCGCGCCGTTCATCACGATGCTGCCCATGCCGACCAGGACGTCGTCGTCGATGCGGGCACCGTGCAGCACCACCCGGTGGCCCACCGAGACGCGCTCCCCCACCACCAACGGGAAGCCGGGATCGGAGTGCAGCGTGCAGCCGTCCTGGATGTTGGAGTCGGCGCCGATCTCGATGACCTCGGCGTCGGCCCGGGCGACGGCGCCGTACCAGATGCTGGACCGCGGCCCCATCGTCACCGCGCCCACCACGACCGCCGTGGGCGCCACGAACGCCGCGTCGTCGATCCTCGGCTCGCCGAACTCCAGTGCTCCGATGAAGGCGTCGTCCATCCGCCCACCTCAGCACAGCCCCGTGCTGCGCGCACCGGCCGGACTCCCGGCAGACTTCCCGGCATGCCCGCCGCATCCCTGCCCCCGCTGCCCACCTCGGTCGTGGGGAGCCTGCCCCAGCCCGGCTGGCTCATCGACCGGGACCGGCTGGCCCACCAGTTCCCGCCCCGGGTGCGCGCGCGGGAGCTGTGGCGGGTGGCGCCGGACCTGCTCGCCGAGGCGCAGGACGACGCCACCCGGCTGGCCATCCGCAGCCAGGAGGAGGCCGGGCTCGACATCGTCACCGACGGCGAGATCCGGCGGGAGTCGTACTCCAACCACTTCGCGACCGCGCTGACCGGCGTCGACGTCGACGACCCCGGCACCGTGCTCAACCGGTCGGGGAAGCCGATCCCGGTGCCGCGGGTGCGGGGCCCGATCTCCCGGCCGGCCCCGGTCCAGACCGACGACGTCCGCTTCCTGCGGGCGCACACCGACCGGACGGTCAAGATCACCGTGCCCGGCCCGTTCACCATGGCGCAGCAGGCCCAGGACGACCACTACGGCAACGGCCGTTCGCTGGCCCTGGCCTACGCCGACGTCGTGCGCGCGGAGATCGCCGATCTCTTCGCCGCCGGGGCCGACATCGTGCAGATCGACGAGCCGTGGCTGCAGGCGCGCCCCGAGGTGGCGCGCGAGTACGGCGCGGAGGCGGTGACCCGGGCGGTGGAGGGTGCGCCCGGCCCGGTGCACCTGCACCTGTGCTTCGGCTACGCGGCGATGGTCTCCGAGCGCCCCGAGGGCTACTCGTTCCTCCCCGAGCTCGCCGACACCCCGGTCGACACCGTCGCCGTCGAGACCGCGCAGTCGCACCTCGACCCGGCCACGCTGCGGCCGCTGCGCGGCAAGGGCATCGCGCTCGGCGTCCTCGACCTGTCCACGCCGGAGGTGGAGACCCCCGAGGTCGTGGCCGACCGGGTGCGCCGGGCGCTGGGCGACGTGGACGTCGACCGGCTCGTGCTCACCAGCGACTGCGGGCTGAAGTACCTGCCCCGGGAGTCCGCGGCGGGCAAGATGCGGTCGCTGGCGCGCGCCGCGGAGCTGCTGCGCGCCGAGCTCTAGATCAGGCCGTGCGCGTGCACGGCCTCGGCCACCTGCAGGAACCCGGCCACGTTGGCGCCGAGCACGAGGTCGCCCGGTGAGCCGTACTCCTCGGCGGTCTCGTGGCAGCGCGCGTGGATGTCCCGCATGATCTCCTCGAGCCGCGCCTCGCTGTGCTCGAAGGTCCAGCGGTCGCGCGAGGCGTTCTGCTGCATCTCCAGCGCCGAGGTCGCGACGCCGCCGGCGTTGGCCGCCTTCCCGGGGGCGAAGCCGACACCCGCCTCCCGGAACACCTTCACCGCCGACGGGGTGGCGGGCATGTTGGCGCCCTCCACCACGTACCGGCAGCCGTTGCGCGCGAGGACGGCGGCGGCGTCGCCGTCCAGCTCGTTCTGGGTGGCGCTGGGGATCGCGACGTCGCAGGGCACGTCCCAGATGCTGCCGCCGGCGACGAAGCCCGCGGAGCCACGTCGGTCGGCGTAGTCGGAGATCCGGCCGCGCTCGACCTCCTTGACCTGCTTGAGCAGGTCGAGGTCGATGCCGGCGTCGTCCACGACGTAGCCGCCGGAGTCGGAGCAGGCGACGACGGTGCCGCCCAGCTGGTGCACCTTCTCGATGCCGTAGACGGCCACGTTGCCCGATCCGCTGACGACGACCCGCCGGCCGTCGAAGGACTCCCCCCGCGCCCGCATCATCGCGTCGGCGAAGAAGGCGGCGCCGTACCCGGTGGCCTCGGTGCGGACCAGCGCGCCGCCCCAGCCCAGCCCCTTGCCGGTGAGCACACCGGACTCGTAGCGGTTGGTGATCCGCTTGTACTGGCCGAACAGGTAGCCGATCTCCCGCGCGCCCACGCCGATGTCCCCGGCGGGGACGTCGGTGTACTCGCCGAGGTGCCGGTACAGCTCGGTCATGAACGACTGGCAGAACCGCATGACCTCGGCGTCCGACCGGCCCTTGGGGTCGAAGTCGGAGCCACCCTTGCCACCGCCGATGGGCATGCCGGTCAGGGCGTTCTTGAAGATCTGCTCGAACCCCAGGAACTTGACGATGCCCAGGTTCACGGAGGGGTGGAACCGCAGCCCGCCCTTGTACGGGCCGAGCGCGGAGTTGAACTCCACGCGGAACCCGCGGTTGATCCACACCTCGCCGCGGTCGTCCTGCCACGGGACGCGGAAGATGATCTGCCGCTCCGGCTCGCAGATCCGCTGCACGGTCTTCATCTCGGTGTACTCGCTGTGCCGGTCGAGCACCACGGCGAGCGACTCCAGGACCTCGCGGACGGCCTGGTGGAACTCCGTCTCGCCCGGATTGCGCCGGAGCACCTCGTCGTAGATGCCCAGCACCGTGGCCGGTACCTCACCGCTCATCCCCGGCCTCCTCGCCGTCCGTCGCCGTGCAGTGGCAACGTACGTCGCGGGGGTGCGGCACGCCGGACGGGGGCCGGTCAGCCGACGAGGCGGCGTGCCCCCCGGTACCCGTTCTGGTCGACGCTGGTGACGGCGACCGGCCGGCCGAAGGTGCGGGCGTGCACCATCATGCCGTTGCCGATGTACATCCCCACGTGGCTGACCGGCGAGTAGAAGTAGACGAGGTCGCCGGGCTGGAGCTCCGACCGCGGCACCTCGCGGCCGAGCTGGGACTGCGCCCGGCTGCTGTGCGGGAGGGAGATGCCCGCGGCGGCGTAGGCGTAGGACGTCAGGCCGGAGCAGTCGAAGCCGTCGGGGCCCGAGGCACCCCAGACGTAGGGGTCGCCCACCTGGCCGAGGGCGGCCTGCACGGCCGCCGCGGCGGCACCGCTGGGGGCGTCGGGGAGGCTGCTGGCCGACGGCGTGGCGAGGGCCGGCCCGGCCAGCGCGGTGGCGACCCGGGCCTGCTCGGTGGCCGAGAGCCGGGCGTAGTCGGCGCGGTGGTCGGCGATCTGCTTCTCGAGCTCAGCCTGCTGGGCGGTCACCTGCTCGAGCCCGGCCTTCGCCGTCGCCGCGGCCTGGTCGGCGGCGGCCTGGGCCTGCTCCGCGGCGGTCTGGGCGGCGGCCACCTGGGCGATGACGCCGTTGGTGTGGTCGGCGATCAGGTCCAGCGTCGTCATCTGCTGGACGAGCTCGTCGGCCGAGCCGCTGGTGAGGAACGCGGCCACGCGGGACCGCGTCTTGCCGGTGTAGCCGCTGTGCGCGATGGCCCGCATCTGCGGCTCGAACGCGGCGACGGCGGCCTGGGCCGTGGCGGCGTGGGCGGCGGCCTCCTCGGCGATCCGCTGCTGCTCGGCGACGGTCAGCCGGGCCTCGTGCACCTGCTCGTCGATCACGGTGAGCTGCTCGGCGGTCTTGCGCACCAGCTCGGCGGCCTCGGCCGCGGAGCCCGGTGCGGCCGAGGCCGTCGTCGGGGCGAGGACGCCCGTCGCTGCCGCCACCAGCACGGCGCCGACCGCGAGGACGGCACGCGAGCGGCGACGGGTGGTCGTGTGCTGCGCGTGCACCCTGGCCTCCGATCACCTGCGCCGGGCCCGGGGAAGGGGGCCGCAACCATGCGCGTCAGCACGGACCGTAGGGAGCAGTTGTCGACGAGTAGTGAGGGGCGCGCGGGTGGACGGCCACCGGCTCACCCCGTCCGTCACACGAGTCCCAGGAGGGGCCCACCGCCACGAGGCGGCGTCGTCAGCGGCGGCGGGGGCCGACGGCGGTGCCGTCCGGCAGCCGATCGGGCGCGAGCGCGACGAGCCGGTCGGCGACCGCGCCGGTGACGAAGGAGTAGACCGCCTTGTGGGCGACGTCCACGACCTGGTCGCGACGGGACCAGGTCCAGGGCGGCGAACCGACGCCGGTGGCGTTCTCCAGCGTCTGGTCGGTGGCCAGCCGGACCGAGGTGTGCCAGGCCGACGC
This sequence comes from Blastococcus sp. SYSU DS1024, assembly GCF_054050795.1. Taxonomy (NCBI): domain Bacteria; kingdom Bacillati; phylum Actinomycetota; class Actinomycetes; order Geodermatophilales; family Geodermatophilaceae; genus Blastococcus; species Blastococcus sp. SYSU DS1024. The sequence continues at coordinate 61,330 of NZ_JBJHAA010000001.1, forward strand.
GCGCGGACCGCGCAGCCCGCTGGCGGCCCAGATGCCGCGCAGCGCGCCGACGGCCGCCCCGGTACCCCAGTGCATGAGGTGGTTGCGGACCGGCGGCCGGGCCGAGCCGGGCAGGCGCCGGCCGGTGCTCACCGCCGTGAGCGTGCGCGCCGGCACGTAGCTGTTCGGGCGACGGGTCACGGCCTGCTCGGCCTTCTCGCCCAGGGTCATCACGGCGACGCCGGCCAGGCCGGCGAGTGCGCCCCGCAGGGCAGCGCGTCCCAACATGGGAACGGGCCTACCCCGGGAGAGCCGGGGAACACCGGCCCCGGGCGCCGCGAGGGCTTCCCGGGGCCGGGAGATCGCTCAGCCGGCGAGGGGCTCCTGCACCTGCAGGCCGGCGAGGGCCTGGAAGTCACGCAGGATGCCCGAGAGCTCCTCGGAGGTCCACGGCTCGCAGCAGTCGCAGCCGCCCTCGCGGAAGCTGACCAGCCCGATGGAGCCACCGGCCTGGTCCTCGGCGATGGCGAGGTGCCCCGCGGACGGGTGACGGTGGCAGGCGCAGGCGGCGGCGCAGAGGCCCAGCCCCCAGCCGGAGATGACGACGGTGTACCCGTCGTCGCGGACCTTGCCCACCTGGAAGACGGACGGCTTGCGACTCCTGGTCACGGAGTCCTCCCCTCGACAGCCCCGTGGGAGCGGGGCTCGCGTGCGGTACTCGGTCATCGAGCTACGAGAGGTTTCGGCAGAACCCGGGTCTGGGTAAAGCGATCCGCTCGCTCAGGTATCGCAACTGAGCGTAGTTCGGTGAACACGAGAGGTCGCCGTCAGTTTCCGCCAGCGTGCGCGAGATCGACTTGGCGGAAGTGTGACGGAACGGCCCCGACCCGCCGGGGAGGCTCAGCTGGCGGGGCTGACGCTGCTCATGTTGAAGTCCGGCACCCGCAGGGTCGGCATCGCGGTCCGCGTGAACCAGTCGTTCCACTCCCGCGGCAGGGTCCGCTCGGTGCGGCCGGCCTGCACCGCCCGGGCGAGCAGGTCGACCGGGGACTCGTTGAACCGGAAGTTGTTCACGGCGCCGGTCACCTCGCCGTTCTCGACCAGGAAGACGCCGTCGCGGGTGAGGCCGGTGAGCAGCAGGGTCTGCGGGTCGACCTCGCGGATGTACCAGAGGGTGGTGAGCAGCAGCCCCCGGTCCGTCGCGGCCACCATCTCCTCCGGCGACGCCGTGGCGGTCGGGTCCTCGAGGATCAGGTTGTCCACGGCGACGGTGGCGGGGGCGGTGGTCCGCAACGCCCAGGCCCGCGGGCGGATCAGGTTGGTGAGCACCCCGCCGGAGATCCAGTCCACCGCCGGCGCCACCATGCCGTTGTCGAACACCGAGGCCGAGCCCGACGACGCGCCCACCACCTGGAAGGGCGCCGCCTCCAGACCGGGGGCGTGCGGGTCGCTGCGCAGCGTCAGCGGCAGGGCGGCCAGCCGCTCGCCGGTGCGGTTGCCCCCGCCGGTCCGGGCGAAGACGTTGCGGCCCTCGTCGGCGTCGCGCGCCTCCATCGTCCAGTAGAGGTAGATCATCAGGTCGGCCACCGCCGACGGCGGCAGCAGCGTCTCGTACCGGCCGGCCGGCAGGTCCACCCGTCGCCGGGACCACGCGAGCTTCTGCTGCACGTCGGCGGCGAGGGCGGCCACCGAGACGTCGGCGAAGTCCCGGGTACCGGTGCCGGCCCAGACGGAACGAGCGAAGTCCGGTGACTTGCCGTTGAGCTCCACCCGCCCCGTCGGCTGGTCGTGGCGCAGCCGCAGCCCCGTGGAGCTGCCCAGGTAGGTGGTGCGCATGCTGTGCTCGGCGAAGCCGAAGAGCAACTCGCCGCGGTCGCGCGCCTCGCCGAAGGCCTGGCCGAGCGCCGGGGCGAACTCGGCGAACACCTCGATCGAGGTCTCCGCGGGGTCGGCGTCCCAGTCACCGGCGCCCGGGGCGGCTCCGCGGTCCGGATCGGGGGCGACCAGCGGCATCGCGTCCTCGGCCGGCCCGGCGTCGCGGGCGGCCCGCTCGCTGGCGGTGACCAGGTCGGCGACGTCCGCGGCGCCCGAGCGGCTCACGGTGCCGGCCGCCATCCCGGCGCCGCCGTCGACGAAGGAGATGACGACGACCTGGCGCGACCGCATCGCCCCGTTGGTGGTCAGGCTGTTGCCGGCCCAGCGCAGGTTCGCCTCGACCCCCTCGACGACGACGGTGACCTGCCCGTCGGCGGTCGAGGCGGCCAGCGCCTGCTCGACGACGTCCTGGGGACGCTGGTAGCTCATCGCCCGGCCTCCTCGACCGTGTTCAGGATCGCCACGCCCTCGAACAGGGCCGTCGGGCAGCCGTGGCTGACCGCCGCCGTCTGGCCGGGCTGGGCCTTGCCGCAGTTGAACGCGCCGCCCAGCACGTAGGTCTGCGGGCCGCCGACCGCCGTCATCGAGCCCCAGAAGTCCGTCGTCGTCGCCTGGTAGGCGACGTCGCGCACCTGGCCGGCGAGCCGGCCGTTCTCGATCCGGTAGAAGCGCTGGCCGGTGAACTGGAAGTTGTAGCGCTGCATGTCGATCGACCAGCTCTTGTCGCCGACGACGTAGATGCCGTGCTCGACGCCGGCGATGATCTCCTCGGTGGAGGGACCGTCGGGGCTGGGGCGCAGCGACACGTTCGCCATCCGCTGCACGGGGACGTGCCCTGGCGAGTCGGCGAAGGCGCAGCCGTTGGAGCGCGCCATGCCCTGCAGCCGGGCCATGTTCCGGTCCACCTGGTAGCCCACGAGCACGCCGTCGCGGACGATGTCCCACTGCTGGCCGGCCACGCCCTCGTCGTCCCAGCCGACGGTGGACAGCCCGTGCAGGGCGGTGCGGTCCCCGGTGACGTTCATGAGCGGCGAGCCGTACCGCAGGGTGCCGAGCCGATCGGGGGTGGCGAACGACGTGCCCGCGTAGGCCGCCTCGTACCCGAGCGCCCGGTCCAGCTCGGTGGCGTGGCCGATGGACTCGTGGATGGTCAGCCAGAGGTTCGAGGGGTCGACGACCAGGTCGTACCGGCCGGCCGCGACCGTGGGCGCCTTGGTCTTCTCGCGCAGCAGTTCGGGGATCTCCGCCAGCTCCCCGCGCCAGTCCCAGCCGGTGCCGGTGAGGTACTCCCACCCGCGGCCGGCCGGCGGGGCGAGGGTGCGCAGGCTCTCGAAGGAGCCGGTGGACCGGTCGACGGTGAGCGCGGTCAGGTCGGGGTTGATGCGCACCCGCTGCTGCCGGGTGCGGGTGCCGGCGGTGTCGGCGTAGTACTTCTGCTCCTTGACCAGCATGCAGGTGGCCTGCACGTGCTCGACCCCGTCGCCGGCCAGCAGCTGCTCCGACAGGTCGGTGAGCAGCGCCGTCTTCTCGGCGTCCGGCACGGTGAACGGGTCGACGTCGTAGGCGGAGACGTACTCGGCGTCCGGGTACACCGGCTCCGGCGCCAGCTCCACGCGGTCGGAGTTGAGCGCGGCGGCCACCCGCGCCACCGCGATGGCCTCCTCGGCGAGGCGGACGGCCTCGGCGGCGGTGAGGACGACGCCGGCGGCGAACCCCCAGGTGCCCTCGTAGACCACGCGGACGGCCAGGCCCCGGTCCTCCCCGTCGGTGAACGCCTCGGGGCGGGCGTCGCGCAGGCTGATCGTCTGCGTGCGGATGCGCTCGACCCGCAGGTCGGCGTGCGAGCACCCCAGGTCGATCGCGCGGGTCAGCGCGGCGTCGGTGAGCGCGGACAGCGGGAGCGCGAGGAACGACTCGTCGATCGTGCGGCGAACGGGCACAGCCCCTGTCTACCAGCGCTCGGGCACGGGTGAGCCGGAACACCCGGGGTAAGCGCCTGCGCATGGATCGGGCTGCGGACGACGTGACCATGACCTTCGGCGGCACGGCGACGATGCTGCTGCGGATCGGGGGGTTCACGCTCCTCACCGACCCGAACTTCCTGCACCGCGGACAGCGGGCGCACCTGGGCTACGGGCTGCGCAGCAAGCGGCTCACCGACCCGGCCCTGCTGCCGGCCCAGCTGCCGGAGCTGGACGGAATCCTGCTCTCGCACATGCACGGCGACCACTGGGACCGGGTCGCCACGAAGGCGCTGCCCAAGGAGACGCCGGTGGTCACCACGCCGGAGGCGTCGAAGTGCCTCTCCGACCGGGGCTTCACCGGCACCGCCGACCTGCGGCCCTGGCAGACGCACACCTTCGCCCGCGACGACGAGGAGCTGCGCGTGACGTCCGTGCCGGGCGTGCACGGCCCCGGCCCCCTGGCCCGGGTGCTGCCGCAGGTGATGGGCAGCGTGCTGGAGCTGGTGCGCGAGGGGGAGGTGAGCTGGCGGGGTTACATCAGCGGCGACACCCTGTACCGGCCCTTCCTCGGCGAGGTGCTCGAGCGCTGCGGCCCGCTGGACGTCGTCATCCCGCACCTGGGCGGCACCAAGGTGCTGGGGCTGACCGTCACGATGGACGGCCGCCAGGGCGCGGACCTGGTGGAGCTGCTGAAGCCCCCGGTCACCGTGCCGGTGCACTACGACGACTACTCGCTGTTCAAGAGCCCGCTCGGGGACTTCGTCGCCGAGGTGGCCCGCCGGGAGCTGCCCGGCACGGTCCGCCCCGCCCACCGCGGCGAGACGGTCAGCCTGCGCGCCTGACCGTCCCGCCGCGTGCGGATCAGCCGCGGGCGAGCAGCTCGTCGAGCTTCTCGTAGCCCTCGTTCACGCCGACCTCCATGCCGCTCGCGAGCATCGCGTCGCGGCCGGCGAAGGAGTCGCACAGCGAGGTCGTGGTCAGCCGGGTGCGGCCGTCGCCGAGGTCCTCGAGGCGCAGCTTCTCCAGGACGACCTCGTCGGGCATGCCCTCGTACGTGAACGTCTGCACGATCAGCTCGTCGGGGCGCACCTCGTGGAAGCTGCCGTGGAAGGCGTACTCCTCGCCGTCCTGGCTGTGGACGTAGCGGTAGGAACCACCCGTCCGGCAGTCGTAGCGGTCGATCGTCATCTCGAGGCCCCGCGGGCCGAGCCACTGGACGACCAGGTCGGGCTCGGTGTGGGCGCGGAAGACCTTCTCCCGCGGCGCGTCGAACTCCCGCGTGATGCGGATGAGCGGGACGTCCGGATCGGCGGCGATCTGGGTCTCGCGGTGGGTGCTCGTGGTCATGAGGGGCTTCCTTCCTGGGACGGGGCTGGGGCGTCCGGCATGGTTCGCAGGACGTCGTCCAGCCGGCGGTAGCGCTCCTCGGCCTGGCGCCGGTAGCGCTCGATCCACTTCGTCATGAGGTCGAAGACCTCGGCCTCGAGGTGCACCGGGCGGCGCTGGGCCTCCCGGCTCCGGCTGACCAGGCCGGCGTCCTCCAGCACCTTGAGGTGCTTGGAGACGGCCTGGACGGTCACGTCGTAGGGCGCGGCGAGCTCGTTGACCGTGGCGTCGCCGACCGCGAGCCGCGCCACGATGTCCCTCCGGGTGGGGTCGGCGAGCGCCGAGAACACCCGGGAGAGCGGATCCGCCACCACTGCACGTCCTCTCTTCAACCTTCCGGTTGAAGAAGACGGTAGATCCCACGTCGCCCGTTGGTCAACCACCTGGTTGAACACGGGCTCTGCGCCTGCGGGATGACGAGCGGATCAGCCCCGCGGCCGACGCGCGCGGACGGCGGGGTGACCGACGCTCCCCGCATGAACACGACGAAGGTGCTGCTGGGAACGGTCGCCGGGGTGCTCGCGGTCGGCGCGGTCGCCGTCGCCGGGGTCGCGGTGGCGATGCCCGCGGGCGTGGACGGGCCCGGCGCGATGCTCGCCGAGCTGCAGGGGCACACCGAGACCGCCGACCACGCCGAAGCCGGTGACGCCCCGCGCGGCGACGTCCCGGTCTGGACCCGGGCGGTGGGCCGCGACGTCACCGTCGTCCGGCCCGGCGAGGCCTCCGGCGACGACGCGGGCAGCGTGCGGGTGGAGATGACGCTGGACGAGGGGGCGCAGCCGCCGGCGGGCTGCACGGCGCTGCCCCAGGTCGGCATGCCCTTCGACGGGGGCGGGAACTGGCCCGACCTCGGGGACAGCGCGCAGCTGTGCGAGGGCTGGGTGACCGTCGTGCTCGGCGACCGGCTCTACACCTGGACCGACGACCCCCTGCGGGCCGAGGCCGGCTGAGCTCAGCCCGCGGCGAGCCGGGCGGCCCGCTCGGCGACGTCGGCCCGCAGCGCCGCGACGTCGACCGTGGTCGAGGCGCCCTCCCGCACGACGGGGCGGCCGCCCACCCAGACGTCGCGCACGTGCCGCCCGGCGCCGGACCACACGAGGTGGGCCAGCACGTCGGCCGGGTCGCCGACCGGCTCGAAGACCAGGTCCCGGGTGTCGACGTGCACCAGGTCGGCCCGCCGACCGGGGACCAGCTGACCCAGGTCCGGGCGGCCGAGGGCGTCGGCGGCTCCCCCGGTGGCCAGCCAGAACGCCTCCGCGGCGGTCAGCGCGGTGGCCGACCGCTCGCGCAGGCGCGCCATCCCGGCGGCCAACCGCAGGTCGGCGAAGAGGTCCAGGGAGTCGTTGGACGCGGGGCCGTCGGTGCCCAGGCCCACCCGGATGCCGCGGTCGAGCATCGGGCGCACCGGCGCGACGCCGCTGGCGAGCTTGGCGTTGCTGGCCGGGCAGTGGGCGACGGCGACGTCGTACTCCCGCCACAGCTCGAGGTCGCCGTCGTCCATGTGCACGCAGTGCGCGGCGAGCACGCGGCCGCCGAGGACGTCGTGGGAGGCGAGCAGCGCCGGCACCGACAGCCCGTGCGCCGCCAGGAGGTCGGCGCCCTCGGTCGCGGTCTCGGCGACGTGCAGGTGCAGCAGCAGCCCGTGCTCGCGGGCGGCCCGGGCGGCGTCGGCGAGCACGGGGAGCGGCACCGTGTAGGCCGCGTGCGGGCCGATGCCGTACTCGATCGTCCCGTCGGCGGGCGCGCCGGCGGCGAGGGCGACGGCGGCGTCGAGCTGCTCGGCCATCGGCGGCATGCCCGGCAGGGGCAGCAGCGGTGTGGCGATCACCGCCCGGGCGCCGGTCGCGAGGACGGCGGCGGCGATCCGCTCGGGGTGGAAGTACATCTCCACGCTGGTGGTGACGCCGTTGCCGAGCAGCTCCGCCGATGCCGCGGTCATCGCGACCTCGACGTCCTCCGGCGTGAGCCGGCCCTCGCGCGGCCACATGACCTCGCGCAGCCAGCGGTCCAGCGGCAACCCCTCGCCCTGGCCGCGGAACAGCACCATCGGCGCGTGCGAGTGGGCGTTGACCAGGCCGGGGGTGAGGACCCCGGGCAGCGCGACCACGTCGGCGTCCCCGGGCGGTGGGGCCTCGGCGGCCGGGCCGATCCAGACGATGGTGCCGTCCTCGACGTCGAGGACGCCGTCGGGGACGACCGTCCCGGCGCGGTCGCCGACGACGAGGGCCCGGGCGGTGAAACGCTGCCGCATGGTGGTCGAACCTAGCTCCGCACCGGCCCGGGGGCGCGGCGGCGGCCAGAGGGCGCCGATACCGTGGGCCCATGTCGTTCCTCGCCGCTGCAACCTCCGACGAGGGTGGCATCACCGGTTTCCTGCTGGACCTGGTCGAGACCCTCGGGCCGGTCGGGGTCGGGCTGTCGATCCTGCTCGAGACGGTCATCCCGCCCATCCCGAGCGAGGCCGTTCTCGGCCTGGCCGGCGTGCTCATCAACGACGGCCGGATGTCGATCGTCCCGGTGATCCTGTTCGCCACCCTGGGCTCGCTGCTGGGGGCGATCTTCTTCTACTACATCGGGCGCGCGCTGGGGCCGCGCCGGTCGCACGCCTTCCTCGACCGGCTGCCGCTGGTGGAGACCGAGGACGTCGACCGGACCTTCGCCTGGTTCGAGCGGCACGGCCGCGCCGCCGTCTTCCTCGGCCGCATGGTGCCGATCGTGCGCAGCTTCATCTCGGTGCCGGCCGGGGTGGTGCGGATGCCGCTGGGGCAGTTCCTGCTGTTCACCGCGGCGGGGAGCCTGATCTGGAACACCGTCCTGGTCTCCCTGGGTGTGGCTGCGGGCGACTTCATCTACGAGAACCTGCAGTACCTGGACTACGTCGTCGTGGCCGCCGTCGTGCTGGGCGTCTCCTGGTTCGTCTACAAGAAGGCCACCGGGAGGCTGCGTCGGCCCCCGCAGGCCGGGAAGCACCTCGACGAGGACTGGGACCCGACGTCGTGACGGCCCGCCGTCCCGAGGTCGTGGCGTTCGACGTCAACGAGACGCTGCTCGACCTCGCGCCCGTCCGCGCCACCCTCGTGGAGTCCGGTGAGCCCGAGGCGCTGCTGGGCACGGTGTTCGCCCGCACGCTGCTCACCGGCTTCGCGGCGGCCGCCGTCGGCTCGTGGTGCCGGTTCCGGGACGCCTTCGACGCCGCGCTGGCCCAGGAGAGCGAGCTCTCGGCCGACCAGCGCGCGGCCGTGGCCGACGCCTTCGGGGAGCTCGCGCCGCACCCCGACGTCGAGCCCGCGCTGCGCCGGCTGACCGAGGCCGGGATCCGGGTCGTCACGTTGTCGCACGGCTCGCCCGGCGTGGCCGAGGCGGGGCTGGAGCGGGGCGGGATCACGCCGCTGGTGGAGCGCAGCATGACCAGCGAGACCATCCGCGCCTGGAAGCCGTCGCGAGAGGTGTACCTGTGGGCGGCCGGGGTCTGCGACGTGGCGCCGGAGCGCATGGCGCTGGTGGCCGCGCACGGCTGGGACGTGCTGGGCGCGCAGCGGGCGGGGCTCACCGGCGTGTGGTTCCCGCGCAGCGAGCGGGTGTTCCCCGCGGTGTACGACGAACCCGACGTCGCCGCGCCCGACCTCGCCGGCGCGATCGACGCCCTGCTGGCCCTCCCGCAGCGGTGACCTCCTTCGACATCGCGACGCCGCACGGCCCGGCCCGCGCTCACCTCACCGACGGCGGCACCCGGGGGACGCTGCTGCTGGGGCACGGAGCCGGCGGCGGGGCGGGCTCGGCCGACCTGCAGGCGGTTGCCCGCGATGCCGCCGAAGGCGGGTGGCGCGTGCTGCGCATCGAGCAACCGTGGCGGGTGGCGGGGAAGAAGATCGCCCCCGCGCCGGCCCGCCTCGACGAGGGCTGGCGGGCGGTGCTGGCCCACCTCTCGGGGTCCGGGCACCTGACCGGTGCGCTCGTCGTCGGGGGGCGCAGCGCCGGGGCGCGGGTGGCCTGCCGCACCGCGGCGCAGGTCGGCGCCGACGGTGTGCTCGCGCTGGCGTTCCCGCTCCACCCGCCGGGCCGGCCGGAGAAGAGCCGCGCGGACGAGCTCGCGGGCGTGGCGGTCCCGGTCGTCGTGGTGCAGGGCGAGCGGGATGCCTTCGGTTCCCCGGCCGAGGTCGCCGCGGTGCTGACCGGCCGGGGCAGCGCGTCGGTGTACGCCGTCCCCGGTGACCACTCGCTGAAGAAGAACCCGGACCTCGTCGGCGCGGCCGCCGCCTCCTGGCTCGCCGAGGTGCTCCCGGCCTGACGGTCGGGGTCAGAACGGGGGCGGGTCGTCGTCCGGGTCCGCTGGTGGTGGCGGCTCGGGTGGTGCGGTGAGGACGCGGTAGCCGGGTGGTCGGCTGGTGCGGGTGACGCCGCTGGGGGTGATGACGGTGAGCACGCCGTCGTCGTTCATCGTGTGCTGCCAGCCGGGGGCGAAGGTCTTGAGCCGGTGGTGGTGGCGGCACAGGCAGCACAGGTTCTGGCAGGCGGTGGCCCCGCCGGCGGCGTGGGCGAGCACGTGGTCGAGGTCGGCCCAGGCGGCGGGTGCGGTGCAGCCGGGGTGGCGGCAGGTGCGGTCGCGGGCCTCGAGGAAGCGCTGCTGGCCGGCCGAGGGCCGGTAGCGGTCCACCGGCCCGGGGACGTCCAGCAGCGGGCACCCGCAGGACCGGTCGGGGTGGTGGGGGCAGCCGCGGGTGGCCAGCCGCGCCAGCTCCGCCCGGCCGGTGACGGCCCGCAGCTTGCCGGTGGCGTCGGTGAGCGCGATCTGCAGGCTGCCGCCGGGCGGGGCCTGGATGCTGCAGGCGTCGAGCTGGGTGAGCAGTTCGCGCAGGTGGGCGGCGGTGATCGGCTCCCCGTCCACCTCCCCGACCGGGGACGCGGTGCCCAGGCGGGTGAAGGCGGCCGGTAACGCGGCGCCGGCGGCCAGGAACCGGCCGGGGGTCAATGCGTCCAGTGGTGCGACCACGGTCAGCTGCGCGGTCACCGCCGGGCGGTCCTGCCAGGGGCGCAGCAGCAGATCGGCCAGCGCTCCGGCGCGCAGCATCCCGATCGGGCGCGCATCCCCGGCGTCCTTCGCCGCGCGAGCGTGCCGATCCAGGGCGTCCCGGCAGGCGCGGGCCTCGGGATGCGGCAGCAGGGCGCGCAGCTCGCTCATCCCGTCCCCGACCGGGCGCACCGTCACATCCGCCCCGCGCCGGCGGGCCTCCCGCCGCCGATCGGCCGCGGCGGCATCCCGGGCCAGCAGCTCGGTGCGCACCGCCGCCCGCAGCTTCCCCACCCCCAGCTCGACCGCTCCCGGCAGCACCGCCGCCTCGGCGGCGGCGATCACGCCCGGGTCGGTGTCGGCGCCGGTCGCGGCGACCTCCGCGGCGATCGCCCGGACCCGCGGCCAGTCCAGCCGCCCCAGCCGCAGCGCGGCGAAGGTCGCCGGCAGCACGGTGGTGAGCACGTGGGCGTGCTCCAGCTGCGTCACCGCCGCCGTGCGGCTGCAGTTCTGCACCGCCGCCAGCTCATCGGGCACGAACTCACTGGCCCCCACCGGGCCGACCTGCCCGGCGCGTTCACCGCCGGGCAGCGGATCGGCCGGCGCGGGGCGGGCCGCGGCCAGGTCCATCACCAGCTCCGCGCGCAGCGCGGCCAGCCGCGCCTCCGCGACCACGATCTGCCCCAGCAGCTCCGCGGCCTCTGCCGCCGACCGCCGCGCGGGCAGCCAGGCACTGAGCGGCTCGTCCCACCGCGCCGGATCAGGATCCTCCAGCTCCCACGGCGAGGGCGCGTCGGACACCGGCGCCACGGTCACCCCGACCGCGAACCCGACCACCGACATACCCGCAGGCTAGGCAGGGGGTACGACAATTCCCGCAGGTCAGAGCACAGCACAGCAACCGGATCAGCACCGCGCGACCCGATCAGTGCCGAGGCACCGATCCCCCCGGATCCCGCAGCCGGACTCCGAAGAAGTGACGGACCGGTCCGCCGACCTCAGCGACGGCGGCGGCGCCGGACGACCAGGGCGACGACCAGCACCAGCGCGGTGACCCCGGCCGCGGGGGCGGCGTAGCGGGAGAACGCGGCCCCTCCGGCCACCTCCAGCAGGTCGATGGGCTCGGATTCGGTCGACGCCGGACGCGGTCGCTCCGCCGGGGCGCTGGCGGGCACGCTCCGCAGCGGCGCACCCGTGGCCGGGCGGCCGGGCGGGGCGGTGTTGCCGGTGGGCGGTCCGCTGGGCGCCTTGCCCGAGGGCACGGTGTCGGCGGCCTTCTCGGCGGTCACCTTGGCCGCGGTCTCCTTGGCGGGGGTCTCCGTGGTCGCCGTCTCCTTGCCCGCCGCCGCCTTCTTCGCCGGCGCGGCCTTGGCGGGCGTGGACTTCGCGGCGGCCTTCTTGGCCGGGGCGGCCTTCTTCGCCGGCGACTCCTCGGCCGCGGCGGTGACCTCGTCGGTCGCCGACGCAGCCGCCTTCTTGGCTGCGGCCGCCACCTTCTTGGCCGCCGTGCCCTCGCCGGCGGCCTGCTCCGCCGAGGCGGCCACCTCCTCGACCACGCCGGTGGCCGTCGCCGCCGCCTTCGCCGCCGGGCCGGCCTCCGCCGACGCGGCCGCGCGGTCCGCCTCACCCTGCGCGTCGCCCTCACCGAGCTGTGCGGCGAGCTTGTCGGCGAACTGGCCGAGCAGCTTGTTGCCGACGTCGGTCATCACGCCGCGGCCGAACTGGGCCGGCCGGCCGGTGATGTTCAGGTCGGTGAGGACGTCGACCCGCGTGACCGAGCCCTCCGCCCGGAGGTTGGCGGTGACCACCGCCGCGGCCGTCCCGTTCCCCCGCTGATCCTTGCCCCGGGCGTCGATGACCGCCCGGTGCGCGGCCTCGTCCTTCTCGATGAACGACGCCTTCCCCTGGTAGGTCAGGTTGATCGGCCCGAGCTTGACCTTCACCCGCCCGGTGAAGTCGTCACCGTCGACGGAGTCCAGCGCCGCGCCGGGCATGCACGGGGCGATCCGCTCGATGTCGAGCAGCACCCGCCAGGCCTCGTCGACGGGCACCGGGACGGTGAACGAGTTCTCCAGCTGCACGGCAGCACCTCCGGGAGGGAGCGAACGGGTACGGACGCAGGCGGGAGCCCGACGCTACAGCCCCGCGGCGGCCGTCACCGCCCGGCGCGTGAGGACGGTCGCCAGGTGCTGCCGGTAGTCCGCCTGCGCGTTGAGGTCGCTGCTCGGCTCGGTCCCCTCGGCCGCGCGGGCGGACGCCGCGGCGATCGCCTCGGGCGTCGCCTCGGCGCCGGACAGGGCGGCCTCCACCGCGCCGGCCCGCAGCGGCGTCGGGCCCATGTTGGTCAGCCCGATCCGCGCCTCGGCGATGTGCCCGTCCTCCCGCCGCACCGCGGCGGCCACCGCGACGATCGACCAGGCCTGCGCCACGCGGTTGAACTTCTCGTACCGCATGCCCCACTGGCCGGCGAGCTTTGGGAGCCGCACCTCCACCAGGAGCTCGCCCTCCTCGACCGCGGTGGTGAGGTAGTCGACGAAGAAGTCGGCGGCACCGACCGTCCGGCGCCCCCCGGCGCCGGCGATCACGAACTCGGCGTCGAGCGCCAGCGCCACGGCCGGCAGGTCACCGGCCGGGTCGGCGTGCACCAGGGCCCCACCGAAGGTGCCCCGGTGACGTACCTGCCGGTCGGCCACCGTGCCGGTGGCCTCGGCGACCAGCGGGACGTGCTGCGCGATCAGCGGGTCGGCGAGGACGTCGGAGTGCGTGGTCATCGCGCCGATGACGATCGCGTCCCCGTCGTCCCGCACACCCCGCAGCTCGGCGACCCGGCCCAGGTCGACGACGGTCTCCGGCGCGGCGAGGCGCAACCGCATGACCGGGATGAGCGACTGCCCGCCGGCGAGGACCTTCACGTCCTCCCCGCCGGCGGCGATCGCCTCCAGCGCCTCGTCGACGGTGGTCGGGCGGGCGTACTCGAACGGTGCGGGGATCACTGGGCACCTCCGGTGGTGGACGGGGCGTCGGAGGAGTCGACGGCCTGCGCGTTGCTGCGGACCGCCGCCCGGTCGCCGCCGTCGCCGCCGTCATGGATGGCCCGCCAGACGCGCTCGGGTGTGAGCGGCATGCGGATGTCGGTGACGCCCAGGTGCCGGACGGCGTCCAGCGCGGCGTTGACCACCGCCGGGGTCGAGGCGATGCAGCCGGCCTCACCCACGCCCTTGGCGCCGATCGGGTTGCCCGGTGCGGTGTGCACCGTGTTGCCGGTGTCGAAGTGCGGCAGGTCGGAGGCGGCCGGCACGAGGTAGTCGACGAAGGTGCCGGTGGTGAGGTTGCCGTCGGCGTCGTAGACGGCCTCCTCGTACAGCGCCTGGGCGATCCCCTGGGCCAGTCCGCCGTGCACCTGCCCCTCGACGATCAGCGGGTTCACGATCGTGCCGACGTCGTCGACGCAGGCGTACTTGCGGATCTTCACGAAGCCGGTCTCGGTGTCCACCTCCATCGCGCACAGGTGCGTGCCGTGCGGGAAGGAGAAGTTCTCCGGGTCGAAGGTCGCCTCGGCGTCGATCGAAGGCTCGATGCCCTCCGGGTAGTCGTGCGCGGCGAAGATCGCCAACGCGATCTCCTGGATGCCGAGCCCGGTGCCCGGCGTACCCCGCACGGAGAACTTCCCGGCCTCGAAGTCGAGGTCGTCCTCGCTGGCCTCCAGGAGGTGCGCGGCGATCTTCCGGGCCTTGGCGATCACCTTGTCCGCGGCCTTGACCACCGCCGAGCCGCCGACCACCAGCGACCGGGAGCCGTAGGTGTCCAGCCCGCGGGAGGAGATGGCGGTGTCGCCGTGCAGCACCTCGACGTCCTCGAACGGCACACCGAGGGAGTCGGCGACGAGCTGGCTCCACGCCGTCTCGTGGCCCTGACCGTGCGGCGTCGAGCCGGTGACCACCTCGACCTTGCCGGTGGGCAGCATGCGGATCGCGGCGTGCTCCCAGCCACCGGCGCCGAACGAGAGCGAGCCGAGCACCCGGGAGGGGGCCAGCCCGCACATCTCGGTGAAGGTGGAGATGCCGATGCCGAGCTGGACCGGGTCGTTCGACTCCCGCCGCCGCCGCTGCTCGGCGCGCAGCTCGTCGTAGCCGAGGAGCTCCAGCGCCTGCTGCGTGGCGGTCTCGTAGTCGCCGCTGTCGTACGCCAGCCCGGCCACGGTCGTGAACGGGAACTCGTCGGCGTTGATCCAGTTCTTCCGCCGCAGCTCCAGCGGGTCCATGTCCAGTTCGACGGCGAGCTCGTCCATGATCCGCTCGATCGCGAACGTGGCCTCCGGCCGGCCGGCGCCGCGGTAGGCGTCGGTGGGCACCTTGTTGGTGAACACCCCGTCGCACTCGAAGTGGTAGGCCGGGATCTTGTAGATGCCCGGGTACATGAAGGCGCCGAGCGCCGGCACACCCGGGGTGATCAGCCGCAGGTAGGCGCCCATGTCGGCCAGCAGCCGCACGCGCAGGCCCTTGATGCTGCCGTCGCGGTCGGCGGCGATGTCGACGTACTGGATCTGGTCGCGCCCGTGGTGGGCGGTCATCAGCGACTCGCTGCGGGTCTCGGTCCACTTGACCGGCTTGCCGAGGCGGCGGGCGATCAGCAGGCAGAGGATCTCCTCCGGGTTCACCTGCAGCTTGCCGCCGAACCCGCCGCCGACATCCGGGGCGACGACGCGCAGCTTGTGCTCGGGGATGCCGGTGACCATCGCCGCCATCACCCGCAGGATGTGCGGGATCTGGGTCGCCGACCACATCGTGTAGTTGTCGCCCTGCGGCTGGACGACGACCGAGCGCGGCTCCATGAACGCCGGGATCAGCCGCTGCTGGATCAGCCGGCGGCTGACGACGACGTCGGCGTCGGCGAACGCCTGGTCGGTGTCCGAACCGGTGCCCATCTCGCCGGCGTCGAAGACGAAGTGGTAGCTGGTGTTGGACTCCAGGTGGTCGTGGACGAGGTCGGCGCCGTCGGCGACCGCCTCCTCCATGTCCAGCACCACCGGCAGCGGCTCGTAGTCGACGTCGGCCAGCTCGACCGCGTCCTGGGCCGCGGTCTTGCTGCGGGCGACGATCACCGCGACCGCCTCGCCCACGTGGTTGACCTGGTCGACGGCGATCGACGGGTGCCCGGGGTTGACCATGTCCGGGGTGACCGGCCAGGCGCAGGGCAGCGAGCCCTGCTCCTCGGCGAGGTCGCGGCCGGTGAAGACGGCGATGACGCCGGGGGCCTCGCGGACGGCGCTGACGTCGACGTTGGTGATCCGCGCGTGGGCCACGGGGCTGCGGACGACCGCGAGGTGCAGCATCCCGGGCAGCACCATGTTGTCGGTCCAGGTGGTCTCGCCGGTGATCAGCCGGGCGTCCTCCTTGCGGCGGCGCGCCTTGCCGATCTCGGGGGCCGGGGCGCCGGCGCGCTCCTCGACGGCGGTCATGCCTGCCCCACCACGTGCGGCGCCGCGGCGGTGTCGACCTGCGCGGAGGAGACGCGGCCGTCGCCGTTCCCCCGCAGCTCACCGGCGGCCTGCTGCACGGCGCGGACGATGTTCTGGTAGCCGGTGCAGCGGCAGAGGTTGCCCTCGATGCCCTCCCGCACCTCGTCCTCGCTCGGATCGGGGTTGTCCTGCAGCAGGTCGATCGAGGCCATGATCATGCCGGGGGTGCAGAAGCCGCACTGGAGCCCGTGCATCTCGTGGAAGGCCTTCTGCACCGGGTGCAGCTCACCGTCGCTGGCGACGCCCTCGATGGTGGTGACCTCGGCACCGTCGGCCTGGACCGCCAGCACGGTGCAGCTCTTCACGGCCTCACCATCGAGGTGGACGGTGCAGGCGCCGCAGTTGCTGGTGTCGCAACCGACCACGGTCCCGACCTTGCCGAGCTGCTCGCGCAGGTAGTGCACGAGCAGTGTCCGCGGTTCGACGTCGTCCTGGTAGGACGCCCCGTCCACCCGCACGCTGATCCGGGTCATCAGTCCTCCGCCTCGTTGCAGGGGTCCCTCGTTGCAGACCACGCCCACGGTCGACCGTGGACCTGCCGCGGAGTCTGACCCGAAAGGAGTGACTTAGGCCACGCTTATCTGCGTGAACGGGGGGAGAAACCCGCGATCAGCGTGCTGCGCGGACGCGCCGGCCACGTTGCAGCCCGTTGCACCACCCCTCCGGCGGGCACGGACCGCAGGCGTCAGCGGACGGCGGCCGGCTCCGCCTGCGGGACCGCGGCCGGCTCGCCGGCGGCGGCGGCCCGCAGCTCGTGGCGGCGCAGCGCCGCTGAGGCGGTGAGCGCCAGCAGGCCCAGCACGGCGAGGCCCGCACCGACCCAGCCCGGCGCGGTGTACCCCAGGCCGGCGGCGATGACCAGCCCGCCGAGCCAGGCGCCGAGCGCGTTGGCCGCGTTGAGCGCCGAGTGGTTCAGCGCCGCCCCCAGCATCTGCGCCTCCCCGGCGACCTCCATCAGGCGCAGCTGGAGGCAGACCACCAGGACCGACGCGCTGGCGGCGAACAGGAAGATCGCCAGGACGATGGTGACCGGGGTGCGGGCGGCCACCGGTACGAGCGCCAGCAGCACGCCGGTGACGACGTTGGCGCCGACCAGCGAGCGGAACAACGCCAGGTCCGCGAGCCGGCCGCCCACCGCCGTCCCGAGCACGCCCCCGACGCCGAACGCGAGCAGCACCAGCGGGATGGCGCCGCGCGACATGCCGGTCACCTCGGTGACCAGCGGAGCGATGTAGCTGTAGACGGCGAACATGCCGCCGAAGCCGACGACGCCGACCAGCAGCGTGAGCAGCACCTGCGGGCGGCGCAGCGCCCCCAGCTCGGTGCGCACGGTGGCCCCGCGGTTGCCCGGGGCGGCGGGCACCACCCACGCGGTCGCGGCGATGGTGAGCAGCGCCAGCACCGCGACCGCCCAGTACGCGGTGCGCCAGCCGAACTGCTGCCCCAGCCAGGTGGCCGAGGGCACGCCGGCGACGTTGGCCAGGGCCAGGCCCAGCATCACCGAGCTCACCGCCCGCCCGCGCAGGTGCGGCGCCACCAGCGAGGCCGCCACCAGCGAGGCGACGCCGAAGTACGCGCCGTGGGGCAGCCCGGCCAGGAACCGCGAGGCCAGCAGGGACCCGTAGCCCGGCGCCAGCGCGGTGAGGACGTTGCCCGCGATGAAGGCGGCCATGAGCCAGAGCAGCACCGCGCGGCGGGGCAGCTTGGTGGCCAGGGCCGCGATCACCGGCGCCCCCACGACGACACCGAGCGCGTAGGCGGAGATGAGGTGTCCGGCGGTGGGGATGGTGATGCCGACGCCCTCGGCCAGGTCGGGCAGCAGCCCCATGGTCACGAACTCGGTGGTGCCGATGGCGAACCCGCCGAGTCCGAGGGCGACGACCGCGGCGACGAGCCGGCCCGTGCGCAGGGGTGGGCGGTCGGCGAGGGGCAGGGCGGTCACGCCAGCTGCGAAGTCGTGAGCAGCCCTCAGCATTCCCGCGCCGGGCGGATCAGCGCGCCCGGCCGGCCAGCCGCAGGCGGTGCAGGTGCGCCGTCACCGCCGCCCGGCGGGGCGACCCCGCCGGCAGGACCTCGCACAGCGCCTGCCAGACCCCGGCGTCCTCCCGGACCTCGGGCAGCTGGGCGAGGCGCAGCAGCAGGTCGGGGCGGCGCCCGGTGAGCACCGCCCGGCGGAGCACCGCCAGCAGGCGGTCGCGGGCGTGCCGGACCCCCGGGGCCTGAGAGCCGGGCAGCACCGGGCCCGCGTAGTGCTCCAGCGCGGCGCCGACCTCGCCGCGCGCCACGAGCCGGCGCACCTGCTCCACGTCGGTGTGCAGCCGGCCGACCAGGCGGTAGGGGCGGGACGCTAGCAGGTCGCTGCCCACCAGGCGACGCAGCCGCGACAGCTCCGCCCGCACCGTGACGGTGGCCGCGGACCCGGCGTGCACCTCTGCGGCGAGCTGGGCGGCGTCGCGGCCCTGCCCCGAGGCGGCCGCCTCGGCCAGCAGGAACAGCAGCTCCGAGTGCCGGACCGACAGCTCGAGCGGCCCGCCGGGCAGCAGCAGCCGGGCCCGCTCCCGGCCGAGCACCTCCAACCGGGCGGCCGCGGGTGCGGGCACCCCGGCGGCCGGGCCGGCGGTGAGCCGCTCCCGGTTCAGCCAGCGCAGCTCCGACTCGACGGCGGCCACCGTCGCGCGGACGAGGGTGAGCACGTGCGGGCTGGCCACGTGGTCGCCGCCGGTGACGTCGATGACGCCGAGCAGCGCGCCGGTCACCGGATCGTGCACCGGCGCGGCCGAGCAGCTCCAGGGCTGCACCGGGCGCCGGAAGTGCTCGCTGCCGTAGATCTGCACGGCGGAGTCGACCGCCAGCGCCGTCCCGGGCGCGTTGGTGCCGGCCACCTCCTCCGACCACCGCGAGCCCTCGACGAAGTTCACGGCCGCGGCCCGCTCCCGCAGCCGGCGGTCGCCCTCCACCCAGAGCATCCGCCCCGCGGCGTCGGTGACCGCCACGATCATCCGGTCGGCCTCGGCGTCCTGCACCAGCAGCCGGCGGATCACCGGGAGCGCGGGCGCCAGGGGGTGGGCGGCCCGGTAGGCGAGCAGGTCGGCGTCCAGCAGCTCCACAGGGGGCAGCCCGCCGTCGGGGTCCACGCCGCTGCCGAGGGAGCGCCGCCACGAGTCGCGGACGACCGTGCGGACGGCGTCGTCGACGGGCAGCGCGCCGGCGGTGACCAGGCGCTCGTGCGCCGCACGCAGCCGGCGCGTGCGGGCGGCCGACGGCGACCCGTCGGGCAGCGCCAGCCACGGGTTGACGGCGGTGGTCACCGGCCGCGCCACGGGGAGTCGCTCATCTCCCGGTCATCGTGGCCGCTGCCGGCGGTTTCCACCAGAGCGGCCGGCGCGGGTCAGTGCGCCGGGGCCGCCGCCGCGTCCCCGGCCGGCAGCTGCCACGGCCGGACGACGGCGGCCAGCACGACGATCGCCAGGACCAGCGCCGTGACGACGACGAGGCCGATCGCCACCGCGTCGTTGCCCAGGAGGCCGACGACCGGGGAGACCGCCGCGCCGACGCCGAACTGGATGGCACCCAGCAGGGCCGCCGCGCTTCCGGCCGCCTCGCCGTGCCGGGACAGCGCCAGCGCCGGGGCGTTGGGCAGCGCGAGCCCGCACGCGAACAGCACCGCCCACAGCGCCCCGGTCACGGCGACCAGGCCACCGGTCCCCGTGCCGGCGAGCCCGACCAGCGCGGCGCCGGCGAGCGCGCCGGCCACGGTGCCGGCCACGAGGAGCGTCTGCGGCGACCAGCGGCGCAGCAGCAGCGGGTTGAGCTGGGTGGCGGCGATCAGCCAGAACGCGCCGGCGCCGAACAGCAGCCCGAACTGCTGCTCGTCGAGCCCGAACTGGTCCTGGTAGACGAACGCGGAGCCGGAGACGTAGCTGAACAGCCCGGCCATCGTGAGGCCGGCGACCAGCACCAGCCCGACGTAGACGCGGTCGTGGAACAGGCCGCGGTAGACCCGCAGCGTCCCGAGCACCCCGGCGCTGCTCCGCCGCGCGGGCGGCAGGGTCTCCCGCAGCGTCGCCCACCCGACGACCAGCAGCAGCAGGCCGTAGGCCGCCAGCACGCCGAACACCCCGCGCCAGGTGGTGAAGCGCAGGATCTCCCCGCCGATGGTGGGCGCCAGCACCGGCGCGGCGCCGAGCACCAGGAACAGCCGGGAGAGCATCGTCGCCGCGGCGCGGCCGTCGTAGAGGTCCCGTACCACGGCGAGGGCGATGACCGCGCCGGAGGCGGCGCCCACGCCCTGCAGCACCCGCAGCGCGCCGAGGACGGCGATGGTCGGCGCGACCAGCACGAGCAGGGAGGCGACCACGTGCAGCGCGGTGCCGGCCAGCAGCGGCCCGCGGCGGCCGTACGCGTCCGACAGCGGGCCCAGCACCAGCTGACCGAGCGCCAGGCCGATCAGCGTGCCGGTGAGGGTCAGCTGCACCGTCGCCGAGGTGGTGAGCAGGTCGCTGGTGATGCTGGGCAGCGCCGGCAGGTACATGTCGATGGTCAGCGGGCCGAGGGCGACGAAGGCACCGAGCGTCAGCGCGGTGCGCGCGGCGCCCGGTCGCGCGGGCGCATCGGGGGTCGCCTGCGGCTGGGTGCGGTCCTGGGTGGTGGTCACGGGTTTCCCGTCGATCGGTGCTGAGCGGGACCCACGCTGGTCGAACCGCAGTACGACGCCGTGCAAGGCGCGAGGCCCGCCGCGCATTCCTCGGCCGGGCGGGTCGTCAGCGGGGCGGGCGCGCCGGCAGGAGGGGACGGACGTCGCGGGCCCGCACGGCCCCGGCCCACAGGCCCGCCCCGTAGGCGAGGTCGTCGAGCCGCCGGGCCAGGAGGTGACGGACCGGTCCGACCCGGCCCCGGTGCGGCGCCCAGGCCAGCAGCCCGTCGGCGAGCGCCGCCGCCAGCACGGCCCTGCGCACGCGCCGGGAGGCGATCGCCCCGGCGGCGGCTACCGGCCAGTGGTGCCGGGTGGCCGCGCGGGTCAGCGCCCGGCCCGACGCCGCGAGGCCGCGCACCACGAGGCCGGTGGCGAGCGCGGCCGGGACGGCCTCCCCCGGCCGGGCCAGCCGGCGCGCGAGCCGGGCCACGGTGACCCCCAGCACGGCGACCCCGGCCGCCCGCCCCCACCGCCTCCCGGCGAGCAGCAGCGCCCAGGTGAGCGCCGTCTCCGGCGCGATCACCAGGGGGGAGACCGCCGACCCGTGCCGCGCGGCCAGCAGGGCGGCGCCGGTGCCGTAGAAGGCGCGCCGCCGCAGCCAGTCGGCGGTGCGCGCCGGGTGCTCGTGCGCGACCTCGGCCGCCGGTTCGTACCGCACCCGCCAGCCCGCCGCGGCCAGCCGCCAGACCAGGTCGACGTCCTCGGCGACCCGCATCGCCTCGTCGAAGCCCGCGCCCAGGGCCGACCGGCGCACCAGCAGCGCCGCGCTCGGCAGGTAGGACACCGCCGACAGCGGCCGCACCGCCGCCGGCTGCGGGCCCATGTCGAGCGCGCCGGCGACGTCCTCGTAGGGGCTCGTCCACCCGCGTGCCGCGCCCGCCAGCGGCACGATCCGGGGGCCCACCACGGCCAGCCGGGGATCGGCCAGGTGCGGCCGCAGCCGGCCCAGCCAGCCCGGGAGGGGGACGCAGTCGGAGTCGAGGAACGCGACCAGCTCGGTGCCCGCCGCGGTCAGACCGGCGTTGCGGGCGGCCGCCGGGCCCCGGGACACCTCGTGCCGGAGGACGCGCACGCCGTGCGGAGCGGCGACCGGCACCGCCGAGCCGTCGTCGACGACGACCACGGGCAGGGCCGCCGTCTGCGGGTCGGCGCGCAGCGCGGCGAGGAGCCGGGCCAGCGCGACCGGGCGGTCCTTCACCGGGACGACGACGGTCACGTCCGCCCCGACGGAGCCCGGGGGCGGCTCCGGATGGGCGAGGCCGGCGTCGAGCAGCCGCGCGGCCAGGGCGGCGCCGGTCGCGTCGGCAACCACCAGGCGGTCGGCGGCCAGCAGCCCGGCCGCACGGGGTGACAGCCGGAGCAGCCGCAGCGGGGAACCCCCGAGCAGGGTGCCGCCGCCGTCGCGCCGGCGGGTGCGCGGGTCGAGCCGGACGGCGAACCCGTCGGGCAGCCGGCGCTCCGGCGGGGCGGGGATCATCCCTGCGCCAGGACCTCGTCCGTCGTGGCGAAGGAGACCAGGGGGGCGTAGCCGGCCATCACCTGCAGGGCCCGCTCGTGCTCCTCGTCGCCCGCCCCGGCGCACGCGTCGGTGACCACGCGGACGTGCACGCCGGCGTCGGCGGCCGGGAGCACGGTGGAGATCACGCAGCAGTCGGTGGCCACGCCGACGACGGTGAGCGGCCCCTCACCGACCACCTCGGCCAGCCGCGGCCCCCACTTGCCGAACGTGGTGGCGTCCACGACCGGGGCGCCGCCCGGGTCCTCGACGAGCTGGTAGCACCGCGCGTCGGGGGGCTGCAGCGCGAATTCGTACTGCGCGTAGTACTCCTTCCACGCCCCCACCGGCTCACCGGGCGCCACGAACCGTGGTCCAGACCACCCGCTCGCCGAACGCCTCCACCAGCCGGCGGACGCGGGGGCGGATCTCCTCGAAGCGCGGCGCCGTCCACGGCGAGTCCTGCTCGCCGAAGACGTGCTGCAGGTCGACCACGACCAACCAGCCCTCGAACGCCCCGCTCATGCCCCGGCCCTCCTCGCGCGTCGGTCTCCACGGCTCCGGCCGTGCGGGCCCTGGCGACAGTAGCGATCCGGTCCCGGCCGACCCGTTCACAGGTCCGTGTGCTTAGGTCACCCTTACCTGAGTCGCCAAGGAGTTGTGCCATGCCTTTCCGTTCCGCCCTCCGGGGTGCCGCCGCGCTCGCGGCCACCGCTCTCGTCGTCACCGGCTGCGGTTCCGGCGACGAGCCCGCAACCTCCGACGGCGGGACGACCGGGAACACGACCGGGAACGCGTCGTCGACGTTCCCGGTCACGGTGGAGACCGCCTTCGGCGAGGTCACCGTCGAGGAGGCACCCGAGCGGGTGGTGGCTCTCGGCTGGTCCGACGCCGAGACCGCCCTCGCGCTCGGCGTGGAGCCGGTGGGCGCCACCGACTGGCTCGCGGTCGGCGGCGACGACGGCCTCGGCGACTGGGTC
Organism: Blastococcus sp. SYSU DS1024; assembly: GCF_054050795.1. NCBI lineage: Bacteria > Bacillati > Actinomycetota > Actinomycetes > Geodermatophilales > Geodermatophilaceae > Blastococcus > Blastococcus sp. SYSU DS1024. The sequence continues at coordinate 84,228 of NZ_JBJHAA010000001.1, forward strand.
GAGCAGGGCTACGAGGAGCCGCCGGTGCTCATCGGGACGCTCGAGCCCAGCTACGAGCAGATCGCGGCGCTGCAGCCCGACCTCATCCTCGACACCCGGTCGTCCGGCGAGCAGGAGCGCTACGACCTGCTCAGCGACATCGCCCCGACGATCGGCCAGCCGGAAGGTGTCGGGCCGTACCAGACGACCTGGCAGCAGCAGCTGGAGATGATCGGCCAGGCGCTCGGCAAGAGGGAGGAGGCCGACGAGCTCGCGGCCGAGGTCGAGGCGGCCTTCGAGCAGGCCCGGGAGGAGCACCCCGAGTTCGAGGGCACCGAGGTCGCCGTCGGCGCCTACACCGCGGACGGCTGGGGGGCCTACGTCAGCGGCGACTCGCGGGTCCGGTTCATGGAGCAGCTCGGCTTCGAGAACAAGGCGGAGATCGAGGCGCTGGCGACCGAGAACTTCTACGTGCCGATCGGCGAGGAGCAGCTCAACCTGCTCGACGCCGAGCTGACCGTCGTCTTCCCGATCTTCGTCGAGGCCTCGGAGTTCACCAGCAACCCGCTGTGGCAGGCCCTGCCGGCGGTGCAGGAGGGGCGCGCCGTCGTCCTCGACGACCTCACCGTGCTGAACGCGTTCTCCAGCGCGTCGGCGCCCGGCCTGCTCTACGCGATCGAGCAGACGGTGCCGATGTTCGCCGACGCCCTGAACTGATCGGGCCACCACCTCCGACGCGGGGCGGTTCCGGGATCACCCCCGGAGCCGCCCCGCGTCGTCGATGCGCCACGCCCGCACGGCGGCGACCAGCCGGCCGGCCAGGTCCGCCACCAGCTCCGCCCCCTCCGCGGCCGACGCGCCGGCCGGGTCGCCGAGCACACCGTTCGGGCTGACCGCCCGCACACCCTCGGCCTGCATCCGCGGCAGCAGCTCCCGCAGCGGCGCCGTCTCCCCCCGCTCGGCCCGCTCCGCGCGGACCGCGGCCGGTTCCACGTGCAACATCAGCGACGTCTCGGTGCGCCCGGCGTGCGCATCGCCGCCGGGGACGGCGAGCGGGAACCAGGCGACGTCCCGCCCCTCCTCCCGCAGCAGCGGCACCGCCGCGCGCAGGGCGAAGAAGTTCCCGCCGTGGCCGTTGACCACCAGCAGCCGCCCCGCCCAGCGGCAGGCCGAGCGCCCGTACTCCACGAGCAGCGTCGTCAGCGCCTCCGTGCCGATCGACACGGTGCCGGGGAAGCCCTCGTGCTCCCCGCTCGCCCCGTAGGGGATCGCCGGGGCGAGCAGCGCGCCACCGATCCCGGGCACCACGGCCTGCGCCACCGTCTCCGCCGTCCGGGTGTCGGTCGCCAGCGGCAGGTGCGGGCCGTGCTGCTCCACCGATCCCAGGGGGACGACGAGGAGCGGCCGCTCGGGCAGCTCCGACCAGGTGGCGCCGCCGAGGGAGGTCACCGGGCCAGCCTCGCACGACGGCAGACTGGCCCCATGGCTCCCCGACGCTGCCCGTGCGGCACCGGCCTGCCCTACGCCGAGTGCTGCGGCCCGCGGCACGACGGCTCGGCACCGGCGGCCACCGCCGAGCAGCTCATGCGGTCGCGGTACAGCGCCTTCGCCGTCGGCGACGCCGGCTACCTGCTGGCCAGCTGGCACTCCACCACCCGGCCACCGACGGTGGAGCTCGATCCGGCGGTGCGCTGGACTGGCCTGGACGTGCTGGCCACCACCGGCGGCGGGCTGCTCGCCGCCGAGGGGACGGTGGAGTTCCGCGCCTGGTACGTGGCCGGCGGCGAGCGCGGCAGCCAGCACGAGGTCAGCCGGTTCGTCCGGGAGGACGGCGCCTGGCGCTACCTCGAGGCGCGCTAAGGGGTGTCGGGCGGGGCCCCGGTGGGCACCAGCCCGGCATGAGCACCGAGGACACCCGCAAGGTCGCCGAGCTGATCAAGGGGGAGCGCTTCGGCTTCCTCACCACCATCGCCCCCGGCGGCAAGCTGACGAGCCGGCCGATGACGCTGCAGGAGGTCGGGTTCGACGGCGACCTGTGGTTCTTCGCCGAACGCGGCTCCCACCCGGTGGCCCACATCGCCGCGCAGCCGCAGGTGAACGTGGGCATCGGCTCCGGCGGCACCTGGGTGTCGCTGACCGGCCACGCCCGCGTGGTGGACGACCCGGCGAAGAAGAAGGAGCTGTGGAACGGCGCCGTCGAGGCCTGGTTCCCGAACGGCCCCGAAGACCCCGACGTCGTCCTGATCAAGGTCGAGGGCGACTCCGCGGAGTACTGGGACAGCCCCGGCGGCCGCCTGGCCACGGCGTTCAGCTTCGTGAAGGCCAAGGCCAAGGCCACCGGCGAACGGATCGACGCCGGGGACAACAAGAAGGTCGACCTCTAGCCCGCCTCCCGTGCCGGCCCGCCGGGGGCCGGCACGGGAGGGTCAGCGCAGGTCCAGGCCCGCCAGCGGCGACTCGTCGCAGGCCTTCGCGGGCGGCAGCGCGGGCATGCCCAGCAGCGTGGGCTGCCCGCGGACCGGGCCCTTGTGCGAGTGGTCGATGTGGCTGCGCGGGGTGACCAGCTCGAGGTCGCGGGCCGCCAGCGCCGTCTCCCCGTAGCCCTGCACGCACTCGGGGTCGGGCCCGTCCAGCGGCAGCCCGGTGAAGAACTTCGCGGCCATGCAGCCGCCGCGGCAGGCGTCGAAGTGCGCGCACTTCGTGCAGGCGCCGCCGGTCTGCGGGTTGCGCAGGTCGGCGAAGAGCTCGCTCTGCTGCCAGACCCGCTGGAAGCCGCCCTCGTCGCGGACGTTGCCGGCGAGGAAGTTCTCGTGGATGGCGAACGGGCAGGCGTAGACGTCGCCGACCGGGTCGATCAGGCAGACGACCCGCCCGGCGCCGCACAGGTTCAGCCCCGGCAGCGCCTCGCCGAACGCCGACAGGTGGAAGAACGAGTCGCCGGTGAGCACGTTGTCGCCGTTGGCCAGCAGCCAGTGGTACAGCTCCTTCTGCTGCTGCTGGGTGGGGTGCAGCTGGTCCCAGACGTCGGCCCCGCGGCCCGAGGGGCGCAGCCGGGTGATCCGCAGCTGGGCGCCGAAGGAGTCGGTGAGCGCCTTGAACTCGTCGAGCTGCCCGGCGTTCTCCCGGGTGACGACGACGGAGACCTTGAAGTCCTTCATCCCGGCCTCGGCCAGGTTCTCCAGCGCCCGGACCGCGGTGGCGTACGAGCCGGTGCCGCGCACGCGGTCGTTCACCTCGGCGGTGGCGCCGTCCAGGGAGATCTGCACGTCGACGTAGTCGGTGCGGGCCAGCTGGGCGGCGCGGGTCTTGTCCAGCTTGATGCCGTTGGTGGAGAACTTGACGCCGACGTCGTGGCCGATGGCGTAGTCGAGCAGGTGCCAGAAGTCCGGCCGCACGGTGGGCTCGCCGCCGCCGACGTTGACGTAGAAGACCTGCATCCGCTGCAGCTCGTCGATGACCGCCTCGGCCTCCGCGGTGGAGAGCTCGCGCGGGTCCCGCCGGCCCGAGGAGGACAGGCAGTGGGCGCACGCCAGGTTGCAGGCGTAGGTGAGCTCCCAGGTCAGGCAGATCGGGGCGTCCAGCCCGTACTCGAACTGGTCGATCAGGCGCCCACCGGTGGGGCGCTCGGGGCGGGCGGGCAGCACTGCGGTCACTGGTGAGCCTCCAGGGCGGCCTCGTCGCAGGGCCCCGCCGCGAGCTCGCGAGCGGTGGGGGGCGACGAGGTCCTTCTCTCGATCATCTGCGAGCGGGCGAGGTCGGCCAGCGCCTTCACGTAGGCGCCGCGCTGGGCGTCGGGGACGCCGCACGCGGTCAGGGCCGCCGCGGCGCTGGGGTGGTCGCCCAGCGCCTCGACGACCGCGACCAGCGTCTTCGACTTGAGGAAGGAGAGCTTCCGGTTGCCGAAGTGGTAGACGAGCGCGCCGAACGGCTCGGGCCGCAGCGCGACGGAACGGGCCCGGCGCCAGGGCAGCTCCGCGTCGAAGGCGGAGGCCGTCCCGGTCGCCGGGCCGGCCCCGTTCGTCGTCGGCACGGCGTCGATCAGTACACCCCGCACATGCCGTCGATGGAGACCTCCTCGACGAGCGACTCCTCGACGAGGGCCTCCTCGGTGGCGGGCGCCTCGGGGGTCCGGAGCTCGGCGGCGGGGACGTCGGTGAGGGTGGGCTCGGGCATGGGGGCCTCCGTGAACGCGGTCACATGGTCGAGGCGGACGTTAGTGACACCCGGTGCCAGGAGCAAGAGCGGGGTCGGCAGGCGCCTGGCGCCACGCCCAGCGGGCAGAATGCGCCCGTGGTGGAGACGAGGACGGCGCCGGCGGGGCGCGCCCGCGTCGAGCGCGCGGCCCTGGACCTGTTCACCGTGCGCGGCTTCGAGGAGGTCACCAGCGACGAGGTCGCCGACTCCGCCGGCATCAGCCGCCGGACCTTCTTCCGCTACTTCCCCACCAAGGCCGACGCCGTGTGGGGCGACTTCGCCGGGCACGTCGCCCGGCTCGAGCAGCTGCTCGCCGCCGCGGACCCGGCGCAGCCGGTGCTCATCTCGGTCTGCGCGGCGTACGTCGAGGTCAACGACTACCCCGCAGCCGAGCTTCCGCTGCTGCGGGAGCGCATGCGGCTGATCCTCACCGAGCCGGCCCTGCTGGCGCACAGCCAGCTGCGCTTCGCCGAGGTCGACCGGGTCGTCGCCCGGCACGTCGCCACCCGGACGGGCGGCTCCCCCAGCGGGCTGCTGCCCCGGCTGGTCGCTGCCAGCACGCGCGCCGCGGCGACGACGGCCTTCGAGGCGTGGCTCGCCGACGACGCGTCATCCCTGACCGGGCACCTGCACCTGGCGTTCGACGAGATGGCGGCGGGCTTCCCCAGCCTGCGCGGCTGATCCACCCCGGCGACCGGTGTGGTCGCCGTCTCACCCACGGCGCTAGCCTGGCACTCAGTGCCACCGGCCTCGCGCCGGCCCACCCGCCCGGCGCACCGGGCCGACGAAGGAGATCCCCATGGCCAACGCGTGGTTCGAGTCGGTCGCCGAGGCCCAGCGCCGGGCGCGGAAGCGGCTGCCCAAGGGCGTCTACGGCGCACTGGTCGCCGGTTCCGAGCGCGGCCTGACCCTCGAGGACAACCTCGCCGCCTTCGCCGAGATCGGCTTCGCGCCGCACACCGCCGGCCTGGCCAACGAGCGGAACACGGCCGTGACGGTCATGGGCCAGCCCATGTCGATGCCGATCATGATCAGCCCGACCGGCGTGCAGGCGGTCCACCCCGACGGCGAGGTGGCCGTCGCGCGCGCCGCCGCCGCCCGCGGGGTGGCCATGGGCCTGTCGAGCTTCGCGAGCAAGCCGATCGAGGAGGTCGTGGCGGCCAACCCGCAGACGTTCTTCCAGATGTACTGGGTGGGCACCCGCGAGGAGATGCTCGCCCGGATGGACCGGGCGAAGAAGGCCGGCGCGGTCGGGATGATCGCGACCCTCGACTGGTCGTTCGCCTACGGCCGCGACTGGGGCAGCCCGTTCATCCCCGAGAAGATCGACTTCGAGGCGGCCCGCCGGTACGCACCGCAGGTGCTGGTCAAGCCGCGCTGGCTGCTGGACTTCGCCAGGACCCGCAAGCTCCCCGACCTCACCGTGCCCAACATGGTGGCGACGCCGGGCGACCCGGCGCCGACCTTCTTCGGCGCCTACGGCATGTGGCAGCAGTCGCCGATGCCCACCTGGGAGGACGTCGCCTGGCTGCGCGAGCAGTGGGACGGCCCGTTCATGCTCAAGGGGGTCATGCGGGTCGACGACGCCAAGCGCGCCGTCGACGCCGGCGTCACCGCGATCTCGGTCAGCAACCACGGCGGCAACAACCTCGACGGCACCCCCGCCTCGGTCCGGGCCCTGCCCGCGGTCGCCGACGCGGTGGGCGACCAGATCGAGGTGCTGCTCGACGGCGGGATCCGGCGCGGCGGCGACGTCGCCAAGGCCCTGGCCCTGGGCGCGAAGGCGGTCATGATCGGCCGCGCCTACCTGTGGGGCCTCGCGGCCAACGGCCAGGCCGGCGTGGAGAACGTGCTCGACCTGCTGCGCGACGGCCTCGGCTCGGCGATGGTCGGCCTGGGCCGGCCCGACGTCTCGGAGCTCTGCCGCGACGACCTCGTCGTCCCGCCGGGCTTCGAGCGGGCGCTGGGCGACACCGCGGTGGAGAACGCGCTGCTGGCCACCTCACCGGCCCGCCGGCGGCGCGAGGCCTGACGCGCGGGGCGCACCGGCTGTCAGGATGGCGGGCGTGAGCCAGCCGGTGCGCCCCGAGGACCTGCGCATCTCCGACGCCGACCGCAGCGCGGTGCAGGCGGGGCTGCAGCGCGCCCACGACGCCGGGCAGCTGGACCTGCAGGAGTTCGACGAGCGGGTGCAGGCGGTCTGGGCGGCGCGGACCCGCGGCGACCTGGCCCGGGTCACCGCCGACCTGCCCGCATTGCCCGCGCCGCCCGGGCCGCGCCGGGCGTTCAGCGACGACGACGCCGGCACCGCGATGAAGGTGCTCGCCATCGTCTGGCTGTGCATCAGCATGGTGAACCTGGTGGTCTGGGGCATCCTCGAGCTCACCGTGGGCGGGATCCACCCGTGGTGGCTCTACGTGGCGCTCCCACCGGGTGCCGTGCTCGGGACCCTCTACGCCACCGGCATCGGCCGGCCGCCGCGCTAGCTGTCGGGGTCCAGCAGCGCGGCGCGCCGCCGCAGCCGCAGCAGGTTCACCCGTTCCACGGCAGCCACCCCGGCGAAGAACAGGGCCGCGAGCAGCCACCGGGGGTCTTCGGCGACAGCCAGCCACACGGCCACCCCGGCCACGATCACGAACAGGACGGGCGCCGAGATCCGCTGCTCCTCCATCGGCTCCAGCTGAGCCAGGACCAGCCCGCGCGCGGCCTCCCTCACCTCCGGGTCCGCGGGGACGGGGCCGCGGGAGGCAGCCCGTCGGACCCGGGGCGACAGGCCCTCCGGCGATCGCGCGGCGGCGTCCCGCACCCGGCGGTTCCGCCGGTGGGCCGTCGGCCCGTAGAGCGCCCCGAAGACCCCGCCGGCGACAGCCCCCAGCACGAGCGCCCGGGTCCAGCTGCCGTCCTGACCGATGCGGACGAGAAGAGTCCACAGCGCACCGAAGGCACCCCCGCCGATCACTGCCAGGACCCAGGCCGGGGCGTGGAGCAGTCGCTCGCGCATCCGCCCATCCTGACGGGCCACCGAGCCGACCGGGGACCCGGTCACCCCACGTTCGCCGGAGATTCAGCGGCGGCGGAGCGACCCCGGGTCCGGGCCGCCGCAGCTCAGCTCCGGACGGACCTGACGATGCGGTCGGGCCGGATCCGCACCGCGCTCGCCGGCCCCAGCCATCGGCGCAGCGAGCCGCCGGGATCGGTGATCCGCACCTCCGTCCCGTCGGCCCGGCGCACCAGGAGCTCCGCGGACAGCTCGGCCCACCCCTCACCGAGGACGTCGTCCAGCCGGCAGGGCCGGCCGTCGACGAGCACCTCGGGCTGCGGGACCAGCGTTCCAGCCAACCGGCGGCCGGCCCTGCCGCGGCGCTCGACCAGCGGCCCGGGGCGCAGCGGCGGGGTCCGGCTGTCGGTAGCCAGCCGGGCGACGGCCGGGATCCGCCGGACGGCCGCCAGCACGGCCCGGCGCGCGACGGTGCCCCCGCGACCGCCGCCGGTCATCAGGGCGCCGAGCAGCAGCGCCACCCGGATCAGCGCGCGGGCGTGCGGCTCGCGCTCGGCCTGGTGGGTGTCCAGCAGCTCCTCGCCGGCCTGCCCGGCCAGCACCTCGGCCAGCTTCCAGGCCAGCTGGTGCACGTCGCGCAGCCCGAGCCCCAGCCCCTGCCCCACGAACGGCGGGGTGAGGTGGGCGGCGTCGCCGGCCAGGAGCACCCGGCCGTGGCGCCAGCGGTCGGCCACCTGCGCCCGGAAGGTGTACTCCACCGCACGGACCACCTCGACCTCCGCGCCGCGGGCGACCGGCGCCAGCAGCGCCGCCAGCCGGTCCGGCTCGGCGAGCTCCTCGGCCGTCTCCCCCGGCGCCAGCCGGAACTCCCAGCGGTAGCGGTCGCCGGTCACCGGCATGAACGTGGCCGCCCGGCCCGGGTCGCAGACCTGGTGCACCCCCGGCCAGACCGGCAGCGGTCCGGGCGCTCGCGCGTCGACCACCAGCCAGCGGTCGGCCGGGCCCAGGTCCCGCATCCGGGCGCCGATCAGCTCGCGCACCGTGCTGTTGGCGCCGTCGCAGCCCAGCACGGCGGCCGCACGGACGGACCGGTCCGCCCCGGAGGCCCGGTCGGTCACCCGCAGGATCACCCCGTCGCCGTCCTGCTCCAGCCCGGTCACCTCGCTCCCGCGGTGCACCTCGATCCCGGGCGTCGACGCCAGCGTGGCCGCCAGCGCCTCCTCCAGGTCGGGCTGGTGCACGAACGAGCCCTGCGGCCAGCCGGAGGCGCCGGCGTCCGGGGCGCGCCGGAACTCGGCCAGCACCCGGTGCGCACCGTCCAGCAGGCGCAGCCCGGCCATCGGCCGGCAGCGGGCGGCGACGTCGTCGGCCACGCCGGCCGCCTGCAGCACGCGGAACACCTCGTCGTCCAGGTGCACCGCACGGGGCAGCGGATAGGGGGCCGCGTGCCGCTCGAGGACGACGACGCTCAGCCCGCGGCGGGCCAGCAGCAGCGCGGCGGTGAGCCCGACGGGCCCCGCGCCGACGACGACGACCGGGGGGTGGGGCACCGGACCAGTGTGCGTTCCCCGAACGTTGCACCGCGGCAGGTGGGCCGGCGCCAACGTTGCATGCCACTTCCCAGTGTGTGGTCGGCGTCATACCGTGCGCGGCAGCCATGCGTGCCCGCGCATGAGGTGGACGGCCCTCGACGACGAGGGCGACGAGGAGGTTCCTGTGCCCGTGAACACCCGCGGCGCGATCCTGCGCTCAGCCCCCGGCCAGTGGGAGGTCACCGACCTCGTCGCCGACGACCCCCAGGTCGGTGAGCTCCAGGTCAAGCTCGCCGCCTCCGGCATGTGCCACTCCGACGACCACATCGCCACCGGGGACATGCCGGTCGGGCACTACCCCTTCCTCGGCGGCCACGAGGGCGCCGGCGTCGTCACCGCGGTGGGCCCCGGGACGAAGGGCTTCGCGGAGGGTGACCACGTCGTCTTCTCCTTCCTCCCCGGCTGCGGCCGTTGCCGGTACTGCGCGAACGGCCAGCAGTACATCTGCGACTCCGGTGCCAACCTCCTGGTCGGCTCCCGCTGGGACGACGCCGAGAGCTTCCGCTTCCAGACCTCCGACGGCACCCCGGTCGGCCAGATGTGCGGGCTGGGCACGTTCGCCGAGGTGACGACGGTCGACGTCCGATCGACGGTCAAGATCCCGAAGGACATCCCGCTCGACGTCGCCTGCCTGGTCGGCTGCGGCGTCGGCACCGGCTGGGGCACCGCCGTGCAGGCCGGCGAGGTGCGGGCCGGCGACACCGTCATCGTCATGGGCATCGGCGGCATCGGGATCAACGCCGTCCAGGGCGCTGCGCACGCCGGCGCGAGCCACGTCATCGCCGTCGACCCGGTGGACTTCAAGCGGGAGAAGGCGATGGAGCTGGGCGCCACGCACGCCTTCGCGAGCATCGACGAGGCCGCCGAGTTCGGTCGCAGCGTCACCAACGGCCAGGGCGCGGACAAGGTCCTGATCACCGTCGGCGTGCTCAAGGGCGAGCACGTCGCCCAGGGCGTCGAGGCCCTCGGCAAGGGCGGCCGGGTGGTCATCACCGGCCTCGGCGACCTCACCGACGTCGGCATCCCGATCAACCCCAGCATGCTGGCGCTGTTCACCAAGGAGATCCGCGGTGCCCTCTTCGGCGACCAGAACCCCAGCGCGGACATGCTGAAGATGCTGCGGCTCTACCAGGAGGGTGCCATCAAGCTCGACGAGCTGATCACCAAGAGGTACAAGCTCGACGACATCAACCAGGGCTACGAGGACCTGCACGCCGGCAAGAACATCCGTGGCGTGATCGTCTACGACTGAGACCCGGCCTCCGACCCCTGACGATCAGGTCACCTGATCGTCAGGGGTCCTGGCTCGGCGTCGACCGTGAGCCAGGACCACACCAGGTGAGCCAGGACGACGGGAGCTGAGCCAGGACGTGGCACCGGCCAGGACAGGATCGTGACCAGCACGCGCAGCGCCGCCCACCTCGACGTGGGCGGGATGGTCCGCGTGGCCCGCCGGCGCGTGGTGGACCGCCTGCGGGAGGCGGAGGTGGTCGCCGCGGCGCTCTCCGCCGGGCGCAACGTCGTGCTGGAGGGCCCACCCGGCACCGGCAAGACCACGCTGCTGCGCGCCCTGGCCGACGGCGCCGGGGTTCCGCTCGTGCTCGTCGAGGGCAACGCGGAGCTCACCCCCACCCGGCTGGTCGGCCACCACGACGCCTCCCGGGTCCTCACCGAGGACTACCGGCCGGAGAACTTCGTGCCCGGGCCGCTCACCCGGGCCATGACCGAGGGGGCGCTGCTCTACGTCGAGGAGTTCAACCGGGTCCCCGAGGAGACGATGAACGTGCTGCTCGGCGTCCTCTCCGAGCGGGAGATGCACGTGCCCCGCTACGGCCGGGTCGCGGCGCGGCCCACCTTCCGGCTGGTGGCGGCGATGAACCCGTTCGACGCGGTGGGCACCGCGCGGATCACGCCGGCCCTCTACGACCGCTCCTGCCGGGTGGCCATGTCCTACCAGGACGAGGACGCCGAGCTGCGGGTGGTCGAGGCGGTGACCGGCGGGGAGGCACCCCTGGTCGCCCGGGCGGTGCGGGCGGTCCGCATCACGCGCGACCACCCCGAGCTGCGCATCGGCGCCTCCGTGCGGGGCGCGATCGACACGGTGCTCATCGCGGTGGAGCTCGCCGCCGTCCGGGAGACCTCACCCCTGCAGGAGGCGACCGGGCTCGACGCCGCCCTCGCCGCGCTCACCGGCAAGGTGACCCGGGGCGACGGCGTGGCGCGCCCGGTGGAGGACGTCGTCGCCGACATCTGGCGCCGGGCCGGTGAGGAACTGGGAAAATCCTGACGCCCGGGGAGCCATCCCCCGGGCCACCACCCCCGCCGGCGCCGGCCGGCGAGCGACCGGCGTCGGGCCCGCCCCGCGTCGTCGAGGACCCCGAGCAGGTCGAGGAGCTGCTGCGCGCCCAGGGCGCGCGCCGGTCCAGCCGCGACGAGCTCTCGCGCAGCAACCCGGACTTCGACACCGTCTCACCGGAGGCGGGGACCCTGGACGCCGAGGCCGTCGCCGACCTGACCGCCCGCGATCCGGACGCCGCCGCCCGGGTGCTCGCCGCGGCGGCCCGGGCTTTCGACCCGCGGCTGCGCGCGTCCGCGCGGGCACTCGCAGCACGGCTGCCCCTGGGCAACCCGCGCATCGGCACCCCCGACCGCCCCGGCACCAGCCGGATGGTCACCCGGCGCGACCCGACCGGTTCGGACGTCGACCTCGACGCGACGCTGGCCGCGCGGGGAGCCGAGCCCCGCTGGCGCGCCGAGCACCTGCACACGAGGGGCTGGCGCTCCACCGGTCGCGCGGTGGTCCTGCTCGTCGACGCATCGGGATCGGTGGCCGGGGACGAGCTCGCCGCCGCGGTGCTCACGGCGTCGGCCCTGGCCCAGCGCATGCGGCCGGGCGACGAACTCGGCGTCATCGCCTTCTGGTCGAGGGCCGTGGTGCTGCGCCGCCTGTCGGCCGATCCCCGCGCGGACGTCGTCGTCGACCGGCTCTGCGACCTCAGGGGTGGGGGCACGACCGACCTCGAGCTGGCGCTGCGGACGGCGGCGACGCAGCTCGCGCGCTCCCGCGCCGCCGACCGCCACGTGCTGCTGCTCTCCGACGGCGTCGCGACCGACAGCCCCGACCCGGTGGACGCCGCGGCCGCGCTGGCTCGCGTGCCAGCGCGGCTCCAGGTGCTCGCGCTGTCGGCCGAGGACGAGGCGATGACCTCCTGCACCACCCTCGCCGCCGCCGGCGGCGGCAGGGTCGCCCCGCTGCACCGGGTGTCGCAGGCCCCGTCAGCGGTCCGGGCGCTGCTGGGCTGACCGGCGCGACGCCGGGACAGCAGGCGTCAGGAGACGCCCATCATCGACATGAGGTCGATGGGGTCGGCGGGGGCGGAGATCTCCTCCTCCTCACCGAACCGGCTGAAGCTGACCGTGCCCGAGCCGCCCTCGCCGGTCGTGACCTGCAGCGGGTAGGCCGGCTCGTCGTCGGCGACGAACAACCGGCTGCCGTCCTCCTGCTCGACGACCACCACGTCCTCGCCGTCGAGCTCCTCGGAGCTGACCTCCTCGGCGATCTCGCTCTCCGGGTCGCGGAACTGCTCGACGAAACCGTCGACGGAGATCTCCTCGAACTCGGCCACCGCCTCACCGGGGACGATCACCCAGCGGCCGTCGAACTGGGAGGCCATCTCCGCCGGCATGCCGAAGGAGGTCCAGAAGTCCGGCGGCGCCTGCAGGTACACCTCGCCGTCGACCCGGAGCAGCTCAATCTCGGACCCGCCCATGGTCACCGAGCCGGTGACGTCGTCGCCCTGCAGGTGCAGGTCGAGCTCCCCCTCCTCGCCGCCCTCCGCCATGGTGCCGGCGACGTGGAACGAACCGGCCTCCTCCAGGGCGTCGGCGGCCGCGTCGGCGACCTCGGGCCCGGTCATGCCGTCGAGCGGGCTGCTGCTCCCGCAGGCGGTGAGGAGCAGGGCGCCGGCGGTGGCGACGGCGAGCTGGTGGATGCGCATGCGCACGGGACGACCTCCGGAGTACACGTCTCCGGATCTGGGACGTCCGGCCGGACGGCAATACTGCGGGGCGCGCAGCGCGACCGCCAGCAGCCGGTGCGCCCGGCGTGTCGCAGGTCAGCGCCGACCTGGCACCAGGGAGCGGGCCCGCCCGGCCGTGGCGGGGTCCAGCGGCACGGCGCTGCTCAGGACGGCGGGCCCCAGCTCGAGCCGGCCGTCGGAGAGCGCCGCGCAGCGCACTCCCCCGCGACCGCGCAGCCCGCGGTGCGCGCCGGGCGCGAGGACCAGGTCCATCCAGGCGCACGGGTTCGCCGCCCGACCGCCGCGCAGCAGCACCGGCCCCGTGCCGCAGTCCAGCGCGAACTCGCGGCCGCGGAGCGCCTCCACCTCGGCGCCCCGCAGCACCACGTTCCGCCGGGCCAGCAGCGGGTCGAACGGCGGGGCGCCCAGCTCGGCGGCGAGCGACTCCAGCGACTCCACCGCCAGGACGGTGACCTGGGCGTCCCGGTGGGCCGGCCGCCCGGCGTACCGGTCGCCGACGATGCCGACCCCCGCCCGGATCTCCAGCCGCTCCCGCCGGTCGTCGGCCTGCTCCGGCACCGCCCCGCCCGGGCGGCCGTCGTACCGGTGCACCGGCGAGGCCAGCAGCCCCACGACCTCCACGCCGTAGCGGAACGGGAGCGCGGAGACGTCCCTCAGCGGTCGGCCGTCTCGTGGATGGGGCCCGACACCTCGGCCAGCCGCCGCCCGCTGCCGCCCCACCGGCCCTGGATGATCTCCGCGGCGATCGACACCGCCGTCTCCTCCGGCGTGCGGGCGCCGAGGTCCAGGCCGATCGGCGAGGAGAGCCGGGCCAGCTCGTCGTCGCCCAGCCCCGCCTCGCGCAGCCGCGCCAGGCGCTCGTCGTGGGTGCGCCGCGAGCCCATCGCCCCGACGTAGGCGACCGGGGTGCGCAGCGCCACCTCCAGCAGCGGGACGTCGAACTTCGGGTCGTGGGTGAGCACGCAGAGCACCGTCCGCTCGTCGATGCGCCCGGCGTCGACCTCCGCCTGCAGGTAGCGGTGCGGCCACTCGACCACCACCTCGTGCGCCTCCGGGAACCGCTTGGGTGTGGCGAACACCGGCCGGGCGTCGCAGACGGTGACCCGGTAGCCGAGGAACGCCCCCACCCGGGCGACCGCGGCGGCGAAGTCGATGGCGCCGAACACCACCATGCGGGCGGCCGGGGCGAAGGAGTTGATGAACAGGGTGAGGTCGTCGCCGCGCCGCTCGCCGTCGTGCCCCACGTGCAGCAGCCCGGTGCGGCCGCCGGCGAGCATGCCGCGGGCGTCGTCGGCGACGGCGTGGTCCAGCCGCTGCGAGCCCAGCGTCCCCGAGGACCGGTCCGGCCAGAGCACCAGGCGGCGCCCCAGCCGGTCGTCGGGGCCGGCCACCACGGTGACGACGGCGACCGGCTCGTGCCGGCCCACCGACTCCGCGACCTCGCCCAGCTCGGGGAAGGACTCGCGCGACACCGCCTCCACGAAGACGTCGAGGATCCCGCCGCAGGTCAGCCCGACGGCGAAGGCGTCGTCGTCGCTGACCCCGTAGCGGCGCAGCACCGGCTCGCCGGTGTCGACAGCGTCCTTCGCCTCCTCGTAGACCGCGCCCTCGACGCAGCCGCCGGAGACGCTGCCCACCGCCGTGCCGTCCGGCCCCACCAGCATCGATGCGCCGGCGGGCCGCGGCGCCGAGCGCCAGGTGCCCACCACGGTGCCCACGCCGACGGTCTCCCCCGCCTGCCACCAGCCCACCAGGTCGTCCAGAACGTCACGCATGCGCTATCACTCCCGACAGCTCCTCGAACGCGGCCATGCTGTGCCCGGCCACGAAGTGGTCCACCGACGGCAGCGCCGCCTGCATCCCGCCGGTGAGGGGCTCGTACCCCGTCCGGCCCTTGTGCGGGTTGACCCAGACGACGGCGTGCGCGAGCCGCCGCAGCCGGGCCATCTGCTCCCGGAGCAGCTCGGTGTCCCCGCGCTCCCAGCCGTCGCTGCAGACGACCACCACGGCGCCGCGCGCGGTGCCGCGCTGGCCCCACCGGTCGAGGAAGGCCTTGAGCACCTCGCCGAGCCGGGTCCCGCCCGACCAGTCCGGGATCGCCTGCCCGCCCGCGGCGAGCGCCCGGTCGGGGTCGCGCAGCCGCAGCTCGCGGGTGACCCGGGTCAGCCGGGTGCCGATCGTGAACACCTCGGTCGACGCCGGCCGGGCCCGCACCGCGACGTGGGCGAACCGCAGCAGCGCGTCCGCGTACGGGGTCATCGACCCGGAGACGTCGACCAGCAGCACGACCCGGCGGGCGCGCGGCCGTGCGCGGCGGTGCACCAGCCGGGTGATCTCCCCGCCGTCGCGCAGCGCCCGCCGCACCGTCCGGGCCGGGTGCACCCCGCCGTGGGCCGCCGGGCGCCGCCGCCGCGCCGGGCGCATCGGCGCAGCCGGCACCAGCAGGGCGAACAGCCGGCGCAGGTGCGCGCGCTCGGCGTCGGTCAGCCCGGCCACGTCCCGGTGTCGCAGCACCTCGTCGGCGCTCGCCCGCGCGGCCAGGTCGGGGGTGTCGGTGTCGTCGTCACCCTCGCCGCTGCCCGAATCCAGCGGCGCGCTCGCGGCCAGCCGCGGCGGCACCTGCGCGCTCGGCGGCGCCGGCCGCGGCCGCCGCCCGGAGAACCAGGCGAGGAAGGCGGCGTCGTAGCGGTCCAGGTCGTCCGGGCCCGAGCAGAGCGTCAGCCGCCCGGCCCAGTAGACGGCGGACGGCGCGAGGACGTCGAGGTGGTCCAGCGCGCCGAGCATCGCCTCGACCCGGTCCGGCGAGGCGGCCACGCCGGCGTGCCGCAGCGTGCGGGCGAAGCCCAGCACGGTGTCGACCACATCGCGACGTGCTGGAACGGCCCCGTCCGGAGGCTCGCCCTGAGCCTGCGAAGGGTGAGGGGGACGGGGTCCTCTCTCAGCCACCGAAGAGGGCCTCCGGCGCCAGCGACCGGACCCGCTCGGTGTCCTCCCGGTACTTCAGCACCGCCCCGAGCGTGCGGGCCGCGAGATCGGGGTCGAGGTCCCGGGCGCCCAGCGTGTGCAGCGCCGTCGCCCAGTCCATGGCTTCCGCGACGCCCGGCGGCTTGAGCAGGTCGAGGGTGCGCAGCGTCGACGTCGCCCGGGCCACCTGCCGGGCCAGCTGCTCGGTCACCTCCGGCAGCCGGCGGCGCAGGATCGCCACCTCGCGGTCGAAGTCCGGGTGCGCCAGCCAGTGGTAGAGGCAGCGGCGCTTGAGCGCGTCGTGCACCTCGCGCGTGCGGTTGGAGGTGAGGACGACCAGCGGCGGCGTCTGCGCGCGCACCGTCCCCAGCTCGGGGATGGAGATGGTGAAGTCGCTCAGCACCTCGAGCAGGAACGCCTCGAACTCGTCGTCGGCACGATCCACCTCGTCGACGAGCAGCACGCTCGGTGAGTCCTCCAGCGCCTGCAGCAGCGGTCGCGCCAGGAGGAACCGGCGGTCGTAGAGGGAGGCCTCCAGGCTCGCCGGGTCGTCGGCGGCGTGCGCGGCCTCAGCGGCCCGCAGGTGCAGCAGCTGGCGGCCGAAGTCCCAGTCGTAGAGCGCCTGGCTGGCCTCGAGCCCCTCGTAGCACTGCAGCCGGTAGAGCGGCCGGCCGGTGATCTGCGCCAGGGCCTGGGCGAGCGCGGTCTTCCCGACGCCGGCCTCGCCCTCGAGGAACAGCGGTCGGTGCATGACCAGCGCCAGATGGGCGGCGGTGACCAGCCCCTCGTCGGCGAGGTACCCCGTGCCCTCCAGGGCGGCGGACAGCTCGTCGGGGCTCCCGGGGACCGTGCGCGCGCTCACAGGGCGAGCATCCCACCCGGGCGCTTCCTCCCGCGCGCCCGCCGCTACCCGGGCGTCGGGCACCATGGCCGCATGCCGACGCCGGATGCCGCCCCGACCGACGAGCTCGCCCTCGGCGACGACCTGCGCGCCTTCGTCGACGCCTCGCCCTCCCCCGCCCACGCGGTCGCCGAGCTGGCGCGCCGGCTGCGCGCCGCCGGGTTCGCCGAGCTGTCCGAGGCCGACTCCTGGGCGCCGGCGCCCGGGGGCCAGCACTTCGTGGTCCGGCACGGCAGCCTGATCGCCTTCCGGATGGGCAGCGGCCCGCTCGCCGAGACCGGGATGCGGCTGGTCGGCGCGCACACCGACTCGCCGACGTTCAAGGTGCGGCCGCGCAGCGAGGTCCGGCAGTCGGGGTACCGGCTGGTCGGCGTCGAGCCCTACGGCGGCGGGCTGTGGCACACCTGGCTGGACCGGGAGCTGACCGTGGCCGGGCGCCTGGCGCTGCGTGGCGGCGCCACCAGCCTCGTCCGGCTGCCCGGAGCCCCGCTGCGGCTGCCGTCCCTGGCCATCCACCTGGACCGCAGCGTCCGGGAGGGGCTGACCCTCGACCCGCAGCAGCACCTGGTGCCGGTGTGGGACCGCGACCTGGGCACCGGGCCGGGGCTCACCGAGGCCCTGGCCACCGCGGCCGGGGTGGACGCCGGCGACGTCGTCGGCGCCGACCTGGTGCTGGCCGACACCCAGCCGGCGTCGCGTGCCGGGGCGGACGGCACGTGGGTGGCCGCCCCCCGGCTCGACGACCTGGCCTGCTGCCACTCCGGGCTGCTGGCGCTGCTGGCCGCACCGGCCGGGGCACGCACGCAGCTGCTGGTCTGCAACGACCACGAGGAGGTGGGCAGCGGCTCCATGTCCGGCGCCCGCGGCAGCTTCCTCGAGGACGTCGTCCAGCGGCTGGCCGCGGCGACCGATCCGGCGGATGCGCAGGCGGTGCACCGCGCGCTGGCCCGCTCCGTGCTGGTGTCGGCCGACATGGCCCACGCCGTGCACCCGACGCGCGCCGAGCGGCACGAGCCGGCGCACCGGCCGGAGCTCGGAGGCGGGCCCGTGCTGAAGGTGAACGCCAACCAGGCCTACGCCACCGACGCGGCCTCCGGCGGCTGGTTCACCGAGCGCTGCGACTCCGCCGGCGTGCCGGTGCAGACGTTCGTCACCCGGGCCGACCTCCCGTGCGGCAGCACGATCGGCCCGCTGACCGCGACCCGGCTGGGCGTCGCGACGGTCGACATCGGCGCGCCCATGCTCGCCATGCACTCGTGCCGCGAGCTGGCGTCGGCCCGCGACGTCCCGCTGATGGTCGGCGCGCTGACCGCCTGCCTGCGCGACTGACCTGCTCCGCGCACGACAACGGCGGCCGACCGGAGTCTGGTCTCGGTCGGCCGCCGTGCGTCAGTGCCCCGGCGCGCGCGCCGGGAGCGGGTCACATGCGCCGGTTGTCGTCGGCGCCGTCGACCTCGACCTGCTCCTTGCGCACGTCGGCGCTGACCGTCTCCTGGTCGGTGACGGTCTCCTTGTCCAGCCGGACGCGCTCGACCGGCACCGCCTCCTTGGCGACGACCGGCTTCTCGGCGTGGAGGGTCACCTCGTGCTCCTCCTCGCTGATGGCCGGCCCGTCCATCGCCTTGCCGGCGTTGGCGTCCGTGATCGGCTCGCGCTCGACCCGGACCTCCTCGTGGGACACGGGGACGGTCTCGGTCACGTTCTCGCTCACGACGTACTTCCGCAGGCGGGCGCGGCCGGTCTCCTCGCGGCGGGTACCGACGTCCAGCCGCTCCTCCGAGCGGGTCATGGCGTCGTCCGTGGTGGGGCCGGACGTGTCGCGGCCGACGGTGTCGGTGCGGCCGGTGGTCCCGGCGACGCCGGTGTCCGTGCGGCCGGTCGTCCCGGTCGTGCCCGTGCCCATGCCGTAGTACCGGTAGAGCTCCTCCTCCTCCTGCGGGGAGAGGTGACCGTCGGTGTCGATCTTGGGCGCGTCCTTGACGCGGTCCTTGCTCACCGGTACGCGGAGACCGTCGTCGGTCAGGTCGGCGTCACGGATGGGGACGAAGGACTCCTTGGTGCCGAACAGCCCGGTGCGGACGGTCACCCACTCGGGCTGGCCGGTCTCGTCGTCGAGGTAGACCTCGGAGGCCGACCCGATCTTGCTGCCGGTCTCGTCGTAGACGTCCTGGCCGATCACTCGGCTGATGGTCTCGGTGCCGATCATCGTCGTTGTCGCTCCTATCTGAGCTCGGGGATGTTCGTCCCTCCGATGGGTGACCGGCACGGTCGCGACGAAACGAGTCGATCGAGATCAACAGCGGCCCGGCCCCGCCCGCAGCGCTCCGCCCGGCCCGGTTCCGGAGCTCAGCTCGGCCTCCGGAACGGCCATCGGCGCAGGTCACGCGGCGTATCGGTCGCACACCACCGGATGACCCGTTGCCCACGGCAACGGCCGTAGCGGGTCTAACCCTGAGTGATTTGGAACTGCCCGGGCGTGTCGTCCGGGATCGGTCCGGCACGCGGGTCGGCGCGTCGCTCACAAGGGTGCCGACGGCATGCCTAGCGTCGTCGGCGTGCCTCCCCGTTCGCCGTACGACGACCTGGTCCACCCCCGCACCGTCAAGAAGCCGACCCCCGAGGTCGAGGCCCTCAAGGACGTCGTCGTCGAGGACCCCAGCAGCGGCTTCGTCGGCGCCGTGGTGCGCTGCGAGAAGGACGTCGTCCACCTCGAGGACCGGTTCGGCCGCGTGCGCGCCTACCCGCTCGGCCCGGGGTTCTGGGTCGACGGCCGCCCGGTCCGGCTCGTGCGGCCGAAGCAGAACGCGCCCTCGGGCCCGCAGCGCAGCGCCTCGGGGTCGACCTACGTCGTCGGCGCCCGCGCCCGCGTCGCCCGCGAAGGGCGCATCTACGTGGAGGGCAAGCACGACGCCGAGCTCGTCGAGAAGGTCTGGGGCCACGACCTGCGCATCGAGGGCGTGGTCGTGGAGCCGCTGCACGGCGTCGACGACCTGCCCGGCATCGTCCGCGACTTCCGGCCGTCGTCCGGGCGGCGGCTGGGCGTGCTCGTCGACCACCTGGTGACCGGCTCCAAGGAGTCCCGCATCGCCGCGCAGATCACCGGCGACCACGCGCTCGTCGTGGGGCACCCGTTCATCGACATCTGGCAGGCGGTGAAGCCCTCCGTCGTCGGGATCAAGGCCTGGCCGGCCGTGCCCAAGGGTGAGGACTGGAAGACCGGCGTCTGCAAGCGGCTGGGCTGGGAGGACGACACCGGCTACGTGTGGGCGCAGCGCATCCTGGCCCGGGTGAAGGTCTGGACCGACCTCGAGCCCACCCTCATCGGCCGGGTCGAGGAGCTCATCGACTTCGTCACGACAGATGGATGATCAGGTGGCCTGATCGTTCCGGGCCCTGGCTCACCGTCGACAGTGAGCCAGGACCCCGAACGGTGAGCCAGGATGCCGGTCGGCGTCACCCGTCGAGGCGCGACACCATGGGCAACCGGGACCGGACGACCAGCCCGGTGACGACGACGGCGAGCAGCGGCACCCCCGCGCCGACCCCGCCGAGCAGCAGCCAGGGAACGTCGATGAGCGGCCGCGCGCCCGCGCCGACGTCGGTGCTGGTGAGCGGGTAGGCGACGGCGATCCCCGGCCCGATCCCCACCAGCAGGCCGAGCAGCGCCCCGCCGACGCCGATGACCGCCGCCGACCCCATCGCGATGAGCCGGCGGGTGCGGGGCGCCGCGCCGAGCGTCGCGAGATCGGGCCGCGCGTCGGCGAGCGCGAGGCCGGTGGCGGTCAGGGTGGCCGCCAGGACCAGCACGCCACCGACGGCGAACAGCAGGAGGCGGCCGATGGCGAGGGCGTCGGTCCAGCCGCGCTCCACGTAGACGTACGCCTGCAGCGACAGCGCGTTCACCGCCTCGGTCAGCCGCCGCTCCTCGGACGGGGAGACGGGCGCGTCCGGGCCCCCGATCACCAGCGAGGTCGTCGTCACCGGCACCGGCAGCCGGTCGGCCAGCTCCGGCGGCACGACCACCAGCGCGGGCACCTGCAGCTGCGCCACCCCGGAGACGTCGATCCGGGTCGCGGGCAGCGCCACACGGCCGAGCTCCACCTCACGGGTCCCGTCCCACATCGTCCCCCGGAGCGTCAGCTCCCCGGCGGGGTCGACCGCACCGGAACCGAAGACCACCACCCGGCCCGCCTGGAGCGCGGCGCGCACCTCCTCGCGCCAGTGGTCCCCGCTCGCCGCGGCCGCCGTGACGGCGTCCGCCACGACGACGTCGCCGCCGAAGGTGGGCATGATCCAGCCGACGTCCTCGGGGAACCAGCCGCACTCCGCCGGGCTCCCGGGGCAGTCCGCCGCCACCGGCGACAGCGAGGGCGCCGCCTCGCCCGGTTCCTCCGCCTGCACCACCGACCGCACGCGGCCGACCGGATGGCCGGGCAGCTGCTCCGCCACGACCCCCTCGACGGCGGCCCAGCCCTCCTCGCCGGCCTGGAAGACGCTGACCAGGGCCGCACCCATCGGCGCCTGCGGGACGTAGTCGCGGCGGGCCTGGGCGCTGTCGCTCTGGCTGCCGATGGCCATCGTCGTCACGGCGGCGACGGTGGCCATGACGGCGGCGACGGCGGAGGCGGTGCGGGTCCGGTTGCGGGTGGCGTCCCGGACCGCGATGAGCCCAGGGGTCGGCAGCCACCGGGCCAACGGGGCGAGCAGCCCGATCAGCCACGGCGTCGTCATAACCGCGCCGGCGACGAGCAGCACCGCGCCGGCGGCCACGCCGAACTCGTCCCCCTGCGCGCCGAGCACGGTCAGCACCGCGCCTGCCGCAACGGCGACCATCCCCAGCACTGGCAGCCGCCAGGAGGTGCGCACCTGACCGCGGCGGCCGGCGAGCGCGGGGACGATGTCGGTCCGGGCGGCCTGCGCCGCCGGGACGGCGGAGGCGGCCAGCCCGGCGAGCAGGCCGGTGGCGACGACGGCCAGGACGTGGAGCGGCGCGACGTCGAACGGACCGAACCGCACGTCGGCCCGGTCGGCGATCAGCGGGACCGCCAGAAACGCCAGCCCGATGCCCAGCAGGGCGCCACCGGTCGCCGCTCCGCCGCCGAGCACGACGCCCGAGGCCAGCACGGTCCGCCGCAAGTCTGCGGGGCTCCCGCCGGCGGCGGCCAGCAGGGCGAGGTCGCGCCGCTGCCGCCGGAGCCCCACCGCGAAGGCCGGCCCGGCGAGCAGCACGACCTCGAGCAGGATGCCGACCACGATCAGCGCCAGCACGGCCACCTCGGCGGTGTTCGGGCCGCTCGCCGCGACGTCCGACCGGTACTCCCCCGCGGGGGGCGGATCGGCCACCACGGCCCGCGAGACGACGGCGAGGCCCGCGGCGTTGAGCTCGCGCACGGCCGGCCACGCCAGCTCGCCGGGCACCGAGACGTAGAACTCGCTGCTGGGCGAGCGCAGCAGGTCGGCCGACGGCGGCGCCACGACGACGAGGTCGTCGCGCCCGCCGGCGCCCGGCGCGACGATCCCGACGACCGTCAGCGGAACGTCCTCCGGCGTCACCTCGAGGTCGTCCCCGAGCGCGACGCCGGCGCGGTCGGCGACCCTGCCGCTCACCGCGACCTCGTCCGTCGTCGTCGGCGCACGCCCCTCCACCACCTCGACGGCGCCGTCCCGGATCGGCCGGCCGAGGTCGTCGGCGTAGGCGGGAACGTCGGCGTAGCCCACCCCGGTCCGGTAGGCGATCCGGCCGACGGTGCGCTCGACGACCTCCGCGCCGTCCGGCAGCAGGGCGCGGACCTCGGCCGCGGACCACGGCCGCGCATCGTCGTCCGGCTCGTGGACCAGCGGCTCGCCGGTGAGCGGGTCGGCCTCGATCGGCCCGCGGGCGACCCCCTCGATGCGCGCGTCCGCCGCGCCCAGCGTCCACGGCAGCGACTCGCCGGGGCCGATCTGCCAGGTGCGCAGCAGCGTGTCGGCACCGACGACGACGAGGACGGGCAGCCCGACCATCACCAGCACGAGGGCGGTGCGGCCGCGGTGCCGCCGCGCGTCACGGCGGGCGATGCGCAGCGCGAGGCGCCAGCGCGTCAGCCTGCCGCTCACCCGACGCCGCCGGCGGGCAGCAGCGACTCCGCCGCCGCGGCCGGCCCGCTCTGGTCGACGACGACGCCGTCCCGCAGGAAGACCACCCGGTCGGCCCAGGGGCGTGCCGGGCCTCGTGGGTGACCAGCACGCCGGCGGCCCCGGCCTCGCAGCGGCCGCGCAGCACCCGCAGCACCTCCTCGCCGGTGGTCGAGTCCAGGGCGCCGGTGGGCTCGTCGGCGAGCAGCAGCCGGCGCGGGCCGACGAGCGCGCGGGCGATCGCCACCCGCTGCTGCTGCCCGCCGGACATCTCGTCGGGGAAGCGCCCGGCCAACGCGCCCGCCCCCACCTCGTCCAGCGCCTCCCGGGCCGCGCGCCGCGCCATCCCGCCCCGGACGCCGTCCAGCTCCAGCGGCAGGGCGACGTTCTCGACGGCCGACAGGGACGGCAGCAGGTTGAGGTCCTGGAAGACGTAGCCGACGCTGCGGCGGCGGACCGCCGCCACCTGGGCCGGGGCGAGGGTGGCCAGGTCGCGGCCCTCGACGACGACGGCGCCCGTCGTCGGGCTGTCCAGCCCGCCGGCGAGGTGCAGCAGGGTGGACTTGCCCGAGCCCGACGGCCCCATGACGGCGACCAGCTCCCCCGGGTGGACGGCGAGGTCCACCCCGCGCAACGCCTGGACGACGACGTCGCCCTGCCGGTGCTCGCGGGTCACCCCGGACAGCCGCAGCACCGCCTCGCTCATCGCCGGCCCCGCTTCCCGGCCGGAACGGCATCGGGCGCCGGAGCCGGTGCCCCGGTCGCCGCACCACGTCGCTCGGCCGCCGCGCGGGCGACCCGGGCCTCGCAGTGGTCGAGCCAGCGGATCTCGGCCTCCGCCCGGAAGACCAGCGAGTCCAGGACCAGGGACCACGCGAGGTCGCCGTCCCCCGTGGCGCGCGCCTTCAGCCGGGTGAGCTCCTGCAGGCCGGTCATGGTCGCGGTGCGCTGGGTCTGCACCACGTCCAGGACGTCGACCCCCGGCGTGGTGACCGCCAGCGCCAGCTTGATGGCCAGCTCGTCCCGCGGGGCGCCCTTGGGGCTCACCGGGGAGGCGAACCAGCCGCGCAGCTCGGCCTGGCCGACGTCGGTGATCCGGTAGGCGATCCGGCCGTCCGCGTCCGGCGGCCCGTCCTGGGCCACCAGCCCGTCGCGCTCGAGCCGGTCCAGCGTCGAGTAGACCTGCCCGACGTTCAGGGGCCAGGTGGCGCCGGTGGCCGCGTCGAACTCCGCGCGGAGCTGGTAGCCGTGGCTGGGGCCGCGCTCCAGGAGCGCGAGCAGACCGTGTCGGATGGACTGGATACGGAGTATGCATACGCAGTATGCGTCGGACAAGGAGTCGCCGCCCGGCTGTCTTGACAAGCCACCGGTCACGACGCCATTGTCTCAATGATCTGAGTCATTGAGTGTGTGGAGGTCCGCATGGCCGGTCTGTCGGTCCTGCTGCTGCTGGCGGCGGTCCTCACCGTGGTCGTCGGCGCGGGCATGGCACGCCGGTCCCCACCGAGCCGGGAGCAGGCGGTCGCGGCAGCGCGCAGGCACGCGGGCCGCACCGCGGCGGCGGCCTACGTGCTGGGTACGGCTGCCGCACTCGTCGTCCTGGCGGCCGAGGTGGGCAACACCTCGCCGGGCGGGCTCGGCGTCACCGTGCTGCTCACGCCCGTGACGTCCGGGGTCGTGCACGTCGTCGTCCTGGCGCTCGGCGAGCTGACCTGGCCGCGGCCGGCCGGGGAGGTGCGCCGGGCCCGGCTGGTCCGGCGGGGCCCGCTCGACGCGGCACCGCGGTGGCTGGTGCGCACCGCCGCAGCCGCCTTCGCCCTCGCCGCGGTGACCATCGCCGGTGGAGCCGTCCGCGCCGCGCCCGACGGGCGCAGCGTCACCTACGCCCCCGACGCCTTCTCCTCGGCCGCCGCGAGCCCCTTCCCGGGCCTCTTCTACGGCGGGCCGGCCGCGGCGGGCCTGCTCGCCCTCGCGGCCGCCGCCGCGCTGGCCCTCTGGGTCGTCGCCGTCCGCCCGGCCGTGGCCACCGAGGACGAGCGGATCGAGGACGCCCTGCGGCGCGCCTCCGCGCACCGGGTGCTGCGCGTCGCCGCCGGCGTCCCCCTGGTCGTCGCCGGGGGGCTCCTCCTCGTCGCCGGGACGGCGCTGCACGGCCTGAGCACCAGCTCCGCCGGCACGGGCTCGTGGGGCGGCGTGACCCTCGCGATGGCCCTCGTGGGCGTCGCGGCGATGCTCGGCGGCGTGGCCGTCGCCTGCTGGCGCGCCCCCGCGGTGCCGGCGGACCGCGCGCCGGCCCCGGCATGAGCGCGGCGCCACCGGCCGTCACCGTCGACGTCGGCAGCGCGGTCCCGCCGTACGAGCAGATCCGCAGCCAGATCGCCGCCGCGGTGCACGGCGGCCTGCTCCCCTCCGGCAGCCGGCTGCCGACGATGCGCGCGCTCGCCGCCGACCTGGGCGTGGCCGTCGGCACCGTCGCACGGGCCTACTCGGAGCTGGAGGCCGCCGGCCTGGTGGCCAGCCGGCGGCGCACGGGCACGGTCGTCACCGGCGCGGCGCCCCCGCCGCGCGTGCAGGAACGGATCCGCGCCGCGGCGGACGCGCTGGCCCGGACGGCACGCGAGGACGGCGTGGACGACGCGACCGTGCTGGCCGTCGTCCGCGCCGCCCTCGCGCGCGCTGCCACCGGCTGAGGCCGGCCCCGGCTCAGCCGGGGATGTAGTTGAAGGTGTCCGGGTCGGGGCCGGTGCGCTCGCCGCGGTCCAGACCGGTCAGCGTGGACATGTCCTCGCGCCCGAGCTCGAAGTCGAACAGGGCGAAGTTCTCCTCCATGCGCCCCCGGGAGGAGGACTTGGGGAAGACGACGTCGCCGCGCTGGATGTGCCACCGCAGGACGACCTGGGCCGGGGTGCGGCCGAGCCGCTCGGCGATCGCGGTGACGGCGGGGTCCCCGAGCACCTTGCCCTGCGCGATCGGCGACCAGGCCTCGGTGACGATCTCGTGCTCGGCGTCGAAGGCGCGCAGGGCATCCTGCGCCAGGTAGGGGTGCACCTCGATCTGGTTCACGGCCGGGGTGATCTCCGTGTCCGAGAACAGCCGGCGCAGGTGGTGCTCCTTGAAGTTGGAGACGCCGATCGCGCGGCAGCGGCCGTCGCGGTAGATCTCCTCCAGCGCCTTCCACGTCTCGACGTAGTCGACGTCGATGCCGGGCAGCGGCCAGTGGATGAGGAACAGGTCGAGGTAGTCGAAGCCGAGGTCGGCCATCGTCCGGTCGAAGGCGCGCAGCGCGTCGTCGCGGCGGTGGAAGCCGTTGTTCAGCTTGCTGGTCACGAAGATCTCGCCGCGGTCGACGCCGGAGCGGGCGACGGCCTCGCCGACCCCCTTCTCGTTGCCGTACATCTCGGCGGTGTCGATGTGCCGGTAGCCGACCTCGAGCGCGGTCGCCACGGTGTCGGCGGTCTGCTCGGGCGGCACCTGGTAGACGCCGAACCCCAGCTGCGGGATCTCGACGCCGTTGTTCAGTGCGAGGGAGGGCACGGTGGCCACAGGCTGATCCTTCCGGTTCGGGGAGGGGCCGCGAGCCGCACGGTCGGTCGTGCGCGATCGGCCCCGACCCCGCCTACCCGGTGGTGCGGTCCTCAACCAACTCCGCGGGGGCCGGGCGGTCCGCGACCAGCGCCGTCCCGCCCAGCGCGAGCAGGCCCGCGAGGGCGGCGGCGACCGCCGGCACGGCGAACGCCGCCTCGGCGCCCCAGGCGTCCACCGCGGCGCCCGCCAGCGCCGAGCCCACGGTGACGCCGAGGGTGAGGCCGGAGATGGTCCACGCCAGCGACTCGGTGAGCATGCCGGGCACGACCCGGGACTCCACGAGCGAGGTGCCCGACACGAGCACCGGGGCGATGGTCAGCCCCGCCAGGAACCCGCCACCGATGAGCACGGCCAGCGAGCCGACGCCCCACAGCAGCTGCGCGGCGAGGGCGAAGGCGACGGCCGTCGCCACGAACCGGGTGGCGAGCGTGCCGGGCAGCCGGGCCAGCCCGTAGACCAGCCCCGCCAGCAGGCTGCCCGCGGCGAAGACGGCCAGGGCCACCCCCGACAGCGCAGGCGCCCCCTCGGCCTCGGCGAAGCCCACGACCACGACGTCGATGGCGCCGAACACCGTCCCCACCGCGAGGTAGGTGACGACGACGACCAGCAGCGTGGGCGTCAGCACCGCCCACCACCGGACCGGGGACGGCCCGGCCACGGGGTGCGCAGGCGGGTCGGTGTCACGCAGGGCGGCCAGCCAGAGGCCTCCGACGGTGCCCAGGACGACGCCGGTGAGGAATCCGACCGGCGGGGCGACGAGGGTGGCCAGGAGCGTCACCAGCGGCGGCCCGACGACGAAGACCACCTCGTCGGCGACGGCCTCGAAGGCGAACGCCGTCTGCCGGCCCGCGGGGTCGAGCACCGCGGCCCACCGGGCGCGCACCAGCGACCCCACGTTGGGGCTGCTGCCCCCCACCGCCGCCGCGAGCACGAACCAGCTCCAGCGGGGCCCGCCCGCGACCACCGCCGCGACGAACCCGACGCCGGAGAGGGCGAAGGCGGCCATCGCCAGGCGCAGCACGGGGCTCTGACCGCGGCGGTCCATGGCCCGCGCCCACTGGGGCCCGGCGATGCCGTAGCTGAGGGCGAGGGCGCCCGAGACGGCGCCCGCGAGGCCGTAGCTGCCCGTCTCCTGCGAGACCAGGAGCACCGCGCCCAGGCCGAGCATGGGGGCGGGCAGCCGCCCCACCCACCCGGCCAGGGAGAACGCCACCGACCCCGGAACGGCGAAGAGGCGGCGGTAGGGGCTGAAGACGGTGCTGACCGACACGGTTCTCTCGCGCTTCCTGGCCACGGGCGAGTGCGGGACGTCCTCCGCCGGTCTCTCGGGTGGCGAGGCGCACGGTAGCAACACGGCCCAGCCGCCCGCCGCGCATTTCCTGCTCCGCACGTGTCACCGGTCGCGGCTACATTCGGGCCATGACCAGCGCCCCGCTCCCCGACCCCGCGGTGCGTCCCGCCGTGGGCGCGGTGCCCGCAGGCTCCGGCGGCCTGGTCGACCGGTACGGGCGCACCGCCACCGACCTGCGGGTCTCGCTCACCGACCGGTGCAACCTGCGCTGCACGTACTGCATGCCGCCCGAGGGGCTGCAGTGGCTGCCCAAGGTGGAGGTGCTCACCGACGAGGAGGTCACCCGGCTGGTGCGCGTCGGGGTGGAGCAGCTGGGCATCCGCGAGGTGCGCTTCACCGGCGGCGAGCCGCTGCTGCGCCCGGGCCTGCCCGGCATCGTCGCCGCCGCCACCGCGCTGGCCCCGCGGCCGGAGGTCAGCCTCACCACCAACGCGATCGGGCTGTCCCGGATGGCGCCCGCGCTGGCCGCGGCGGGCCTGGACCGGATCAACGTCAGCCTCGACACCCTCGACCGCGAGCGGTTCAAGCAGCTGACCCACCGCGACCGGCTGGACGACGTGCTCGCCGGGCTGGCCGCCGCGCGGGACGCCGGGCTCACGCCGGTCAAGGTCAACGCCGTCCTGCTGCACGGGATCAACGACGTCGACGCCGTGCCGCTGCTGGACTACTGCCTGGAGCAGAACTACCAGCTGCGGTTCATCGAGCAGATGCCGCTGGACGCCCACCACGCCTGGACGCGCGGGCGGATGGTCACCGCCGAGGACATCCTGGAGCGGCTGTCGGCGGCGCACACGCTCACGCCGGACAGCGAGGAGCGCGGCTCCGCACCGGCCGAGCGGTGGCTGGTCGACGGCGGCCCGGCCACCGTCGGGGTGATCGCCTCGGTGACCCGCTCGTTCTGCGGCGCCTGCGACCGCACCCGGCTCACCGCCGACGGGCAGGTCCGGAACTGCCTGTTCGCCCGCGAGGAGTCCGACCTGCGGACGGCGATGCGGGAGGGCGCCACCGACGCCGAGCTCGCGGACCGGTGGCGGATCGCCACCCTGGGCAAGCTGCCCGGCCACGGCATCGACGACCCCAGCTTCCTGCAGCCCGCCCGCCCCATGTCGGCGATCGGCGGCTGACGTGGGCGACCAGGCGAGCGTGACCGTGCGCTACTTCGCCGGGGCCCGCGCGGCCGCCGGCGTCGAGAGCGAGGCCCGGGAGGCCGGCAGCCTCGACGAGCTGGTCGGGCAGATCGTCGCCGACCACGGCGAGCGGCTGGAACGCGTGCTCACCGCCTGCTCGTTCCTCGTCGACGGCGCCCAGCCCCGCGACCGGGTGGCTCCGCTGCCCGCCGGTGCGGTGGTCGACGTGCTCCCGCCCTTCGCCGGAGGCTGACCGGCCCGGCCGCGGGAGCCGGCCGGGGTGGCCTGAGGGTGAGCAGCGCGCCAGGATGGGCGCATGAGCATCTTCGACAAGGCCAAGGCGAAGGCCGAGGAACTGTACGGCCGGGCCGAAGAGCTGTACGGCGAGTCGCACGGCGACCCGGCCGCCAAGATCGACGGCGAGGCGCACCGGCTGGAGGCCGAGGCCGAGGTGGCCGAGCTGGAAGGCGACGAGCCGCCCGCCGAGGACGGGCCCGCGGGCACGCGCTGACCGTGCGCGCCGAGCAGATCACCGGGCCGGTCGCCCACCACGCGGAGGGGCCGGTCTGGTCAGCGGCGTGGGGTGGGCTGCGCTGGGTGGACATGCAGGCCGGCGACGTCCTCTCGCTGGCGGCGGACGGAACGGTCCGCCGCGAGCACGTGGGGGAGGTGGCGGCGGCGCTGCGGCCGCGCCGGGGCGGCGGCGCGGTGATCGGCGTCGAGCGCGGCTTCACCCTGCAGGACGCCGACGGCACGCTCACCCCCCTCGGCGCCGTGTGGGACGACCCGTCGGTGCGCATGAACGACGGCGGCTGCGACCCCGACGGCCGGTTCTGGTGCGGGTCGATGGCCTACGACCAGCGGCCGGGCGCCGCCGCGCTCTACCGGCTCGACCCCGACGGCGCCGTCCACCGGGTGCTGACCGGCGTCACCGTCTCCAACGGGCTGGACTGGAGCCCCGACGGGTCGCGGGCGTTCTACAACGACACGGCCACCCACCGCATCGACGTCTTCGACTACGACCCGGACACGGGCCTGACCGGGCGCCGTCCGTTCGTGACGTTCCCGGACGACGGCAACCCCGACGGCCTGACCGTCGACAGCACCGGCGGGGTCTGGGTCGCGCTGTACGGCAGCGGGACGGTGCACCGGTACTCCCCGGACGGGCGGCGCGACGCGGTGGTCGAGCTCCCGACGCCCCAGGTGACCGCCTGCACGCTCGGCGGCCCGGGGCTGGACCAGCTCTTCATCACCACGTCCGCCGAGGGCGGGCTCGACGACGGCGTGGCCGGGTCGCTGTTCCAGCTGGACGTGGGGGTCAGCGGGCAGCCGGCGCGCGTGTTCGCGGGCTGATCCCGGGCCTCACGGGCAGGCGACCCACTCCTCCTCGCCGTCGGTGAAGACCTGCCGCTTCCAGATCGGCAGCCGCTTCTTCACCTCGTCGACGAGCTCGGCGCAGGCGGCGAACGCCTGGCCGCGGTGGGATGCGCTCACCGCGCAGGCCAGGGCGACGTCGCCGATGCCGAGCAGGCCGATGCGGTGGCTCACCGCGACGGCGTGCACCTCCGGGCGCGCCGCGAACTCCTCGGCCAGCTCGGTGATGACCTCGGCCGCGCTCGGGTGCCCGACGTACTCCAGCTCCGTCACCGACCGGCCGCCGTCGTGGTCACGCACGACCCCGGCGAAGGAGACCACCGCGCCGGCCGCCTTGTCGGCGACGGCGTCCTCGTGCTCGGGAACGGACAGCGGCGCATCGACGACCCGGGCGATCACGGGGCCGAAGGTACCCCCGGCGGGGGCACGTCGAGGTCGACCGGATCGGCCAGCCCGGTGCAGTCGACCTCGACGGCGTCGTGCGCGGCCAGGTAGCGGCGGGCGCCCTCGTCCCCGGTCGCCGTCTCCACGACCCCGGCCCAGTGGTCCCGGCCGATCAGCACCGGGTGGGCGCGGACGCCGTCGTAGGTGGCGACGGCCAGCGCCCCCGGCGCCGCGTGGGCGGCCACGGCGGCGAGCGCCTCGGCGGTCATGCCGGGCATGTCGACCAGGGTGACCAGCGCGGCGTCCACCGTTCCCGGGAAGCCACGCAGGCCGTCCAGGCCGGTGCGCAGCGAGGACGCCATGCCCGACTCCCAGTCCCGGTTCGCCAGCACCGTCGCCCCCGTGAGGTCCGCGGTCCGCCAGACGTCGACCGCTCGGGCGCCCAGCACGACGAGGACGACGTCGCAGGCCGCCCGCGCCGTCCGCACCGCCCGCTCGACCAGCAGGCTGCCCTCGTACTCGACCAGCGCCTTGGGCATCCCGTAGCGGCGGCCGCCCCCGGCGGCCAGGACGACGGCGGCGGTGCTCATGCCCCCAGCCTCCCAGCGCGCTCAACGGGCGTAGACGGCGACCTCGGACGCCTTCACCCCCGCCCACACCTCGACGCCGGGGGCGAGCCCCATCTCGGCGAACGAGGTGGCGGTGACGTCGGCGACCAGCGGCACCTCGCCGGCGAGCTCGCAGCGCACCGTGGCGCCGTGCGGCGTCGCCCCCACCACCCGCTCCCGCCACAGGTTGCGGGTGCTGCCGTCGGGCCGGGACGCGTACAGGGCCACCGATTCGGGGCGCACTGCCGCGAACACCGGGCCGCGCGCCTCCTCGGCCACCGCCACCGCCGCCCCGCCGTCGAGGCGGACCAGCCGGCCCGCACCGGTGCCGGGCAGCAGCGACAGCCCGACCAACCGGGCCACGTAGTCGGTGCGGGGCCGGCGGGCCACCTCCGCCGGGGTGCCGGCCTGCACGACGCGCCCCTCCTCGAGGACGACGACGCGATCGGCCAGCGCCATCGCGTCCACCGGGTCGTGCGTGACCAGCACCGTGCCGCCGCGGAAGCCGGCCAGGTGGCGGCGCAGCTCGGCCCGCACCGCCAGCCGGGTGCGTGCGTCCAGCGCCGACAGCGGCTCGTCGAGCAGCAGCAGGGCCGGGTCCCCGACCAGGGCGCGGGCCAGCGCCGCCCGCTGCGCCTGGCCACCGGAGAGCTCCGCCGGCCGCCGCGGTCCCAGCCCGTCGAGCCCGACGCGGGTCAGCCACTCCGCCGCGGCCGCCCGGGCCTCCGCCCGGCCGGCCCCGCGCGTCCGCAGGCCGAAGGCGACGTTGTCGGCCACGCTCAGGTGCGGGAAGAGCAGGGCGTCCTGGAACACCACGCCCAGGGCCCGCCGGTGCGCCGGGCGGGACGTGCCCGCGTCGTCCCAGACCTCGCCGTCGACGACGACCCGGCCCGCATCGGGCCGCAGCAGCCCGGCCAGGACGCGCACGAGGGTGCTCTTCCCGGCCCCGTTCGGGCCCAGCACCGCCAGCACCTCGCCGTCGGCGACCTCCACGTCCACCCGCAGGTCG
The DNA here is from genome assembly GCF_054050795.1 of Blastococcus sp. SYSU DS1024. Lineage (NCBI taxonomy): Bacteria > Bacillati > Actinomycetota > Actinomycetes > Geodermatophilales > Geodermatophilaceae > Blastococcus > Blastococcus sp. SYSU DS1024. The sequence goes on from NZ_JBJHAA010000001.1 coordinate 116,448, forward strand.
AGGGCCCCCCGGCGGGTGGCGACCGTCGCGACCAGGCTCATACCGCCCCCCGGCCGAGCCAGCGGTCCCGGAGCAGCAGGAGCGTGGCCAGCGAGACGGCCAGCAGCACCACCGAGAGCACGATCGCCGCGTCCGGGTCGCGCTGAAGCGCCAGGTACACGGCCAGCGGCATCGTCTGCGTGGTGCCGGGGAAGTTGCCGGCGAAGGTGATGGTGGCGCCGAACTCGCCCAGCGCCCGGGCCCAGCAGAGCACCGCGCCCGCCGCGACCCCGGGGGCGACCAGCGGGAGGGTGACCCGGCGGAACGTCGTCCAGCGGCCGGCGCCCAGCGTGGCGGCGACGTCCTCGAACCGGGCGTCGGCCGCGCGCAGGGCCCCCTCCACGCTGATCACGAGGAACGGCATCGCGACGAACGTCTGGGAGATGACGACGGCCGTCGTCGTGAACGGGATGGTGATGCCGAAGGCGTCGTGCAGCCAGGAGCCGACGATCCCCTGCCGGCCCAGCACCAGGAACAGCGCGACGCCCCCGACCACCGGCGGCAGCACCAGCGGCACGGTGACCAGCGCGCGCAGCACCGAGCGGCCGCGCGCCCGGGAGCGGGCCAGCACCCAGGCCAGGGGGACGCCGAGCAGCAGCGACAGCGCCGTGGCGAGCGTCGCCGACACCAGGGACAGCCGCAGCGCCTCGCCCACCCCCGGGGCGGCGAGCTGGGCACCGAGCTGGGACCACGGCGTCCGGACCACCAGGCCCACCATCGGCAGCACCAGGAAGGCGACGCCGAGCGCTGCGGGCAGCAGCAGCGGCGCCGGGACGCGGGCGGTCTCGCGCGTCACGGCGTCCGGAAGCCCGCGTCCCGCAGCACCTCGCGGCCCTCGGCGGACAGCACCAGGTCGACGAAGTCGCGCGCCGCGGCGGGGTTCCGGGCATCCGCCAGCACGCTGACCGGGTACCGGTTGACCGCCGCGCCCGCCTCCGGCACCTCGATCGCGTCGACAGCGTGGTGCCGAGCGGCCGCGTCGGTGACGTAGACCAGCGCCGCGTCGACCTCTCCGAGCTCGACCTTCTGCAGGGTGGCGCGGGCGTCCTCCTCGTAGGTGTCCGGTCGGGGGGTCACGCCGACGGCGGCGAGCAGCCGTTCCGCCGCCGCGCCGCAGGGCACCTCCGGCGCGCAGAGGGCGACGGCCAGGTCCTCCCGGGCCAGGTCGGCCGATCCGGTGACGCCGGCCGGGTTCCCCTCGGGCACGGCGAGGGTCAGCACGTTCGCGGCGAAGACCTGCGGCTCCTCGGCCAGGCCCGCGTCGACGACCACCTGCATCTGCCGCTCGTCGGCGGAGGCGAAGACGTCGATCGGCGCGCCCTGCCTGATCGCCGCCGCCGCACCCGCGCTGCTGAGGTAGCCGATGTCCACCTCGACGCCGGGGTGGCGCTCGCGGTACTCGGCCTCCAGCCGGTCGAAGACGTCCACCAGCGACGCGGCGGCGTACACGGTGAGCGTGCCGCCGGGCCGGTCGCCGTCCGGGCCCGCCGCGCCGCAGCCGGCGAGGAGCGTGGCCCCGGCGAGGAGCGCGAGCAGCGGACGCGAACGCATGGGCGACCCTCCCTCCGGAAGCGGTGGCCCCGACGGCCGCGCCTGCGGCACATCAGAGCAGCAGCCTCCGCAGATACGCAAGGTGATGCGCGGGGAGCGTCCGCGGATGCGGACTACGGGACGTCGACGCTGACCTGGGTGGCCTTCACCGTGGCGACCGCCCGGACGCCGACCACGAGCCCCAGTTCGTCGGCCGCCTCGCGGGACATGAGGGACACGATGCGGAAGGGGCCGGCCTGGATCTCCACCTGGGCCATGACGCCGTCGCGGACGACGTTGGTGACGATGCCGGCGAGCCGGTTGCGGGCCGACGACGGCGTGGTCCCGGGCTCGGGCGCCTCGCGCAGCTGCGCGGCCAGCCGGGCCAGGTCGGCGCCGTCGACCACGGCCGGCCCCGCGCCCTCCCGGCGCGCCGGGAGGCGACCGCTGTCGACCCAGCGCCGCACCGTGTCGTCGCTGACGCCGAGCAGCGTCGCCGCCTCGGCGATGCGGTAGGTGGCGGCCACGGCCAGACCCTAGCCGCGCCTGTGGACGGCGGGCGTCGTCCACAGGCCGGTCCGGGCGAGCGTCGCCAGGGGCGGGCAGCATACCGGTCGTGATCGACGACGCCTGGCTCGCGGACCTGCTCCAGCACCGGGCCGCGGTGCTCACCGACGCCGGGGTCGCCGCGGAGGTGGCGACCACGCTCAGCACGCGCGGGTTCGCGCTCGACGACGACGGCCTGGTCACGCGGACCCTGCTCGGCGCGCTGGACCAGACCTGGGAGCGCGGCTGGCAGCCGGCCGACGTCGCCCACGCCGCCCGGCGGCAGGTGGGTGCGGCGTCGGTGCCGCTGCTCGTCGCGCTGGTCGCCGAGCACGCGCGCCGCACCGATGCGGTGTCCCGGGCCCCGGAGACCTGGGTCGAGCAGCTGCGCGAGCTGGGGGCGCTGGACGCCGGGGGCGCCACGGGGGTCGCCACGGTCACCGCCTGGCACCGGTCCGAGCGGCGGGCGCCGGCCGAGGCGTGGCGCATCGCGTTGCAGCTGACCGGGATGCTGCGCACCACCGCGCGGATCGAGCTCCTCGTGCCACCGCCGTCGCGGTGGGGCGCCGCCCGGCCACGCGCCGAGCGGCCGGTCGCAGGCGACGACGACCGGGCGTTGCGGCGCATCCGCGCGCTGCTGGCCAAGGCGGAGTCGACCGGGTTCCCCGACGAGGCCGAGGCGCTGACGGCCAAGGCGCAGGAGCTCATGACCCGGCACGCGGTGGATGCGGCCCTGCTCGACGGCGGCCCACCGTCCGGCGCCGACGTCGACACCCGCCGGGTGCACCTCGCCGACCCGTACGCGCGGGCCAAGACGCAGCTGCTGGGCGCCGTCGCGGAGGCCAACGACGTGCGGCTGGTCTGGTACCAGGGCCTGGGCATCGCCACCCTGGTCGGCATCCGGGCCGATCTCGACGCGGTGGAGCTGCTGTTCACCTCGCTGCTGCTCCAGGTCGCCCAGGCGCTGGCCTCCGCCGAGGGGCAGGAGAACCGCCGCCCGGCCTCGCGGGCGTTCCGCCGCGCGTTCCTGCTGGGCTACGCCGCCCGCATCGGGGAGCGGCTCGCCGCGGCGCGCCGGCGGGCGACCGCCGAGGCGGCTGCGGAGCGGGGCGCGGACCTGCTCCCGGTGCTGCGTTCGCGGCAGGAAGCCGTGGCGGCCCGCACGGCCGAGCTGTTCCCGCGGGTCCGGGCCGGCCGCGGCCGGTCCTCGGTGGACGCGGGCGGCTGGTACGCCGGCCGGGCCGCCGCCGAGCGCGCCGACGTCGCGCCCCGGCGCTCGTCCCTGCGCTGACGCCCCAGCTCCCGGTACCGGTGCCTCGGGGGCGTGGTCACCTCGTCGGTGCGGTCACCGCTGGGCGGGCACCGCGCCGGCGCCGTTCCCGGCCGCCGTGGCGCCTCCCCGCGCGAACGCGGGCTCCAGCGACCATGCCGTCACCCGCAGGAGCGCCTCTCGAACGATGCTCCCGCTCATCTTGCTCGCGCCCAGCTCACGGTCGAGGAAGACGATCGGCACCTCCGTCACGCGCAGCCCCGCGGCGACGAGGTGCCGGGCGACGTCGACCTGGAAGCAGTACCCCTGGCACTGCAAGGAGCCCAGGTCGATCCGCTCGAGGGCATGGCGGCGGAAGACCCGGAAGCCGCCGGTCGCGTCGCGCAGGGGGAGCCGCAGGGCGGAGCGCACGTACCGGTTGGCGGTGCGACTCAGCAGCTCCCGGCTGCGCGGCCAGTTCCGGACGGCGCCGCCCGGAACCCACCGGGACCCGAGGACGGCGTCGGCGCCGGAGAGCGCCGTCAGCAGCCGCGGCAGGTCCTCGGGTCGGTGCGAACCGTCGGCATCCATCTGGGCGACGACGTCGAACCCCTGGGCCAGGGCCCAGCGGAAACCGGCCACGTAGGCCGGGCCGAGACCCGCCTTCCCCGGCCGGTGCAGGACCCGCACCTGCGGGTCGCGGGCGGCGATCTCCTCGGCCACCGCCCCGGTGCCGTCGGGGCTGTTGTCGTCGATGACCAGGACGTGCGCCTCGGGCACCGCACGCCGGACGGCCGCCAGCGTGCGCGGCAGGCTCTCCCGCTCGTCGTAGGTGGGAATGCAGACGCACACGCTCGGGACGGCCATCCCGCGCCATTTCCCCGTTCGCGCCGAGCTGACACCACCGCCTGCGTCATCGCGCCAGAACGCCCACCGTGATGCATTCGTGATCGGGGGAGTGCGTGTATCAGGGGCGCCAGCGGACATGGAAGCAGTTCATCCGTACGCCGAACACACGTGACAGGAGAGCGACATGAACCGACTCACCCGAGGCGTCGCCGCCGCCTCGTTCTCCGGCTTCCTGGCGCTGGGCCTCGCGGCCTGCGGGGAGGACGAGCCCGGAACGGTCACCGAGACCGAGACCGAGCAGGTCACCGAGACCGAGGAGGAGCAGACCGAGGTCACCGAGACCCTCGAGCCGACCGAGACCGAGACCGAGACCGAGACCGAGACCGTCGAGACCGAGACCGAGGTCGACACCGAGACCGAGACCGAGTTCGGCACCGAGTGACCGGGTGAGCACCGCCACGTCGGCGGAACACCAACCAGCGGGCGGCGCCTCCGGGCGCCGCCCGCTGGCGGCGTGGTGGGTGCCGCTGGCCCTGCTCCTCCTGGCGGCCGCCGTCCGGCTGTGGGATCTCGGCGACCCCGACCGGCTGTTCTTCGACGAGAAGTACTACGCCCAGGACGCCCTCGACTACGTGACCCGGGGGGTGGAGGAGGAGCGCCCGGCGCATCCACCGCTGGGCAAGTGGGTCATCGCCCTGGGCCTCGAGCTCTTCGGCTTCACGCCCTTCGGCTGGCGGATCGGCGTGGCCGTCGCCGGGACCGCCTCGGTGCTGCTGGTCTACCTCAGCGGGTTGCGCCTCTTCCGGCGGGTGGCACCGGCGGCCCTCGCCGCCGCGCTCGTCGCGCTCGACGGGCTGGCGGTGACGACCAGCCGCATGGCGATGCTCGACGCGACGCTCGCGCTGTTCGTCATCGCGGCGTTCTGGCTCCTCCTGGTCGACCGGGACGCCCGCCGCTCCGCACGGGGAGCCGGCGAACCGTTCCACCGGTCCGCGCTCGGTTCCCGCTACCGCTGGCTGGCCGGCGTGGCGCTGGGCCTGGCGGTGGCCACCAAGTGGTCCGGCCTGCTGGCCGTCGGCGCGGCCGGGCTGCTCGTCCTGGGGACGGAACTGGCCGGGCGCGGAGAAGGCGTGCGCCGCGCGGCGCGGCGAGCGGTCGCCGTCACCGCTGGAGCCGTGCTCAGCCTGCTGGTCGTCCCCGCGACCGTCTACGTCGCGAGCTTCGCGGGCTGGTTCGCCAACTACGAGGACAGCTACGCCGGCTCGCGCGCCTGCGGCCCCGGCGCCTGCTCCGCCGACGCCGGGGAGCGGCTGTCGACGTGGTGGGACACGCAGGTCGATCTCGTCAGCTACCACCGGAACCTGGAGGCGACCCACCCGTACCGCTCGGACCCGCTGGGCTGGGCCTGGCTGGAACGGCCGGTGCTCGTCTACGCCGAGAGCTGCACGACGCGGCAGCAGGAGGCGGGCGAGTGCGAGGTCCCGCCCCAGACGGTCGCCCGCATCACCATGGTCGGCAGTCCCGCGCTGTGGTGGCCGGCCCTGCTCGCCTACCCGGTGCTGCTCTGGCGGGCCGTGGTGCGCCGGGACGGTGTCGCGGCCACGATCCTCGCCCCCCTCGCCCTGCTCTGGCTCCCGTGGCTGGCCGCGGGCAAGCCGGGCTACTTCTTCTACCTGGTCCCGGCGGTGCCCTTCATCGCCCTCGGCCTGGTCCGGGCCGTCCAGGTCGGCCCCAGGCCCCGCCTCGTCGGGAGCGCGCTGCTCGTCCTGGCGGTGGCCTGCTTCGTCTTCTTCGCCCCCATCTGGCTAGGCATCCCGCTGGATCGGGACGCCCTCGACCTCCGGTACTGGCTGCCGTCCTGGCGGTGACCCCGCCGGTCGGCGCACCGCCTCGACGAGCACCCACACCAGGGCGGCGGCCCGCAGGGCGACGGCCACACCCATCACCGGATAGGGGAGCCCGTCCCCGTAGCCCGCGCGGCCGGCGAGGAACGGGAATTCGACCGCGTGCACCAGGACGTCGCTGGCCACCACGGCGAGGAACGGGGCCGCGCGGGGGAGGACGAGAGCCATCAGCGGCACCAGCCACAGGGTGTACTGCGGGGAGTAGACCTTGTTGGCGAGGATGAAGCAGATGAGCACCGGCAGCAGCAGCTGCCACCACTCCTCGGGCGGACGCCGCCGGGTCCCGAGGACGACGACCACGACCGCGCCTGCCGCGAACACCACCAGGCTGACGACGCCGAGCGCCTCCGGCCCGGGCTGCGGGCCACCCAGCTGCGCGAGCAGGTACCAGAGGCTGTCGACGTGCATGGCACGTCGGCGGCTCAACTCGTAGAAGCGATCCCAGGCGTCGGGGGCCAGCAGGTAGCCGGGCACGTGCACCGCGGCGAACACCACCGCCGCGGCACCGCCGTGCAGCAGGGCGGCACGCGGTCGGCGACGGGCCAGGAGCGCCAGGACGACCAGCGGGACCAGGAACCCGGGGAACACCTTCGCGGCCGCGCCGAGGCCGGCGACGACCCCCGAGGCGGTGTGCCGGCCGCGCTGGTGCAGCAGGACCGCCCCCAGCAGCAGGGCCACCGGCAGGGTGTCCCAGTTGTAGAAGGCGTACAGGAACAGCGCGGGGGCTGCGGCCCACCACAGCAACCTGCGCGGCGACAGGCCCAGCCGCCGCAGCAGCACCAGGGAGACCAGCACCTCGACCACCACGAACAGGCCGTTGGTGGCGAAGAAGGTGCTGACCGTGGCCTCACCCGGGAGTGCGTGGGCGAGGACGGCGGCGAGCCAGATGCGCACGGCGAGCACCGGGGGGTACTCCAGGGGCTCGGCCCCGTAGGGGCCTGCCCCGTCGGCCAGCCCCCGCCTGAACCACAGCGGAGCGACGTCGGAGTAGCAGTAGCCGTAGTACTGCTCGCCGTCGGCCCAGCCACCGCTCAGGCACCGCGCCCTCGCCCACCAGCCACCGGCGAGCACGAGCAACGCGACGGCGGTCACCACCACCCGGCCGGCCCGCCGGTCACGGACGTCCAGCCACCCGTTGCCCGTCATCGGACCGCCCCCCGGGCTGCGGGTCCCCGCGGCCCCGGACCCCCACCGGTCCGACCAGAGCTGCGTGGGCGGAGGGAGGCAGCCGGCCCGGCGGAGCAGCGGTGCGACGACGCGCTCCCCCTCGCTCGGCTGACGATCGACCGCGATGTCACACCGCTCGTGCCCCTCTCCGTCGACGCCGCGCGGCCTCCGGCGCCGGAGCGGGTCGCGCCCATTGTGGGCCGCAGGCTCCGCCGCGCGCCCGTCGCGGATGCCCGCGGTCGACGCGGGAAGGCCCGACAGGGCGGACGCCAGCCCTGCCGGCGCCCGGAGACGGCCGGACGCCCGAGGGATGTTCCCGCGGGAACGCGGGGTGGGCCAGCGCACCGTTTGCCGCGCACCGGCAGCGGGGAGAGGCAGCCGGTGCCTCCCACCCCCGAGCGGGACAACCCCGCCGGCGCCAGCGCCTCCGTCCGCACTCGCCGCATCCGCGAGTTCGCCCGCGAGGTGCTCGGGTACGACGATTTCCGCCCGGGGCAGGAGGCGGCGATGCAGGCCGTCGTCGGCGGCCGGGACACCCTCGCCGTGCTGCCGTCGGGCGCCGGCAAGACCGCGATCTACCAGGTCGCCGGCCAGCTGCTCGACGGCCCGGTGCTCGTCGTCTCACCGCTCATCGCCCTCCAGCGCGACCAGGTCGACCGGCTGACCGAGCTGGCGGACCGCGCCGGGCGGGCCGCGCAGCTGAACTCCACCCTGTCGGCCGGCGACCAGCAGGAGGCGCTCGACGGGCTGGCGGACGGAACGGTCCGCTTCCTCTTCCTCGCCCCCGAGCAGCTGACCAAGCCCGAGGTCGTCGACGTGATCGCGAAGGCTCGGCCGGCGCTGTTCGTCGTCGACGAGGCGCACTGCGTCTCCGCCTGGGGCCACGACTTCCGCCCCGACTACCTGCGGCTGGGCGGGGTCATCGAGCAGCTGGACCACCCGACGGTGCTGGCGCTCACCGCCACCGCCGCCCCTCCGGTGCGCGCGGAGATCGTCGAGCAGCTCGGCATGCGCGAGCCCGAGGTCGTCGTCGCCGGCTTCGACCGCCCGGAGATCCGGCTGGAGGTCGACCAGCACGCCGACGCGCGGGGCAAGCAGGACGCCGTCCTCGACCGGGTGGTCGCCGAGGTCGGCGAGGGGCGCGGCCCGGGCATCGTCTACAGCGCCACCCGCAAGGGCACCCAGGAGATCGCCGCCGAGCTGGCCGGACGCGGCCTGCGCACGCTGGCCTACCACGCCGGGATGAAGAAGTCCGAGCGCGAGGAGGCGCAGCGGGCCTGGATGGACGACGAGCTGGACGTCGTCGTCGCCACCACCGCGTTCGGCATGGGCATCGACAAGCCCGGCACCCGCTTCGTGGTGCACGCCGAGCCCGCCGACTCCATCGACAGCTACTACCAGGAGATCGGCCGGGCGGGCCGCGACGGCGACGCGGCGCTCGCCGTCCTGGTCTACCGGCAGGAGGACCTCGGGCTGCGCCGGTTCTTCGCCGCCGGCGCGCCGGCCGAGGAGGAGCTGCAGCAGGTCGCCGGGCTCGTCCAGGCCGCCGCCGCGGCGGGTATCGACGACGGCGTCGACGTCAAGGCCCTCCGGGAGGAGACCGGCCGGGCCGCCACCCCCCTGGTGCGCGACCTCAACCTGCTGGAGCAGGTGTCGGCCGTCGTCCTGGACGAGGACGGCGCCGCCCACCCCGCCGACGGCGCCCCGCCGCCCGGCGAGGCGGCCGAGCAGGCGCGGGAGCTCGCCGAGCACCACGAGAAGGTCGACCAGTCGCGTGTGGAGATGATGCGCGGCTACGCGGAGACCACCGAGTGCCGCCGCCAGTTCCTGCTCGGCTACTTCGGCGAGCAGCTCGACGAGCCGTGCGGCAACTGCGACAACTGCTCGGCCGGCACCGCGCACGAGCACGTCGCCACCGAGCCCGAGGACACGCCCTTCCCGGTGGAGACGCCGGTCGAGCACAGCGAGTGGGGGAACGGCGTCGTGATGCGGGTCGAGGACGACCGGCTCACCGTGCTGTTCGACGAGGTGGGCTACAAGACCCTCGGGCTGGCCGCCGTCCTCGAACACGACCTGCTCCGCCCCCGCGGCTGAGGGCGGAGCAGCCGGCTCGACCTGCGGGACCGGTCGGCCGGGCTCATGATCAACACACACTCCGGGCGCCACCCCGATCCCTCGCGCCCGGTCGGGAGGAGCACAGCGTGAAGGTCCTCGGCATCAACGCGATCTACCACGACCCCGCCGCGGCGCTGGTCGTCGACGGCCGGATCGTGGCCGCCGCGGAGGAGGAGCGGTTCAGCCGGCGCAAGCACGGCAAGCGCCCCCTGCCGTGGAGCGCGTGGGAGCTGCCGGAGCTCTCGGCGGCCTGGTGCCTGCAGGAGGCCGGCATCCGGCCCGAGGAGCTCGACGCCGTCGCCTACTCCTTCGACCCGGCCCTCATGGGCACGCCCGAGGACTCCGGGCTCTTCGACGACGGCGACACCATGCGCAAGAAGTACGCCGAGATGGCGCCGGACTTCCTCGCCCACGCCCTGCCCGGCCTCGACCCGGCGAAGGTCCGGTTCGTGAAGCACCACGTCGCGCACGCCGCCTCGGCGGGCAAGGCCGCCCCGCAGCGCGACAACGCGGTGCTCGTCCTCGACGGCCGCGGCGAGGCGCACAGCCACCTGGCCGGCCGCTACGTCGACGGGCAGCTGGAGGTGCTCGCCGGGCAGGCGCTCCCCCACTCGCTCGGCCTGATGTACGAGGAGCTCACCGACCACCTGGGCTTCCTGCGCAGCTCCGACGAGTTCAAGGTCATGGCGATGGCGTCCTACGGCAAGCCGCGCTTCCTGGGCGAGCTGTCCGAGCTCATCCGCGCCACCGATGACGGCGGCTTCCGCACCGAGCGGATCGACTTCGCCGAGTTCGCGCCCCGCCTGCGCAAGGGCGAGGACTGGACCGAGGCGCACGCCGACCTGGCCGCCAGCGTCCAGACCCGCCTGGAGGAGGTGCTGGTCGACCTCGCCCGCTGGGTGCACGAGCAGACCGGCGAGAAGACCCTCACCATGGCCGGCGGCACCGCGCTCAACTGCGTGGCCAACACCCGCATCCTCGCCGAGAGCCCGTTCGAGCAGGTCTGGGTGCAGCCGGCCGCCGGTGACGCCGGCACCGCGCTGGGTGCGGCGCTGCACGTCGCCGCGGAACTGGGCGAGCGCACCGAGCCGATGGCCGGGGCCGACCTGGGACGCGGCTGGAGCGACGACGAGATCGAGAAGGTGCTGCAGACGGCCGCGATCGACTACGAGCGGCCCGACGACGTCGCCGAGGCGGTGGCCGAGGTGCTCGCCGACAACGGGATCGTCGCCTGGTTCCAGGGCCGCAGCGAGTACGGCCCGCGCGCGCTGGGGCACCGCTCGCTGCTCGCCCACCCGGGCTTCGAGGCCAACCTCGAGCGGATGAACGACGTCAAGGGCCGGGAGCAGTTCCGCCCGGTGGCGCCGATGGTCCTGCTGGATCGGGCGCCGGAGATCTTCAGCCGTGGCCCGATCCCCTCGCCGTACATGCTCTTCGTGCACGACGTCGCCGCGGAGTGGCGGGACCGCATCCCCACGGTCACCCACGTGGACGGGACGGCCCGGATCCAGACGATCGACCCGGAGACCGAGCCGCTGGTGCACCGCATGATCTCGGCCTTCGAGCGGCGCACCGGCCTGCCCGTGGTCGTGAACACCAGCCTGAACACCGCCGGGCGCCCGATGGTCGACGACCCCCGGGACGCACTGGAGTGCTTCGGCTCGGCACCGGTCGACCTGCTGGCCATCGGCCCGTTCGTCGTCCGCCGCCCGAAGGCCACGCCGCGCCCCGGGCGCGGCTGAGCGCGACACCGCCGGCGACGCGGCCCGCCCTCGTGACCGGCACGGGTCACGCGCCCCACGGGCGGGCCGCCGCCAGGTGACGATCCGGCAACGGCCGTCCCCCGGACCGGTGGTGCTCGTTAATCGAGCCCAGCCCCGGGTATCCGCCTGCTGGCAGCCACCTGTCAACAACCTGGCAGGTCTCACGACCCATGGGAGGACACGATGTCTGCAACATCCGGCAACACCGGCGCGGACCGAGGCATGACCTGGCCGCAGATGCTGGCCCTGGCCATCGGGGCCATCTACACGCTGATCGGCGTCATCGGGTTCTTCATCACCGGATTCGACGACTTCGCGGCGCACACCGACGAGACCCTGCTCGGGTTCTCCATCAACCCGTTGCACAACATCGTGCACATCGTCGTCGGGGTGGCGGGCCTGGCCCTGTTCCGGACCCTGAGCGGAGCCCGCACGTACGGCTGGCTGCTCGCCATCGGCTACGGCGCCGCGTTCATCTACGGCCTGTTCGCCGCCGGCGAGGAGGAGCCGCTGAACTTCCTCAGCATCAACTGGGCGGACAACTGGCTGCACCTGGTCAGCGCCCTGGCCGGTCTCGCGATCGCGCTGGGCCCGGTGCGCGACGCCGTCGAGGGGCGTACGCGCGCCTGAGAAAGGACCCCGTCCTCCTCGCCCCTCGCACGCTCGGGGCGAGCCTCCGGACGGGGCCTGCCCGGCAGAGCCGGGCCTGCCGCCCGCCGGGCGGTGGGCCCGGCTCTGCCGCGTTCCGGGGCGGGGGCACCCCCGATGCGACGGCGATCACGTCCGGCGCTACGTTGCCGGGCATGGACTTCGCTCTCTCGCCCAAGGCCGAGGACGTCTGCGCACGCGCGTGGGACTTCATGCGGGAGCACGTGTTCCCTGCCGAGCCGGTGTACGACGCCTGGCGCGCCGAGCGCGGCCACGACGACCACGAGCACCCGCCCGTGCTGGAGGAGCTCAAGGCCGAGGCGCGCAAGCGCGGCCTGTGGAATCTCTTCCACCACGAGGTCGGCGGGCTCTCCAACCTCGAGTACGCCTCGGTCGCCGAGATCACCGGCTGGTCGCCGGTCATCGCGCCGGAGTCGATGAACGTCGGCGCCCCGGACACCGGCAACATGGAGACGCTGATGCTCTTCGGGACGCCGGAGCACAAGGAGCGCTGGCTCAACCCGCTCCTCGAGGGCGAGATCCGCTCGGGCTTCGCCATGACCGAGCCCGACGTCGCCAGCTCCGACGCCCGCAACATCCAGACCTCGATCGTGCGCGACGGCGACGAGTACGTGATCAACGGCCGCAAGTGGTGGACCTCCGGGGCCGCCGACCCGCGCTGCCAGATCTTCATCGTGATGGGCAAGACCGACCCCGACGGCCCGCCGCACCGCCAGCAGTCGATGGTCCTCGTCCCCCGCGACACCCCGGGGCTGGAGATCATCCGGCACCTGCCCGTGTTCGGGTACCAGGACCAGCACGGCCACTCCGAGCTGCGATTCACCGACGTCCGCGTGCCGGTCAGCAACATCCTGTCCGGCGAGGGCGACGGCTTCATGATCGCCCAGGCCCGGCTCGGCCCCGGCCGCATCCACCACTGCATGCGCGCCATCGGCATGGCCGAGCGCGCGCTCGCGCTGATGGTCGAGCGCAGCAAGAACCGCGTCGCCTTCGGCCGCCCGCTCGCCGAACAGGGCACCGTGCGGGAGGCCATCGCCCTCTCGCGGATCGAGATCGACCAGGCCCGCCTCTACGTGCTGAAGACCGCCGACCTGATCGACAAGTACGGGGCCAAGGGCGCCCGCACCGAGATCTCGGCGATCAAGGTCGCCGCCCCCAAGGTCGCGCTCGACGTCATCGACCGCGCGATCCAGGTCCACGGTGGCGCCGGCGTCAGCAACGACACGGTGCTCGCCCGGTTCTACGCCAGCGCCCGCACGCTGCGGATCGTCGACGGCCCGGACGCGGTGCACATCCGCGGCGTGGCCAAGGAGGAGCTGGCCCGGGAACGCCCCTTCTCCGGCTGATCGAGGCCCGCACGACCGGTGGCCCGGAACCGCTCGCGGTTCCGGGCCACCGCCGTCTCCGGCTCAGGGGCTCAGCGTCGTCCCGAACCCGCCGCCGGCCAGCTTGGCCATGAGCTGCGTCCGGTCCAGGCCCACCGCGGACAGCGCGTCGCCGTCCCGGTCGGTGTCGATCTCACCGGGGAGATCCCGCTCGACCTTGTCCGCGGTGTCGTTGTCGCCCTCGGTGCGCAGCATCCGCACCAGTTCGTCCTTGTCCAGCTTCACCGGTCCTCCGTCCGCCGCCCGTCGGGCGTCGTCGTGAGTGTGGTGCGGGTCACCACAGGCCGCAACGGCGCCCGAACGGAACCGCTCAGGTCACGATCCGGTCACGGCGGCGTTCATCCGCCCACCCCTCGGCCGTCCTAGACAGTGACGACGGGGGGAGGCCCGGTGGGACGAACGGACGACGACGCCTTCGAGACGTTCGTCGCGGCACGGTCGGGTGAGCTGCTGCGCACCGCCGTGCTGCTGACGAGGGACCGCGGCCACGCGGAGGACCTGCTCCAGACCGCACTGGTCAAGGCCTACCGCCGCTGGGGCCGGATCTCCGGTGACCCCTTCCCGTACGTCCGCCGCGTGCTCGTCACCAGCGCCGCGAGCTGGTGGCGGCTCCGCAGCACCCAGGAGATTGTGTCGCTGCCGGCCCACGACCCGGCCACCCCCGACGGGGCCGAAGCCTTCGCCGAACGCGAGCAGCTGGCCGAGGCGCTCGCCACCCTTCCGCCGCGCATGCGGGCGGTGCTCGTCCTCCGCTACACCGAGGACCTCAGCGAGGCGGCCACCGCCGAACTGCTCCGGTGCTCGGTCCACACGGTGCGGAGCCAGACCGTCCGGGGCCTCGCCCGGCTCCGCACCGCCCTCGCCGCCACCGTCCCCGCCACCGCCTTCGAGGAGTGCTGACGTGACGATCTCCGACGGCGAGCTGGAAGCCGGCCTGCGCGACCTGCGCGCCCGCGCCGACGTCACCGCGCCTCCCCCGGCCGACCTGGCCGGGCGCGTCCGCGCGCGGTACCGCGCCCAGCGGCGGTCCCGGACGGCGCTGGCCGCCGGCGGCCTGGTGGCCCTGGCGGTCGTCGTCGGGGTGCCCGTCGCGACCTCCGGCCTGCTGAGCGTCGACCGGGACGGTGAGGTCGCGGTACCGAGCAGCCCGACCGCGGACCCGGCGATCTCCCTCTACGACCTGCCCACCCGCGGCTCGCTCGCCGGGGACGAGGAGTGGCTGGCCGGGGTCCGGGAGCTGGACTGGGTCCCCCCGGAGCTCGCGGACCTGCAACTGCCCGATCCACCGGTCGAGACCCGCCGGGTCGCCTGGGCGGGCGAGGTGGCCGGCAGCCGGGTGGCGCTCGTCCTCGGCCGGGCCGAGCAGGAGGTCCTCGGCCGGACCGGGCAGGAGGGCGTGGTCCAGGCCTGGTTCACCGGTCCCCGCGACGCCGCGCCGGGCGAGATGGTGCCGGTCGGCGCTCCCGGGCCGGCCCCCGGCTCGGAGTTCGCGGAGCTGTTCGCCGCCCCGTACGGGGCGCCCGAGCAGCGCATGGTGGTGGTCGTCGGCGCGCCCGGGGACGAGGCCCGGGTGCTGACCGGCCGGACGGTGACCGCGTCGGCCGACGTCATCGACGAATGGGAACCGGTGCCGATGGATGAGGGCGCCGGCGCGCTGGCGCTCGGCGACTCCTCCGACTGGCCGACCGGCCTCTCCGTGGAGCTGTCCCGGCCCGGCCAGAGCCGGCCCCTCAACCGGGCCAGCACCACCGGGGAGGACCTGACCAGGGCCTGGAACGAGCCGGTGGAGATCGCCGACCCCCGCGGGCTGCGCGGGCTCGCCCACGAGGAGGTGCTGCAGCAGGCCGCGGTACAGCTCGCCGGGCGGTACGGGCTGCCGCTCCGCGACCTCCGCCCGACCCTGCTCGCCGCCGGCGCCGTGAACGGTGACCCGGAGACCCGGACCCTGCTCCTGGGCCTGACCTTTCCCTCGGGCGCGACGGGGGCCGCGCTCGTCGACTACTGGACGGACTCGTTCGACATGGCGCAGGAGGACTCGTTCCGCGTCACGCTGGCCCCGGCCGGCACCCCGCTCCTGGAGCAGGTGTTCGCCGTGCCCACGTCGAACTCGATCACGATCAGCGGGCCGGAGTCCGGCGCCCTGGCCGAGATCCACCTCGCGGACGGCACGCTGCACACCACGGTGCCGTTGGTGGGCGGCGCCGGAGTGGGTCCGCTGGAACCACCGGCGGCCGACCGGGTGTGGATCCTGGACGCCCGGGGCGCGCTCGTCGCCGAGACACCGCTGTCGGAGCCCGGCTGATGAGCGAGCCGGCATCGGTGACCGCGATGCGGCAGCTGGCCGAGGAGGCCCGGTGGCGCAGAACGGCCGTCCCGCGACGGATCGGGCGCTCAGCCCCGGGCGGCGCGACGGACGAGGAGGCCCCCGACGACCGCGAGCCCCACGGCCACGACCAGCTGACCGATGCCCACGCCCGCCTGGTCGGCGGCGAACCAGGTCGGTGCGGACACGAGGAGCACGAAGGCGACCCCCAGGACGAGCAGTCCGATCAGGCGTTCGCGGCGGGCGTTGCGTGAGACGGGAGCGCCGGGGGACGGGTCGGTCATGCCCTCACCCTGCCAAACCGGCCCGCGCGCCGATCGGAGGCGGCAGGCCGGGGCGATCGGGTCGGACGGCGCGAGGCCCGGGCAGGCACCCCCACCCGGATGCCGATCGAGGGGTAGCGACAGGCCGTCGGGGGAACCCCGGTACGAGCACGATCGACAGCCACGTCGGCGTAGGTTGCGACGACGCAGGTCGAGCCCATCCGGAGGTCCCCATGCCCCAGACGTCCCCGCAGGCAGCCGTCCTCACCGAGCTCGAACCGGTGGTCGCGGAGAACCTCGACCGGCACATCAGGATGGCCAAGGAGTGGCACCCGCACGACTACGTGCCCTGGGACGAGGGGCGCAACTTCGCCTTCCTCGGCGGCGAGGACTGGTCGCCCGAGCAGTCGCGGCTGGACGCGACCGCCAAGGCCGCGATGTTCGTGAACCTGCTGACCGAGGACAACCTGCCCAGCTACCACCGCGAGATCGCCACCCGGTTCGGCCGGGACGGCGCCTGGGGCCAGTGGGTGGGCCGCTGGACCGCGGAGGAGGGGCGGCACGGCGTCGCCCTGCGCGACTACCTCGTCGTCACCCGCGGCGTCGACCCGGTCGAGCTGGAGCGGGCCCGGATGGACTACATGACCACCGGCTACGACTCCGGGGACAAGACCCCGCTCGAGGCCGTCGCGTACGTCTCGTTCCAGGAGCTCGCCACCCGGGTCTCGCACCGCAACACCGGCAAGGCCACCGGCGACCCGATCGCGGACAAGCTGCTGGCCCGCATCGCCACCGACGAGAACCTGCACATGATCTTCTACCGCAACCTGGTGACCGCGGCGTTCGACATCGACCCCGACGAGATGATGAAGGCCGTGGCCACCGAGGTCATGAACTTCGAGATGCCCGGCGCCACCATGGCGAACTTCCGGAAGAACTCGACGATCATCGCCAAGGCCGGCATCTACGACCTGCGGCTGCACCACGACGAGGTGGTCAGCCCGATCCTGCGCACCTGGAAGGTGTTCGAGCGCAGCGACTTCGGCCCCGAGGGCGAGCAGGCCCGCGAGCAGCTGGCCGAGTTCCTCGCCGGCCTCGACGCCCAGGCGACGAAGTTCGTGGAGAGCCGCGAGCGGATGCGGGCGCGCATGGCGGCCAAGGGCGAGGTCCCGGTCCAGGTCTGAGCGCCCGCGCGGCGCTCAGAGCGGGCAGGCCATGACGATCTCGTCGCGGTCGTCGCCCGGTGCGACCCGGATCGCGCCGGGCAGCCGCCCGACCTCCCGGTAGCCGAGCCCCCGGTAGAACCCGTCCACGCCGGTGCCCCCGCGAACGGTCAGGTGCAGGAACTCCCAGCCCCGGTCCCGGGCGATCCGGTGCACCCCGTCCATCAGCACCCGGCCGAGGCCCTGGCCCTGGCGCGAGGGGTGCACCTGCACCCGCAGCACGGTCCCCCAGTGGCGGCGCAGCGGGCTCAGCGACCCGACGACGCTGGCGAAGCCCGCCGTCGCACCGTCCACCTCGAGCAGGGCGAGCACGTCCCGGCCGGAGTGGACCCCCTCCAGGAGCTTGTCGAGCAGCGGGACGACGTCGTCCTGCGTCACCGGTGGCACGAACCCGACGGCGCCGCCGGCGTTGGTGACGTCGGTCCAGCAGGCGAGCAGCTCGGCGCGCAGCGCGGCGTCGACGGTGGCAACGGGCCGGACGGAGGGAGCGGGCACCCGGCCATTCTCCGTGGCGGCGCGCGCAGGCCTGCGGCGCCCCTCGACCCGCAGCACGCGCGCGCCCGCGCCGCGGGTCAGCCGTCGCGCCCGGGTACGGCGCGCCGGACCCGCTCCGCGGGCCAGCGGGCGACCGCGTCGGCGAGCACCTCGTGCAGGAAGGCGAGGAACTCCCGGGTCTCGGCCAGCCGGCGCCCACCCGGGCGGTCGACGCCGATCAGCTCGATGCCGCCCGCGACGACGTCCTCGAACCGCTGCAGCGCGGCCAGCTCCGCGCCCGCGAACCGCGTCCACAGATTCTCGTCGTCGAGGACGTAGAGGTCGCTGCGCGTCCCCGGCTCCCGTTCCCGGACGAGGAACCCGATCTGCACGAGCTGGCGGACCGCGCCGCTGATCGCGGCCGGGCTGACCTGCAGCCCCTCGGCCAGCTCCGCGGCGGTGTAGCGGTCGGCGTCGTCGGCGAGGGCGTAGGCGAAGACCCGGGCAGGCATCGGCGCCATGCCCGACTCCCGCAGGACCAGGGCGAACCGCTCGACGAAGCGGAGCAGGGTGGCCCGCTCCTCGTGCGTCGCCTCCACGCTGGTCATCTCCTCACGGTACCGGACGCGTCGCAGATGCAATGAACTTCACAAGTTTGTGAAAGAAGTGTAGGTTCTGCCGCCGTGACCACAGCCATCTCCGTCTCCGGCCTGGTGAAGACCTTCGGCACCACCCGCGCCCTCGACGGCCTCGACCTCGAGGTCGCCTCCGGCGAGGTGCACGGCTTCCTCGGCCCGAACGGGTCCGGGAAGTCCACGACCATCCGCGTGCTGCTGGGCCTGCTGCGCCCCGACGCGGGCCGGACGGAGCTGCTCGGGGGTGATCCGTGGCGTGACGCCGTCGCGCTGCACCGCAGGCTCGCCTACGTCCCGGGGGACGTGACCTTGTGGCCGACCATCAGCGGTGGCGAGGCGATCGACCTCATCGGCGCCCTGCGCGGCGGCCTCGATCCGCGCCGCCGCGCGGAGCTGCTGGAGCGCTTCGACCTCGACCCGAGGAAGAAGGCGCGCACCTACTCGAAGGGCAACCGGCAGAAGGTCGCCCTCGTCGCGGCGCTCGCCTCCGACGCGGAGCTGTTCATCCTGGACGAGCCGACCTCGGGGCTGGACCCGCTCATGGAGGCGGTGTTCCAGGAGTGCATCCGGGAGCTGCGCGACGAGGGCCGCACGGTGCTCCTGTCCAGCCACATCCTCGCCGAGGCCGAGGCCCTCTGCGACCGGGTGAGCATCATCCGCCTCGGCCGAACCGTGCAGAGCGGCACGCTGGCCGAGCTGCGCCACCTCACCCGGATGTCCATGGTGGTGGAGACCGAGCGCCCCGCCGAGGGGCTCGGCTCCCTGCCCGGGGTGCACGACCTGCGCTCCGAGGACGGCCGGGTGCGCCTCGACGTCGACACCGACGCGCTCGACGGCGTGCTGCGCCACCTCGCCCCCCTCGGCGTGCGCGGCCTGACGAGCACCCCGCCCACGCTCGAGGAGCTGTTCCTCCGGCACTACGGCGACGAGCTCGCCGCCGACGGCGCGCCGGTGGCCCAGGAGGCGGGGCGGCCATGAGCACCGGATCGGGCACGCTCGCCGGCACCGGCGCGCTGTTCCGCTTCGCACTGCGCCGGGACCGGCTGCGGCTGCCGATCTGGATCGCCGCCGGCACCTTCATGGTCCTCACGCAGTCCCTCTCCAGCCAGGCCCTCTACGACACCCCCGCCGACCTGGCCGCGTACCGGGCGTCGGTCGGCAGCAACGCGGCGACGATCGCGCTGGCCGGCCCCCCGGTCGGGTTGGACACCGTCGCCGGCGCGGTCGCGTTCGAGATCTCCGCGACGGTGATGCTGATCGCCGCGCTGATGGTGATGTTCACCGTCGCCCGGCACACCCGGGCCGACGAGGAGGCCGGCCGCACCGAGCTGCTCCGGTCGGCGCGCGTCGGCCGGCACGCGCCGCTGCTGGCCGCCGTGCTGCTCTCCTCGCTGGCGTGCGGAGCGCTGGCGCTCACCATCGGGGCGGCCACGACGGCGTCCGGGCTGCCGGCGCTCGGCTCCTTCGTGCTCGGCGCCTCGGTGGGCGCGTGCGGGCTGGTGTTCACCGGGATCAGCGCGGTCGCCGCCCAGGCCACCGGTCACACCCGCGGCGTCTACGGCCTGGTCGGTGGGCTGTTCGCCGTCGCGTTCGTGCTGCGCGCCATCGGCGACATCGAGGGGAACTGGGTGGTGTGGACCTCTCCGATCGGATGGGCGCAGGCCGCGCACCCGTTCACCGACGACGCCCTCGCCCCGCTGCTGCTGTGCCTGGTCGTGGCCGCGGCCCTCGTCGTCGCCGGCTTCGCGCTGCTCGACCGCCGGGACCTCGGCTCCGGGCTCGTCCAGCCCCGGCCCGGCCGGCCCGCCGCCCGGCGGGCGCTGCTCTCCCCGCTCGGGCTGGCGGTCCGGCTGCACCGCGGTGCGCTGATCGCCTGGACGGTCGGGCTGGGGCTGCTCGGCGTGGTCTACGGCGCCCTGGCGGACTCGGTCGAGACGCTGATCGGGGAGAACGAGCAGGCGCTGGCCGTCTTCGGCGACCCGGACGTCGGCCGGCTCGTCGACGCCTACCTCGGCACGACGTTCGCCGTCACGGCGCTGCTGGCGTCGGCCTACGCGGTGTCAGCGGTCCTGCGGGCCCGCACCGAGGAGTCGGACGACCGGGCCGAGGTGCTGCTCGCCACGGCGACCAGCCGCCGGGCGTGGCTGGGCAGCCACGTGCTGATCGCGCTGCTCGGCTCGGCCCTGGCGATGACGGTCGCCGGGGTCACCACCGGGCTGGTGCGGATGGCGCAGACCGGCGAGGGGGCGGCGCTCGGCCGGATGGTCGGGGCCGCCGCGTCCTACGTCCCCGCCACCTGGGTGGTCGCCGGCGTCGCCGTCGCGCTCTTCGGGCTGCTGCCCCGGCTGGCGGCCACCGTGGCGTGGACGGCGGTCGGTCTCCTGCTGGTGATCACCATGTTCGCCGACTCGTTCGACTGGCCGGGCTGGGTGAGCGACCTGTCGCCGATCACCTGGACTCCGACGCTGCCGCTCGAGGAGTGGCGGCTCACGCCACTGGTCGGGCTGGCCGCCGTTGCCGCCGTCCTCCTGGCAGCCGGTTTCGCCGGCTTCCGCCGGCGCGACATCGCCCTGGGCTGACCGGCGCCGCCCGGGTGCTCACCGGGTCGGCGGCTCGCCCTCCGCGCGCGCCTCGGCCGCGCGGGCCGGGTCGTAGGCGCAGGCGTCGGCGACGTCGGTGACCGGGTCGTCCGCCGGCTCCGGGGCCTCCCCCGGCTCGGGAGCCTCCGGCGGCGCGGGCGGCGGGTCGATCGCCTCCTGGACGAGCTGCCGGATCCGGTCGTAGTCCGGATAGGCGGGATCGATCACCGAGGGGTCGAACACGACGCTGCGGATTTCGGCGTCCTTCACGAGGAACGCCAGGTCGACGAAGTCGTCGAGCCGCGAGCGCGGGATGTCGGTGCTCATGATGTCCTCGGTGGTCGCGGCCAGCCGCTGGTAGCGCTGCAGGAGCGTCACCGGGTCGGCGGCGTCGACGATCGCGGAGATGGTGCAGCGCTGCCGCGCCATGCGGTCGTAGTCGCTCAGGCCGAACCGGCCCCGGGCGAACTGCAGCGCGGTGTACCCGTCCATGCGGCGGTCCGGCCCCGGCTCGATGTAGTCGTCGGGCAGCTCGCCGGTGCCCGGGTCACCGTTGATGGGCACGTAGTAGTTCACGTTGACCGTGATCCCACCGAGCGCGTCGACCAGCCGGCTGAACCCCTCGAGGTTGACCAGCACGAAGTAGTCGATCCGCAGGCCGAGCGCCTCCCCGACGCCCAGCTTGAGGAAGTCGGCGCCCGGGTCGTCGGTGGGGCCGAGGACGTCGGGGTACCAGGCCGGGCCGTTGCGGTAGACGGCGTTGAGCAGGCTCTCGCTCTCGCTGCCGGCGTCGAAGCCGTCGGGGTAGACCTCGGCCAGCGGGCTGTCCTCGGGGAACGGCAGGTCCTGGAGGTTGCGGGGCAGGCTGAACAGGAGGGTCTCGCCGGTCTCGGTGTCGGTGCTGGCCACGATGACCGTGTCGGTGCGGACTCCCTCCCGCCCCTCCCCGCCGTCGCCCCCCAGCAGCAGCACGTTCACCCGCTCGCGGCCACCGAAGAGCTCGGCGGTGTCGTCCTCCGGCTCCTCGTCGACGGTGGCCGACTCCCGGTCGTCGTCGAACACACCGGCGATGAGGTCCCGCGACGTCGTCGCCAGGTGCCCCGCGACGACGGCCGGGACGACGATCGCCGCGACGAGCACCACCACGACCAGCCCGCCGGCGGCGCGCCGCCCGCGCGACGTGCCGGCCGGCACGAGCATCCGGTAGCCGGCGACGACGACGGCGATCCACAGCGCGGCCAGCACGCCGATGCCGATGGTGGTCCAGAGCAGGACGTCGGTGTCGACGAGGGTGCGGGCGGCGAACCGCTGCCCCCCGGTGGCCAGCCACCCGGCGGCGGCGACCAGCAGGAGGAAGACGGTGAGCACGACCGCGCCGAGCCGTCGGCGGCCGGCGGCGAGCAGCGCGGCCCCGGGCACCAGCGCGCCGAGGACGGTCCAGCGGAGGGCGGCGCCGAACCCGCGCCGCGGAACGGCCCCCGACGCCCGCGCTCCCCGCTGCGGGGCGGGAGGTGTCGTCCCGACGGTCATCCCACGCGCTCCGCGCCAGCCCAGCTCACCGGGCCATGCTCCCACCGTTCGGCCGGTCGGGAAGCCGCGACCGGGCCTCCGGGCGAGACCGCCCGATCCGGCGACACCGGCAGCCGGGGCGGCCGGACCGGGCCGTCGGTGGCCCTCCGTAAGCTCCGGCCCGTGCGCCTGGCCACCTGGAACGTGAACTCGATCCGCACCCGCGCCGACCGCGTCGCGGCCTTCCTGGAGCGGCACGACGTCGACGTCCTGGCCATGCAGGAGACCAAGTGCCGGGACGACCAGTTCCCCGAGGCCCGGTTCACCGACCTCGGCTACGAGGTCGCGCACGTCGGCTACTCGCAGTGGAACGGGGTGTCGATCCTGTCCCGCGTGGGGCTGGAGGACGTCACCGTCGGCTTCCCCGGCCAACCGTGCTGGGGCGAGGAGACCACCTGCGAGGCGCGGGCGCTGGCCGCCACCTGCGCCGGCGTCCGGGTGTGGAGCCTCTACGTACCCAACGGCCGCACCCTGGCCGACCCGCACTACACCTACAAGCTCGAGTGGCTGGCCGCGCTGCGGGACACCGCGGCGGGCTGGCTGGCCGAGGACCCGGCCGCGCAGGTCGCTCTCGTGGGCGACTGGAACATCGCCCCGCAGGACGACGACGTCTGGGACATGTCGGTGTTCAGCCAGTCGACGCACGTCTCCGCCCCGGAGCGGGCGGCGTTCCAGGCGGTGGTCGACGCCGGGTACGCCGACGTGGTCCGCCCGCACGCCCCGGGCCCGGGGGTCTACACCTACTGGGACTACACGCAGCTGCGCTTCCCCCGGCGCGAGGGCATGCGCATCGACTTCGTCCTGGGCTCCCCGGCGCTGGCCGCGCGGGTCGGCGGGGCGTTCATCGACCGCGATGAGCGCAAGGGCAAGGGGGCCAGCGACCACGCGCCGGTGGTCGTCGACCTCTCGGACTGAGCAGCCCGACGGGCACGTATGTTCACCCCCCGTGCTCGTCCTGCTGCCCCCGTCGGAGACCAAGGCCCCCGGCGGTGACGGCCCTCCGCTCGACCTCGCCGCGCTCACCGCTCCGCAGCTCACCCCGGTGCGGACCCAGCTCACCGAGGCGCTGGTGGAGCTCGCCGGCGACCTCCCGGCATCCCGGGCCGCGCTGGGGCTCTCCCCGAAGCAGGACGACGAGATCGCCCGCAACGCGGCCCTCTTCTCCGCCGGCACCCTCCCGGCGCTGCAGCGCTACACGGGCGTCCTCTACGACGCCCTGGACGTCGGCTCCCTCACCCGGGCGCAGCGGGCCCGCGCGGACCGGCGGCTGGCCGTGGGGTCGGCGCTGTTCGGCCTGGTCGCCGGCGGGGACCGGATCCCGGCCTACCGCCTGTCGGCGGGCTCCGCGCTGCCCGGCCGGCCCACCCTGCGTGCCCTGTGGCGGCCGGCGCTCGGGCCGGTGCTCGACGGCGTCGAGGGGCTCGTCGTCGACCTGCGCAGCGGCTCCTACGCGGCCCTGGCCCCCGCACCCGGCGCGGTCACCGTGGCCGTCCTGAGCGAACGGCCCGACGGCACCCGCGCCGTCGTCAGCCACTTCAACAAGGCGCACAAGGGCCGGGTGGCCCGGCTGCTCGCCACCACGACCGCCGAGCCGGGCGACGTGGTGCGACTCCGGAGCCTGTTGAGGCGGGCGGGGTTGCACGTGGAACATGACGGTGGCACGGCGTTGACCCTGGTCGTACCCGCTCGGTGAGGCGGATCTCTCCCGCCCCGAGCGAGCGGTTGGTTGCGCGCAACCGGCTACTCGTGACATAACAGCAGTGACCTGGCGCGCCCGAGCAGCGGGCGCCCGGTGTCCCGGATCCGGCGACCGCCGGGGCAGAAGGGCTTCGGTGGACGGATCGGACCGCACGGTCGACACGGCCCCGGCCGTCGGCGACCGGTCGGCGGCCCAGTTGCGGCAGGACCCCGCCCGCGTGGCGGCCGCCCGCGCCGTCCTCCCCCACGGCGACCACACCGGCCTGGACCGCCTCGCGGCGCTCGCCGCCCGGCTCCTGGGCACCAGCGGGAGCCAGGTCTCGCTGCTGGTGGACATCCAGCACGTCGCCGCCGGCACCGGTGCCGCCGCCGTGGGTGCCACCGGGCCGCTCGAGGAGTCCCTCTGCACGGTGACCGCCGCGCTGCCCGCGGGGGAGGCGCTCGTCGTCAGCGACGCCCGGTCCGACGAACGCGTCCACGACCTCCCGCCGGTCCGGGCCGGCGCCGTCGGTTCCTACCTGGGCATCGCGCTCACCGACGCCTCGGGTGTCGTCGTCGGTGCGCTCTGCGTGTTCGATCCCGAGCCGCGGCCGTGGTCGGCGTCGGAGATCGACACGTTGCGCCAGCTCGCCGGCTCGGTGATGACCGAGCTCGAGCTCTCGGCGCTGCTGCGGCGGTCGGAGAACGACCGCGTGCGCTGGGAGCTGGCCACCGAGGCCGGTGAGGTCGGCACGTTCGACTGGGACCTGGCGACCGGGCAGCTGATCTGGGACGAGCAGCTGATCACGCTGTTCGGCTACGACACCGAGGGCTTCGACCAGACGATCGAGGCGTTCCACGCGCGGCTGCACCCGGACGACCAGGAGCCGGTCGGGGAGGCGCTGCAGCAGGCCATCGACGAGTGCGGCGACTTCGACGCGACCTACCGCGTGATCCGGCCCGACGGCGAGACCCGGTGGGTGCACGCGCGCGGCCGGGCGCTGCCCGACCGCCGGGGCTCCGCCGTCCGCCTGCTCGGCGCCGCCTTCGACATCACCGGTGAGCGGGAGGCCGCCACCCTGGTCACCCGGGTGCTCGAGGCCATGCCCGCCGGCTTCTACAGCCTCGACCGCGACTGGCGGTTCACCCACGTGAACGCCGAGGCCGAGCGGTTGCTGCAGGTGACGCGCGACGAGCTGCTGGGCCGCGTGCTGTGGGAGGCCTTCCCGGACGCGCTCAACAGCGTCTTCGAGCACAGCTTCAACGAGGCGGTCCGCACCGGCGAGCCGGTGTCGTTCGACGCCTACTACCCGGCCCCGCTGGACGGCTGGTACGAGCTGCGCGCCTGGCCGAGCCCCGACGGGCTGTCGGTGTACTTCCTCGAGGTCACCGAGCGCCGCCGGATGCAGGAGCAGGCGGAGCGGTCGGCCCAGCGGCTGGCGCTGCTGGCACGCGTCAGCGCCGACCTGGCCGGCGCCCTGGACCAGCAGGCCGCGATGAGCCACCTCCCGCGGCTCGTCGTCCCCGCGCTCGCCGACTTCTGCATCGTCACGGTCGTGGACGAGGACGGCCGTCCCCGGGACGTCGGCAGCTGGCACGCCGATCCCGCGATGTGCCCGGTGCTGGATCGGTACCGGAGCGTGCGGCTGGACTCGATGCCGCCGGACTCGCCGGCGGCCATCGCGCTGCGCACGGGAGCGCAGCAGCGCAGCGACGGCGCCGCGGTGCTGGACCTGATGGCCCCGGGCGAGGCCCGGGACCTGCTGGCCCGGCTGGCCCCCCGCGAGGCCGTCGTCCTGCCGATGCGCGGGCGCAACCGCACGCTGGGCCTGCTCACCGTCTACTACACGCAGGAGACCACGTCCCGGGCGGAGAACCTGGCCACCGCCCAGGAGGCCGCCGACCGCGCCGGCCTGGCCCTGGACAACGGCCGGCTCTACACCGCCCAGCAGCAACTCGCCGAGGGGCTGCAGCGCAGCCTGCTCACCGACCCCCCCGAGCCCGACCACGCCGAGATCGCGGTGCGCTACCTCCCCGCCGCGGAGGCCGCCCGGGTCGGGGGCGACTGGTACGACGCCTTCATGCAGCCCAGCGGCTCGACCATGCTGGTCATCGGCGACGTCGTCGGGCACGACACCGAGGCCGCCGCCGCCATGGGGCAGCTGCGCGGGCTGCTGCGCGGAGTCGCCACGTACAGCGATGCCGGCCCCGGCGAGGTGCTGCGCGGGCTCGACGCCTCGATGACGACGCTGCAGATCTCGACGCTGGCCACCGCGGCCGTGGCCCGCTTCGAGCAGACGCCCGAGGAGGGGGTCCAGGGCGTCACCCGGATGCGCTGGGCGAACGCCGGGCACCTGCCCCCGCTGGTCCTCACCCCGGACGGCAAGGTGGCCGAGCTCGGTGACTGGACCGGCGACCTGCTGCTCGGGGTCGACCCCGGCACCCAGCGCCGGGAGACGGTGGTCACGCTCGAGCGCGGCTCGACGGTCCTGCTCTACACCGACGGGCTCGTGGAGCGCCGCGACTCCGACCTCGACGAGGGGATCCAGCGGCTGCGCGAGGCGCTGGTCGAGCTCGCCGACCTGCCGCTGCAGCACCTGCTGGACGAACTGCTGGACCGGCTGGTGCACGGCCGGCCCGAGGACGACGTCGCGCTGGTCGCCGTCCGGCTGCACCCCCAGAACCGTCCCCGGCCGCCCGAGGCCGGGCCGACCCGGGTGCCGCCCACCGTGCCGCAGGACCCGGTCGGGACCTGAGGCCACCGGCGGTCAGCGGCCCCGGTCGCGCCGCACCTGCGCCTTGCGCCCCTTGATCATCGTGGCGCGCAGCGCCTGCACCACCTCGTCGGCCGCGGACTCGGGCACCTCCACCAGGGCGAACCGCTGGTGGATCTCGATCGATCCGACGTCGCGCCCGGTCAGCCCCGTCTCCCCGGTGATGGCACCGACCAGGTCGCCTGGGCGGATGCCGGCGTCGCGCCCCACCCCCACGAACAGGCGCGCGGCCGGAGCGCCGCCGGAGCGCCCGGCCGGCCGGCCGCCGCGCTCGTCCCGGCGCCCCGCGTCCCGGCCGCCGCCGGCGCGTCCGCCGTCCCGCTCCGGGCGGAAGGAGACCTGCGGGATCTCCTCGTCGTCGTCGACCGGCCCGGCCGCCTCGTGCGCCAGCTTCACCGCCGCGAGCGCGACCTCCATGAGGTCGAATTCGTCGGTGAGGGTCTCGACGACCACCCGGAAGCGGTCCAGGTCGTCGGTGAGCAGGCTCTCCCGCAGCGCTCCGCGGGTGAGGTCGAGGCGACGGGTGCGCAGGTCCGCCACCGTGGGCACCTTCTCGACGGCGATCGGGGCGCCCGCGACCCGCTCGATGGTCTTGAGCATCCGGTGCTCCCGGGGCTCGGCGAGCGTGATCGCCACCCCTTCGCGGCCGGCCCGGCCGACCCGGCCGATGCGGTGCACGTAGGACTCCGGCGCCGAGGGGACGTCGTAGTTGACGACGTGGGTGAGCTGCTCCACGTCCAGCCCGCGGGCCGCGACGTCGGTGGCCACCAGCAGCTCCGCCGTCCCCCCGCGCAGCCGGCCCATCACCCGGTCGCGCTGCTCCTGGCTCATCCCGCCGTGCAGGGCCTCGGCCCGGTACCCGCGGCCGTTCAGGGTCTCGGTGAGGGAGTCGACCTCCTCGCGGGTGCGGCAGAAGACGATCGCCGCGGTCGGCGCCTCGACGTCCAGGATCCGGCCCAGCGCGGCCGGCTTGGCGCCGCGGGGGACGACGTAGGCGGTCTGGCGGATGCGGGGCGCCGAACCGGGCGTCACCCGCTCCCGGGCGATGGTGATCCGCACCGGGTCGATGAGGTGGCGGCGCGCCAGCGCGTCGAGGCGGCGGGGCATCGTGGCCGAGAAGAGCACCGTCTGCCGCTTCTCCGGCGTCTCGTCGAGGATCGCCTCGAGATCCTCGGCGAAGCCCATGTCGAGCATCTCGTCGGCCTCGTCCAGCACGACGGTCGCGATCGCGCCGAGGTGCAGTGCGCCGCGGTTGAGCAGGTCGAGGGCGCGGCCGGGGGTCGCGACGACGACGTCGACGCCCGATTCCAGCGAGCGGAGCTGCCGCACGATCGGCGCCCCGCCGTAGACGGGCAGCACGCGGGCACCCAGCTCGCGGCCGTAGCGGTGCAGCGCCTCCGACACCTGGACGGCGAGCTCGCGGGTGGGCACCAGCACCAGCGCGACCGGCTCCCGATCGGTGCGGTGGGCCGGCATGCGCTGCAGCACGGGCAGCGAGAAGGCGGCGGTCTTGCCGGTCCCCGTGGCCGCCTGGCCCAGCAGGTCCCGGCCCTCCGCCAGCGGCGGGACGGCCTCGCGCTGGATGGGGGTGGGCTCCTCGTAGCCCAGGGCGCCGAGCGCCTTCAGCAGTTCGGGGCGCAGGCCGAGGTCCTCGAAGGTGGAGCCCTCGCTCGTCGTGTCCTCGGGGCCCGCGTCGTCGGCAGTGGTTCGTTCGTCGGTCATCACCGGCCATCGTTCCCCGGAGGCCGCGCCCGCACGCACGCGGGCTTCTGGCAGGCTGCCGGGGTGACCGCCGACGACGAGCTCTGCACCCGCCCCGCCACCGAGCTGGCCGCACTCGTGCGCCGCCGCGAGGTGTCCGCCCGGGAGCTGCTCGAGGCGCACCTGCGGCGCATCGAGCGGGTGAACCCGCAGATCAACGCCATCGTGACGCTGGACGCCGAGGCCGCCCGGAGCGCCGCCGACGCCGCCGACGCCGCGCAGGCCGCCGGCGAGCCGCTCGGTCCCCTGCACGGCCTCCCGGTCGCGCACAAGGACACCCACGCCACCGGGGGCATGCGCACGACCTGGGGTTCACCGGTGCACGCCGGCACCGTGCCGCATTCCGACGAGCTCGTGGTGGCCCGCCTGGTGGGCGCCGGGGCGATCCGCGTGGGCAAGACCAACGTGCCGGAGTTCGCGGCGGGCTCGCACACCTTCAACCCGGTGTTCGGCGCCACCCACAACCCCTACCGGCACGGGCTCTCCGCGGGCGGCTCCAGCGGCGGGGCAGCGGCGGCGCTGGCGGCCGGGCTGGTGCCCGTGGCCGAGGGCAGCGACATGGGCGGCTCGCTGCGCAACCCGGCGGCGTTCTGCAACGTCGTCGGGCTGCGGCCCACCCCCGGCCGCGTGCCGACGTGGCCGGCGCCGATGGGCTGGTCGACCCTCTCGGTGCAGGGGCCCATGGGGCGGACCGTGGCCGACGTCGCCCTGCAGCTGTCGGTCCTGGCCGGGCCCGACCCCCGGGTGCCGATCGCGCTCGAGGAGCCCGGCGCCGGCTTCGCCGCGCCCCTGCCCGAGCGGCTCGACGGGCTGCGGGTGGCCTGGGCGCCCGACCTCGGCGGGCAGGTGACCGTCGACCCCGCGATCACCGCCGGGCTCGCGTCGTCGATCGCGGTGTTCGAGTCGCTGGGAGCCTCGGTGGAGGAGGCCTGCCCCGACCTCTCCGGCGCCGACGAGGTGTTCGGCACGCTGCGGGCGTGGTTGTTCGACGCGTCGTTCGGTGAGCTGATCCGCCGCCACCCGGACCAGGTCAAGGAGTCGATCCGCTGGAACGCGGCGCGGGGCGCGGAGCTGACCGGCGCCGACGTGGCCCGCGCCGAGCAGCTGCACACGAAGCTGCACGAGCGGATGGTCGCGTTCTTCGAGCGGTACGACGTGCTGCTCGCCCCGACGACGCAGGTGCTGCCCTTCCCGGTGGAGATCGAGTACCCGACCGAGATCGCCGGGGTCCACCAGGACAACTACCTGGAGTGGATGCGCTCCTGCACGGTCATCTCGGCCACCGGGTGCCCGGCGCTGTCGGTGCCCGGTGGCTTCACCGCCGACGGGCTCCCCGTCGGCCTGCAGGTGATCGGCCCCGCCCGGGCCGACCGGCGGGTGCTCGAGGTGGGGCACGCCTTCGAGCAGGCCACCCGGTTCGGCGAGCGCCGGCCGGCCCTCTGACGTCGTCTACACCTCTCTAGCCCTGGGCTTAGACGCCCCGAGACCGGACGAGATCTGCACACTGGCCCGCTTCAGGACCCGGATGGGGGCGAGAGTGCAGATCTCGCACGTCAGGCCGGGGCGGGCCCGTCGGAGCCGGCGGGGTACTCCAGCAGCGGCGTCTCGCCGGCCGCCCACGCGGCGAGGACGGGCTCCACGATCCGCCACGACTCCTCTGCCTCGACGTCGCTGATCGACAGCGCGGCGTCGCCGGCCAGCATCTCCCGCAGCAGCAACCCGTAGGCCGACAGCCCGGCCGGGGGCAGATCGATGTCCAGGGTGCGCCGCTCGAGGTCGAACGGGTCGCCGGCGCCGTTGAGGTTGACCTCCAGCGCGATGCCGTCGGGGTCCAGCTGCATGCGCAGGACGTCGGGCTCGGGGTCCTCGTCGGTGAAGGCGAGGTGCGGGACCGGCCGGAACCGGATCACGATCTCCCGCCGCTGGGCGCCCAGCGCCTTCCCGCTCCGCAGGCGGAACGGGACGCCCGACCACCGCCAGTTGTCGACGGTCACGGTGAACTCGGCGTAGGTCTCGGTCCCCCGGGCCGGGTCCACGCCCTCCTCGACGGCGTAGTCGGGCAGGACCCGCTCCGCGGCGGTGCCGGCGGTGTACCGGGCGCGCACGGTGTCCCGGCGCACGTCCTCGGGCGGGCGGACGGCGCGCAGCACGTCGCCCTTGCGCGCCGCGAGCCCCGCCGCGTCGACGGTCAGCGGCGGCTCCATCGCCACCAGGGCCAGCAGCTGGAGCAGGTGGTTCTGCAGCATGTCGCGCAGGGCACCGGCGGTGTCGTAGTAGCCGGCCCGGCCCTCCAGCCCCAGCGTCTCGTCGAAGACGATGTCCACGCGCTCGATGTGCGCGGCGTTCCACACCGGTTCGAACAAGCGGTTGGCGAACCGCAGCCCCAGGACGTTGAGCACCGTCTGCTTGGCGAGGAAGTGGTCGATGCGGAAGACGGCGTCCTCCGGCGCCAGCCGGTGGAGGACGCGGTTGAGCTCCCGCGCGTCGGCCCCGTCCCGGCCGAACGGCTTCTCCACGGCGACGATCGCCCCTTCGGGCAGGCCCACCTCCGCCAGCGCCTCCAGGGTCGGCAGGAAGACGGTGTTCGGCAGCGCCAGGTAGACCACCGGCACGTGCTCGAGCCGGTCCAGCGCCCGGCGCAGGTCATCGGCCACGGTGACGTCGCCGCGGACGTGGCGGAGGCGACCGACGACCCGGTCGCGGGTGCCCTCGGGGACGTGGGCGGCGTGGGCGTCCAGCCGGCGGCGCGCCCACTCCCGGTAGTCCTCGTCGCTCCAGTCCTCCCGGCTCACCGCGAGGACGTCGACCTCCTCGTCGAGCACCCCCGCCTCGACGAGCTCGGCGAGCCCGGGGAGCAGCAGCCGGCCCGTGAGGTCACCGCTCGCACCGAGGACGACGAACGACCGCTTCATGCCCGCTCCTCCCCCGCCCGCGCCGACTCGGCACGGGCCAGGTTCCACCCGCTCGTGATGACCCCGACGTGGCTGAACGCCTGCGGGAAGTTGCCGAGGAAGGCGCCGGTCGAGGGGTCGACCTCCTCGGACAGCAGACCGACCTCGTTGGCGCGCCCGCACAGCGAGTCGTACAGCTCGTGCGCCTCGTCGAGCCGGCCCTGACCGGCCAGGTTGTCGACCAGCCAGAAGCTGCAGAGCAGGAAGGCGCCCTCGCCACCGGGCAGCCCGTCGGGCGACTCGTCGTGCAGGTACCGGTAGAGCAGCCCGTCGCCGGCGTCGAGGTGCCGGCGGACCGCCTCGGTGGTGGCCACCATGCGCGGGTCGTCCGCGGCGACGACCCGGCGCAGCGGCAGCGTGAGCAGCGAGCCGTCCAGCCCACCCCTGCGTGGCTGGTCCGGGGGCGCCAGGTGCTCGGTGAACGTCCCCCGCTCGTCGTCCCAGGCCTGCTCGAGCAGCGTCGCCCGGATCAGGTCCGCCTCCCGCCGCCACTCCTGGCGGGGGTGCGGCAGCCCGCAGAGGTCCGCGATGCGCAACGCCCGGTCGACGGCGACGTGGCACAGCGCGACGGAGTAGGTGAAGGGCCGGCCGGCGGCGCGGATCTCCCAGATGCCGTTGTCCGGCGTCCGCCAGTTGGCGACCGCCTGGCCGGTCAGCTCGCACAGGGCGCGCCAGAGCGGCGGGGACACCTCACCGCCGGCGCGCACCCACTGGTAGGCGACGTCGAGCAGCTCGCCGTAGACGTCGTGCTGCACCTGCCGCGCCGCTCCGTTGCCCCACCGGACCGGCCCCGAGCCCCGGTACCCGGAGAGCGCGAGGTCCTGCCACTCCAGGCCGGGGCGCCGCCCGTCGAGGGTGTAGACGATGCTCGCCCGGTCGTCCCGCTCGATGTTGCGCAGCGTCCAGGCCAGGAACGAGTCGGCCTCCTCGTGCATCCTGATCCGGCGCAGGGCGTAGGCGGTGAAGGCGGCGTCGCGCACCCAGGTGTAGCGGTAGTCCCAGTTGCGCACGCCCCCGAGCTGCTCCGGGAGCGAGGAGGTCGCCGCCGCCATGATCGCGCCGGTGGAGGCGTGGTCGAGCAGCTTCAGCGTGAGCGCGGACCGGCGCACCAGCTCCCGCTGCGGGCCGTCGTAGTGGATGCTCCCGGCCCAGTCCCGCCAGGCGGCGGCGGTCTGGTCGACCAGCCGCTGGGGGGCGGTGCGCGACCGGGTGTGCGTCTGCCCCGACCAGTGCAGCGTGCAGGTCAGCAGCTCTCCGTCGTCCAGCTCCACGCGGGCGCGCAGCGCGCCGGTCCGGTCGACGGACAGCTCGTGCGAGCACCACAGGGCGAGCTCGAGCTCCGGGTGGGCCGGCCAGAGGATGCGCCATGCCCCGAGTTCGCGCCGCACCTGGACGCCGTCGAGCGGGGCCAGGTGGACGTCGACCGTCACCCGCCCGCCGCCCGCCCGGGCCAGGCGCAGCAGTTCCCCGCGACCCGGCGGCACCTGCTCGCCCAGGTCGGATCCCGAGCGCAGGGTCATGCAGTCGGTGAGCTCCAGCCGCCCGTCGGCGCCCTGCAGCTCGGTCACCAGGATCCCCGTGTCGGGCAGGTAGCGCTGGGCCGACTCCCGCAGCCCCGCCGGGGCGATGCCGAAGCTGCCGCCGCGCTCGGCGTCGAGGATGCCGGCGAGGAACGGCCGGCTGTCGAAGTCCGGCAGGCACAGCCAGGGGATGCTGCCGTCCCGGGCCACCAGCGCGCAGGTGAGGCCGTCACCGATCAGGCCGTGGTCCTCGATGGGCAGGTACCCGTCGGTTCGGTCGAGCGGGCGCAGCGGCACAGCGGCTCCTCAGGTCGGGACGGCGGACGTCTCGACCGTGCCCGCCAGGGCGCCGGATCATTCGGCCGCGGGTCATCCCTCGGCTGGGCGCGGCAGGCGGCGGGCCTGGCGGCGCCGGCGCAGCCCGCGCAGCGTGCGGACGGCGACCAGCAGCTCCGCGAGCTCCTGCCGCTCCCCCGCGGTGATGTCGGCCAGCTGGGCGGCCGCGCGGTGCTGCGCGGTGGCCCAGCCCTCCTCCCACCGCGACACCAGCTCGTCGGGCTCGTCGGTGTCGGCGGTGCGCAGGCTCAGCACGTCCTCGGTGAGCGAGGACTGCTCCATGGCGAGGTCGTCGCGCAGCGAGGCCCGAGCCATCGAGGGCCAGCGGCGGTCGCGCGGCAGGGCGGTCACCTGCTCGCGCAGGGCGACCAGGCCGAGCCGCTCGGCCAGCCGCTGCATGACCCGGCCGGCCAGGGCCACGGGCGCCCCGGTGCGCTCGGCGACCACCGCGAGGTCGAGCGCGGCGGGCATCAGCGGGGCGGCCGCGACACGGGCGGCGAACTCCGCGGGCAGGCCGGCCTCCTGCAGCCGGGCGGCCCGGGACGAGTACGCCTCCGCCTCGCTGCCCAGCAGCCAGCCGGGCAGCCCGCCGGCCACCTGCGCCACCGCGGGGCCGAACCGGGCGCTGACCTCCGCCAGGTGAGGCGCGTTCTCCGCGGTGAGGTCGGGCTGGCGGAGCAGCCAGCGGGTCGCCCGCTCGGCCAGCCGGGTGGCCTCGGTGCGCACCTCGACCTGGGTGGCGGCGGAGACCTGGTTGTCGAGCGGGCGGACGGCGTCCCACAGGCCGTCGATGCCGAACACCGCCCGCGCCACCGCGTGCGCCCGGACGACCGTCGGCAGCGGTACGCCGGTCTCCTCCCCCAGCCGGAACAGGCCGCTGACGCCGGCGATGTTGACCGCGCGGTTGGTGAGCGCGGTGGCGATGATCTCGCGGCGGAGCGGGTGGCTGGTGACCGCGGCGGGGAACCGGCTGCGCAGCGGGGCGGGGAAGTAGCCGATCAGCAGCTCCTCCAGCGCCGGGTCGTCCGGCAGCGGGGAGGCCAGCACGGCGTCGCCGGTCTGCAGCTTGGCGTAGGCCAGCAGCACCGACAGCTCCGGGCTGGTCAGCCCCTGCCCGTCGCGACGGCGCTCGGCCAGCCCGCGGGCGTCGGGCAGCGCCTCGACCGAGCGGTTGAGCCGTCCCGAGCGCTCCAGCGACCGGATGAACCGCTCGTGCGAGTCCAGCAGGCTGCGCGCCGCCGCGGCCTCCCCGGCGAGGGTCGCGTTCTGCGCGTGGTTGTGGGTGAGGACGGCGGCGGCGACGTCGTCGGCCATCTCGCCGAGCAGCGCCGCCCGGCCCTCGGCGTCGATCCGCCCCTCGTCGACCACCCGGTTCAGCGCGATCTTGATGTTCACCTCGTGGTCGGAGGTGTCGACGCCGGCGGAGTTGTCGATGGCGTCGGTGTTCACCCGGCCACCGGCCAGCGCGTACTCGACCCGGCCGCGCTGGGTGAGGCCGAGGTTGCCGCCCTCCCCCACGACCCGCACGCGCAGCTGCCCGCCGTCCACGCGGACCGCGTCGTTGGCCTTGTCCCCCACCTCGAGGTGGCTCTCGGTCGCGGCCTTCACGTACGTGCCGATCCCGCCGTTGAACAGCAGGTCCACCGGCGCGAGCAGCACCGCGCGGATCAGCTCGACCGGGCTCAGCGCCGTCACACCCCCGGGCAGGCCGAGGGCGACCCGCATCTGCTCGGACACCGGCACGGTCTTCGCCGTGCGCGGCCAGACGCCGCCGCCCTCGCTGATCAGCGAGGCGTCGTAGTCCGCCCACGACGACCGGGGCAGCGCGAACAGCCGCCGGCGCTCGGCGAACGACGTCGCGGCGTCGGGCGTGGGGTCGACGAACACGTGCCGGTGGTCGAACGCCGCCACCAGCCGGATGTGCTCGCTCAGCAGCATGCCGTTGCCGAACACGTCCCCGGACATGTCGCCGATGCCGACGACGGTGAACTCCTCGCGCTGGACGTCGAGGTCGAGCTCGCGGAAGTAGCGGGTGACCGACTCCCAGGCCCCGCGGGCGGTGATGCCCATCGCCTTGTGGTCGTAGCCGACCGAGCCGCCCGAGGCGAAGGCGTCACCCAGCCAGTAGCCCCGCTCCAGCGCCACCTCGTTGGCCAGGTCGGAGAAGGTCGCCGTCCCCTTGTCCGCGGCGACGACCAGGTAGCTGTCGTCGCCGTCGTGGCGGACCACCTTCGGCGGCGGGACCACCCGGCCCTCGACCAGGTTGTCGGTGAGGGACAGCAGCGCGCCGATGAACAGCCGGTAGCAGGCCTGCCCCTCGGCGAGCACCTCCTCGCGCGGCGCACCGTCCGGTGGCGGGCGCTTCACCACGAAACCGCCCTTGGCGCCGGTGGGCACGATGACGGTGTTCTTCACCATCTGCGCCTTCACCAGCCCCAGCACCTCGGTGCGCAGATCCTCCCGGCGATCGGACCAGCGCAGCCCGCCGCGGGCGACCTTGCCGAACCGCAGGTGCACGCCCATGACCCGGGGCGAGCTCACCCAGACCTCGTGCGCGGGCCGGGGCTCGGGCAGGTCGGGGAGGTCCGCCGGGGCCAGCTTGAGCGCGAGCGGGCCGCCCGCGTAGTACGTGGTCCGCTGGGTGGCGGTCACCGCGGCCAGCAGGGAGCTCAGCACCCGGTCGGCGTCGAGCGAGGCGACCTCGCCGATCGAGCGGCGCAGCGCGTCGACCAGGTCGGCCTGCCGGGCGTCGCGGCCGGTGACCCGGCCGGGTGAGAAGCGGGTCTCGAACAGCGCCACCAACCGGGCGACCACGCCGGGGTGGGCGGACAGGGTCTGCTCGACGTACGCCTGGCTGAACGGCAGCCCGGCCTGGCGCAGCCACTGCACGTAGGCCCGCACGACCGTCACCTGCCGCCAGTTCAGCCCGGCGAGCATGACCAGCGCGCCGAGGCCGTCGTCCTCGGCCTCCCCGCGCCACACCGCGCCCAGGGCCTCGGTGAACCGTTCCGGCAGGGAGCGCAGCAGGGGCAGCTCCACCTGGGGGACGGCGATGCCGAAGTCGTAGATCCAGGTGGGCTGCGCCCCGATCCGGTCGATCTCGTAGGGACGCTCGTCGACGACGTCGACGCCCATGTTCTGCAGCATCGGCAGGATCTGCGAGAGCAGCAGCCGCTCGCCGACCCGGTACACCGACAGCCGACGCTCCCCCGGCGCGCCGTCGGTGGGCGTCCACAGCCGCAGCGCCAGGTCGCCGGGCGCGAGCCCGTCCAGGCGGTCGAGGTCCTCGACGGCGCGCTCGGCGGTGAAGTCCTCCTGGTACGCAGCGGGGAAGGCGTCGGCGACCCGCGCGAACACCTTCTCGGCGTCCGCGCCGAACCGGGCGGTGAGGGCGTCGGACAGGTCGTCGGTCCAGCTGCGGGCGGCGGCGGCGAGCTCGGACTGCAGGGCCCGCACGTCGACGTCCCCCTGCTGGAGCGCCTGCTGGCGGCCCACCGGGGGCCGGACGACGAAGTGCAGCCGGGCCAGCACCGACTCGGTGGACCGGGCAGTGAACTCGATGCTCGTGCCGCCGAGGCGTTCGAGCAGCAACCGCTGCATCGTCAGCCGGACCTCGGTGGTGTAGCGGTCGCGCGGCAGGTAGACCAGGGCCGACCAGAACCGGCCCGTCGGGTCCCGGCGCAGGAACAACCGGGTCTGCCGCCGCTCCTGCAGGTGCAGCACCGCCATGGCCACCGGCAGCAGCTCGTCGGCCCCGACCTGCATCAGCTCGTCGCGCGGGTAGGTCTCCAGGACGTCGAGCAGCTCCTTGCCGGTGTGGCTGTCGGCCGGCACCCCGGAGCGGGCGATCACCTCGGCCACCCGGCGCCGCACCAGCGGGACGTCGAGGACGCTGGTCGTGTATGCCGACGTGGGGAACAGGCCCACGAACCGGCACTGCCGCCGCTCGTCGTCCCCGTCGCCGGGCAGGGTGACGCTCACCAGGTCCAGCCAGGCCCGCCGGTGCACCGTCGACCGGTTGTCGGCCTTGGTGACGGTGAGCAGGTGGTCGACCGGGGCGGTCGCGGTCTCCGGGGTGCTGCCCGAGGTACCACCCATGCCGGGGTCGCTGCGG
The DNA here is from genome assembly GCF_054050795.1 of Blastococcus sp. SYSU DS1024. Classification (NCBI taxonomy): domain Bacteria; kingdom Bacillati; phylum Actinomycetota; class Actinomycetes; order Geodermatophilales; family Geodermatophilaceae; genus Blastococcus; species Blastococcus sp. SYSU DS1024. The sequence goes on from NZ_JBJHAA010000001.1 coordinate 153,863, forward strand.
AGCACACCGAGACCGGTGCCGGCCACCGGGTGGACGGCCGGGCGGCCCTCCGCCTCGTCGAGGGTCACCTCGCGCGCGCCGAGCAGCACGAAGTTGTCGTCCGCCAGCCACCGGAGCAACGCGGCCGCCTCGGCCGGGTCGTCGGCGGCGTCGTGGGCGGCGGCGGGTGCGTCGGCGCGCTCCTCCAGCCGCCCGGCCAGCTCACGCAGCCGCGTCCGCATCCGGCCGGCGTCCTCGTGCACCGCGCGCACGTCGTCCAGGACCGTCCGCAGCCCCGCCACCAGGTCGCCGGCCGCCTCCCCGTCCAGGGGACCGTCCAGGACCAGCGCCATCCACGATTCCGTGACGGCATCGGGGCCGCAGGCGGCGGCGTCCGCGCTGTCGCAGAACGCGAGGACGCGGCCGCGGACGTCGCGGCGCAGCACCAGGACCGGGTGGACCACGTGCTCGAGGGCGAAGCCCTGGCGGACCACCTCGGCGGTGACCGAGTCGACGAGGTAGGGCATGTCGTCGGTGACGAGCCGGATGACGGTGCGGCCGGAGACGCGAGCACCCGGTATCGCCCGGACGTCGACGGTCGCGGCGCCCGGCGGACGGACCTCGGCCAGCGCCAGGTGCCCCAGGGCGAGCGCGGCGAGGTCGGCGGGGTCCGTGCCGAGGACCTCCTCGGCGGGCTCGCTCCAGTAGTACCGCCGGAAGAAGCCCGGCAGGGTGTCCGCCGTGCAGCCCGGCGGCAGCGGAGCCGCCCCGCGCTCGGCCTCGGCGACGGCCAGGCCGGCCGCCTTCCGCAGCAGGTGCTTCTTCTCGTCGCGGCCGGCCTCGAGGGCGGCGAGCTCGGTGAGCGAGCCACCCGCCGGGTCGCCGTCCCGGTCGCGCACCGGGGTCCCCGGGGCGACGCCGGTGTCACTGGCCATGTCAGGCCACGCTACTGCCCACTGAGACCGCCGTCACGGCGACGCGAGCACCGGGCGCGGGCCCGCGCGCTCAGCGGTCGAGCAACTGGTCGGCGACCCAGCCGGCCACGGCGAGGATCAGCCCGCCGATGACGGCCGTGCCGAAGCCGTCGACCATCAGGCGGTCGGTGATCGCGGCGGTGAGCCCCAGCAGCGCGGCGTTGATCAGCAGCAGGAACAGGCCGAGCGTGAGGAGCACGAAGGGCAGCGACAGCAGGCGCAGGATCGGTCCCACGATCGCGTTGACGACGCCGAAGATGAGCGCGATCCACAGGTAGGTGCCGAACTCGCCCAGGGGCGCGTCGGGGTTCGGGACGACCTCCAGCCCCGGCAGCACGTCGAAGTAGGTCAGGGCGTAGAAGACCGCCCCGAGGATGACCACCTTGAGCGCGAACTTGATCACGGTGGCCACGCTAACGCCGGTGCGCGGCGGATCGTGGGATCTGCGGCCGTCTAGCCGCGTCTAGCCCCGGTGCCAGAGAGGCGGAGAGAAGGGTGTGCTGCCGTGGGACGCGCGACGGCCGGTTCTCGACCCCCGTATGGCGCCGTCTAGCTGCCGCGCTAGACGAGCTGATACGGACCTCGCGACGGCGCGCGGCGCCCCTGGCGCACCACCCGCCCCACGCGACACGCGCGAGCCCCTTCTACGAATCTCTACGGCGGGCGCTAGAGAAGCCCATACGGTGCTCGGCATGGATCCCGTGCGGAACCCCTACGCCCCGGGCGCGGGCCAGCGCCCGCCCGAGCTGGCCGGCCGCGACGGCGAGCTCTCCGCGTTCGACGTCGTCCTGGAGCGCATCGCCCGGGGCCGGCCGGAGCGGTCGCTGGTGCTCACCGGGCTGCGCGGCGTGGGCAAGACGGTGCTGCTCAACCAGCTCCGCTCGGCGGCGATCTCCCGGGGCTGGGGCACCGGCAAGATCGAGGCGCGGCCCGAGCAGTCGCTGCGCCGCCCCATCTCCTCCGCACTGCACATGGCGCTGCGGGAGCTGGGCCCCCGCCACGGCGACCAGGAGTCGGTCGCCGAGGTGCTCGGGGTGGTCAAGGCCTTCGCGCAGCGGGTGAACGCGGCCGAGGCCAAGGTGCGCGACCGCTGGCAGCCGGGCATCGACGTCCCCGCGGCGACCGGGCGGGCCGACTCCGGCGACATGGAGATCGACCTGGTGGAGCTGCTCAGCGACGCCGCGGGGGTGGCCGCCGACATCGGCAGCGGCATCGCCCTGTTCATCGACGAGATGCAGGACATCCAGGCCGACGACGTCTCGGCCATCTGCGCGGCCTGCCACGAGCTCTCCCAGCAGGGGGCGCCGCTGATCGTCGTCGGCGCCGGGCTCCCCCACCTGCCGGCAGTGCTCTCGGCCTCGAAGAGCTACTCGGAGCGGCTGTTCCGCTACCTGCGGATCGACCGGCTCGAGCGCGAGGCCGCCGACCGCGCCCTGCTCGCCCCCGCCGAGCGCGAGGACGTCACCTTCGAGCCCGCCGCGCTGGATGCCCTCTACGAGGCGGCCGACGGGTACCCCTACTTCGTGCAGGCCTACGGCAAGGTCACCTGGGACGTCGCCGCCTCCTCCCCCATCACCCCCGCCGACGTCGCGATGGCCGCGCCGGTCGCCGAGGCCGAGCTCGCCGTGGGCTTCTTCGGCTCGCGCTACGACCGCGCCACCCCGGCCGAGCGGGAGTACATGCACGCCATGGCCGAGCTGGGCGGCCCCGGCGGCACCGCGGTGGCCACCTCGGAGGTCGCGGTCGCCCTCGGCCGCAAGCCGGCGTCCCTCTCCCCCGCGCGCGACTCGCTGATCAAGAAGGGGCTGGTCTACTCCGCCGAGCGGGGCCAGATCGCCTTCACCGTGCCGCACTTCGGCCGGTACCTGCTGCGGCACCCCGACTGACGGAGTGCCCCGGCACCCACGGGCGGCCGTGGTGATACGGCCCACACTGCTCCGCGACCGCGCCGCAGGGGGTTGACAGTTGTCCGGGCGGGGCACCACGGGACGGTCGTGAACCCGAGTCGAGGGGGACGCATGGGGCGACTCGCGTGGCCGGTGCGGCCGTTGCCGGACGGGCGCGGCGAGGTGTGGCGCTGGCGGCTCCGTGCCCTCGCCGAGCTCCCTGCGGCCCGTGCGGCCCTCCGGTCCCGGCTCCGGGACGTGGGGCACCCGCCCATCGACGAGGAGTGCGGCGAGCAGCTGGTGCTGGCGTTCGACGAGCTGGCCTCCAACGCCCTGCGCCACGGGGAGCACCCCGTGGTGGCCACCATCGTGGCCGGCAGCGGCGGGTGGCTGCTCGACGTGAGCGATCGGGCCCCGGAGGCGATGCCCGCGCCCACGGTCGACCGCGACCCGGCACGGGGCGGCATGGGCCTGCAGCTGGTGGCCCGCCTGTCGGTCGCCCACGGCTGGTACGTCGACGAGGAGTGCAAGCACGTCTGGGCCTGCCTGCCGACCGAGACGGAGAACCGTGAGCCGGCGGCGAGCTAGACACCTGTTCCACGTGCAACACGTCGAGACCCCCGTCGCCCGGAGGCGGCGGGGGTCTCGACGATCACGGAGGGCCGCGGGGTCACCCTCACGGCACGACGAAGGAGAGCGCTCCCTTGCCGTAGGTGGGCACCTCGATGGCGAGGTCCACCCGGTTGAAGGCGGCCAGCATGCCCTCCAGGTCGCCGGGAAGGTCCTCGCCCGGGGCGTACAGCTTGTGCAGCTTGGAGTGCGGGGCGCCCGGGGTGTTGAACAGCGCGGAGAGCACGTTCACCACCTCGTGCAGCGCCTCGACCTGCATGCCGGTCAGCTCGCCGTCCTCCTCGACCGCGTCCTGCGCACCCCCGGGGGGCAGCAGGGCGAGGGCGGAGCCGGTGTAGGCGGCGGCACCCAGGTCCATGAGGCAGAGCGCGTTGACGCTCATCTGGGGGTCGACGTAGACGGCGACCGCCACCGGCCGATCCGGCGTCGGCGTCACCGGCGCCCCGGGGGCGACGGTGACCGGCCGGCCGACCAGGCCGGTGAGCATGTCGCGGATGTCCTTGGCGACGGGCAGCTGCACACCGGTGGGGGGGGCGGTCATGCGATCACCCCGTCCAGGTGCTCCTTGAAGGTGTCCTCGGTGAAGGGCTTGGCGATGAGGAACAGCGCGCCGGCACTGGCGGCCTTCTCCCGCATCTCCGGGGAGCCCTCGGAGGTCACGAAGCCGAAGGGGACGGCGGAGCCGGAGGCCCGCAGCGCCTGCAGGCACTCGATGCCGGTCATGTTCGGCATGTTCCAGTCGGACAGCACCAGGTCCGGCTTCTCCGCCGAGACCTTGGCCAGCGCGTCGGCGCCGTCCTCGGCCTCGACGATGTCGTGGTCGTCGTAGCCGGCCTGGCGCAGCGTGCGGATGACGATCTGCCGCATGACGCGGCTGTCGTCGGCGATCAGGATCTTCACAAGGACACCTCGTTCTCGCGGGTGGGGGTGGGGACGGGCAGCGGCGGGAGGGCGCCCTGCACGGAGATGGCGACCGGCTCGCCGCGCCAGACGACGTCGATGCGGCAGACGTCGGCCGGGTTGCGCACCAGCGGTGCGTTACCGACCTGGGGCAGGCTCAGGGCCGAGTGGCCGGGCAGCGCGGCCTTGACGCTGCCGCCGACCACGTTGGCGATCTCGCCGAAGGCGTCGGCGACGTCCTCGTCGTCGAGCACAGCGGGAGCGTGCTCGCGCAGCAGTGCACGCGAGAGCTCGTCCGCGGTGGCGCGGCCGGTGGTGAGGACGACGCTGCCCGTCCACGGGCCGACGATGTCGACCCAGCTGGAGAGGATGTCGGCGGGCAGGGCACCGGGCACCGGGACGAGCACCTCGTCCTCGCCGACCAGGGAGATCCAGGTCTCCGCCGCGATCGACAGGATGGTGGCCGCGTCGATCAGCTCGGCGATGACCGGACGGGGATCGGTGGACCGACGACGCTCGCCGGTGTCCATGGCGGTCACAGGGAGACCTCCTGCGGGAGCAGGCCGAGCAGCGCGAGCTTGTCGCGGAAGGCGTCGGCGGTGAACGGCTTGATCATGTACTCGTGCGCGCCGGCGGCCAGGGCCCGGACGATCTGGGTGTGCTCGCTCTCCGAGGTGACCATCATCATGGTCATCCGGCGCCACGCCGGGTTGGCCCGGACGGCGGAGACGAACTGCAGCCCGTCCATCACCGGCATGTTCCAGTCGATCGTGGCGAGGTCGGGGGCCCACCCCTCGTTCAGCACGTCGAGGCCCTCACCACCGTGGCCGGCGTCGCGGACCTCGTAACCGAGGTCGGTGAGGATGCCGGTGACGATCCGCCGCATGGCGCGGGAATCGTCGATCACCAAGGCACGCATTACTTCCCCTTCAGTGGGCGGTAGGCGGAGCTGCGGCCGATGACGACCCGCTCCCATGAGTCGTCGACCCCGAGCGTGGTCTCGGCGGCGCCGAGGAAGAGCCAGCCGTCAGGTCGCATGAGGTCCCGCACACGGCGGAGGATCGACTGCTTGGTGGGCAGGTCGAAGTAGATGAGCACGTTCCGCAGGTAGACCACGTCGAAGGGGCCCATCCGCGGCAGCGGGGCGGCGAGGTTGCACTCGGTGGCGTTGACCATCCGGCGCAGGTTGGCCGACACCTCCCACTCCGTGCCGGCCCGGGTGAAGTGCCGGACCAGCATCGGGGCCGGCAGGCCGCGGTTGACCTCGAGCTGGCTGAACCGCCCCGCCCGCGTGCGCTGCACCATCTCGCGGGAGAGATCGGTCGCGGTGATCGACACGCGCGAGGTGGCGTTGGGCAGCGCGTCGTCCAGGAGCATCGCGATCGTGTACGGCTCCTGCCCGCTGGAGCAGGCCGCCGACCAGATCTGCAGCCGCTCGTTCGGGCCGCGGGCCTGCAGCAGGGCCGGGAGCACCGTCGAGGTCAGCGCGGTGAACGGGTCCCCGTCGCGGAACCAGGACGTCTCATTGGTGGTGAGCGCCTCGACGATCCGCCGTGTGCTGTCCAGGTCGGGACGCACCCGCACCGACTCCACCAGCTTGGTGACGTCGGCCAGGCCCATCTGCCGGGCGATCGGCAGGAGGCGCGCCTCCACCAGGTACTCCTTGCCCGGCTGGAGGACGATGGCGCTCTCCTTGCGGACGAGTTCTCGGACCCAGTCGAAACTGGTCGCGGTCAGGCTCATCGACGACCTCCCACGGCCATAGCTGTTGCGGTGTTCAGGGGCGCGGCACCGGCGAGGTGCCGCTGGATGGCTTCGGCGATCCGGTCGAGGGGCAGGACCTCGTCGGCGTAGCCGGCCTGGGCGACGGCGCCGGGCATGCCCCAGACGACCGAGGTCGCCTGGTCCTGCACGACGACCACCCCGCCGGCGTTGCGGATCTCCCCGCAGCCGTTGCGCCCGTCGGCGCCCATGCCGGTCAGCACGACGCCGAGCACGGCACCGTCGAAGGCGGCCACGGCCGAGCGGAAGAGCGGGTCGACCGCGGGGCGGCAGAAGTTCTCCGGGGGCCCCTGGTTGAGCGAGGTGGAGAAGCCCGCGCGGCCGTTGGCGCGGACGACGAGGTGGTGGTCCCCGGGGGCGAGGTGCACGGTGCCGGGCGCCAGCGGGGTGCCGTCGACGGCCTCCACCACGCGCAGGGGGCTCAGCCGGTCGAGGCGTTGGGCGAACTGCCGGGTGAACACCGGGGGCATGTGCTGGGCCAGCAGTACCGGCACGGGCAGGGTGGCCGGCAGTGCGGGCAGCACCCGGGCGAGCGCCTCGGGTCCGCCGGTCGAGGACCCGATGACCAGGACCGCCGGCTTCTTGCTCGGGCCGGTTCGCGGCGCGGCCGGGCGCGGCGGCGGGGGTGCGTAGGCGGTGGCACGCGACGGCGTCATCGGCCGGCCGGTCAGCGCCTTGATCTTGGGGATCAGCTGCTCGCGGACGCTCTCCATCGACTGCGCCACGCTGCCGACGTTGGCCGGCTTGGTGACGTAGTCGTTGGCACCGGCCGACAGCGCGTCCAGGGTCGCGGTGGCGCCGCGCTCGGTGAGCGTGCTGAACATGATGATCGGCACCCGGCTGCGCATGCCCCGGATGGCGCGCACCGCCTCGATGCCGTTCATCTCCGGCATCTCGATGTCCATCGTGACCAGGTCGGGCTTGAGCTGATCCAGCTTGCTGACGGCGGCCCTGCCGTTGACGGCGGTGCCCACGACCTCGATGCCGGGGTCCGCGGAGAGCACGTCGGTGACGATCTTGCGGACGACGACCGAGTCGTCGACCACCATCACCCTGATCGGGTTCACACGTCCTCCTGGCCCCTGCCCGCGCCGACCGGCGGGCTCGTTGTCTGTATCGGCATCTCCGCCTGGGGCTTGAGCCCTTCGGCGGTGCGGACCGACGTCCCCGGAATGCTCTGGCGATCGACGACGGAATTCCGCGGCACGGCGGCACAGAGCCACGGCGCTGCCGGCCCGGCGACCACGACAGGCATTCCGCGGAATGGTCGGGGCCGATCTCGGGTGGGAGCGCCGCGCTCTCCGGGACGCCCCAGCGCCGCACGGGCGCGCGGGGTAGCGGCCGGGACGGGCTGGTGCTGCCTGGGATTCTCGGCGGCGGACGGGCCGAATACAGCCGACACGCAGAAGGTGTGGCGCTATCTTTTCGCCGTCAACGAATGTCGACAATGGCAGGTGCGGCGACCGTCTCGACCATTGTCGACACAGGCCCCGGAATTGATCGCCGACCGGGGTGGGAACCGTGCGGCGTGGACCGCCGCGGGCCGGTCAGGAGAGAGCGCCGACCCGGTGGCCCGGCGCACGCAGCACCGCGGAGCTCTCGGTGCCGAGCAGGTCGTCGAGGACGACCGCCTGGACGCACCCGGCCACGGCGTTCCAGACCCCGGCCGCGCCGTCGTGCAGGTCGAAGCCACCGTCGAGGAACGCCTGGACGGCGAGCAGGTGCGCCGCGGCCAGCGCCCGGGTGCGCCCGGAGACGTGCGCTCCCCACGAGGCCTCGTGCATCGCGGTGGCCCAGGGCCGGTGGGCGGCGCGGCCCTCGTCGACGGCCACCCGCCAGCGCGACCGGCCGGCGTCGTCCAGGTCACGCACGGCGGCGAGGAAGCCGTTCAGCTCCGCGGCGTGCTCCAGCGCCCACCCGGCGGGGCCGGCCAGCGGGCCGGTGTCCAGCGCACGGTCGAAGGCGGCGGTCAGCTCGCGGCGCACCAGGGGCGGCAGCACGCCGGCGGCCCAGAAGCCGACGGCGGCGTCGGCGAGGACCTCGGCGGCCTGCTCCCAGATGTCGGCGTCGAGCCGGCCGGAGAGGGCGTGCTCGTGGCCCAGGACGTCCTCGCGGAGCAGCCGCTCCAGCGTGGGGGCGTCGCCGATGGTGCCCATCTCCAGCTGGCGGACGAGCAAGGCGGTGCGGTCCCCGGTGCCCTGGGCGGCGTCGGCGGCGGTGCGCACGTGCGGCACCGCGGCGGCCATCTCCCGCGCCCGGCGGGACCGGACCGCCCGCACGCCGCGCTGCTCGCGGTCCAGCCCGCGCCCGGGGTGGACCTCGGCCAGGCGGGTGATCGCCGGCTCGTCGGCCCCCAGTCCGGCGAGCAGCACCTCGGCGACCGCGCGGCCGCCCGGGAGACGGACCAGGTCGAAACCGAGGGTGGCGGCACTGACCAGCGAGTAGGGCACGGCAGGGCCTCCAGGGCTCGGCGAACGGGACGACCCATGCTGTCTGCCCTGTCCGCCGAGCGCCATGCAGTCGTCACCCGTTCGCTGGAGTGACCGTCCGCCTACTAGGCGTGTCGCATCATGCTCTGTCAGTTAGCCGTGACTGTGCGTGATGGGCGTTGTGATCCTGGATCAGTCGTCGTCCCCGGCGTCGTCGTCGACCTCGGACCCGAGCACAGCGGCGTCCCCGGCATCGACGGTCACTTCGTGCAGCGAGCCGTCGTCGGCGCGGACCTCGACCTCCCAGACGACGTAGCCGTCCTCGTCCTCCAGTTCGGCGCCGATGACCTCGCCGCCGCCCAGGGAGTCCACCGCCGCGTCGGCGGCGTCGTCCTCGGCCACGGTGACGAGCCCCGCGAGCGCCTCCCGCTCGTCGGCGTCGTCCTCCGGCAGGGCGGACTCGTCGACCGCGACGGTGCCCGGGCGGGCCAGGTCGTCCCCGTCCCCGCCGCCGGCGGTGGCGACGGCCACCCCGCCCGCCGCGGCCAGGACGACGGCCGTGCCGGCGGTGACGACGGCGGCTCGCTTCGTGATGCGCATGGGTGTTCCTCCTCCACGGTCCGGCCGGGTGCCGGGCCCGTCGACCACGGTGCCCGCGCCGGATGAGGATCCGATGAGCCGCAGCTGAGCGCCGCTCTCACCGTCCCCTCATCCGGCCGTGCCAGCCTTGCGGCCATGCGCGTTCTGGTCGTCGAGGACCACGGCAACATGCGGGACGTCCTCGTGCGGGGCCTGACGGAGGCCGGGCACGCCGTGGACGCCGTCGCCGACGGTCCGGCCGGGCTCGCCCGGGCCGCGACCGGGAGCTACGACGCCGTCGTGCTCGACGTCATGCTCCCGGGCATGGACGGCTTCGCCGTCTGCGTAGCGCTGCGCGACCGGCGGGTGTGGACGCCGGTGCTCATGCTCACGGCCCGGGACGCCGTTCCGGACCGGGTGCAGGGCCTGGACGCCGGCGCCGACGACTACCTGGTCAAGCCGTTCGCCTTCACCGAGCTGCTCAGCAGGCTGCGCGCCCTGCAGCGCCGCGGCGCCCCGCCGCGCCCGGCAGTGCTCGGCTGCGGGCCGCTCACCCTGGATCCGGCCGGCCGCGTGGTGCACTGCGCGGGTCAGGTCGTGGAGCTCTCCCGCCGCGAGTTCACCCTGCTGGAGTTCCTGCTGCGCCACCCCGGGCACGTGCTCTCGCGGGCGCAGATCCTCGAACAGGTCTGGGGGCACGACTACGACGGTCAGTCCAACGTGGTCGACGTCTACGTGAAGTACCTCCGCGACAAGATCGACCGGCGGTTCGGTCTGGACCTCGTGCAGACCGTGCGCGGGTCGGGCTACCGGGTGGCCTGCGCGGACCCCGCGCCGTGAGGGCGGTCCCCCGCCCGACGATCAGCGTCCGGCTGGCGACGCTGACGGCTGCCTCGCTCGCCGTGCTGCTGGCGCTGGTCGGGGTGGTGGTGCACCTCCTGCTGGGCAGCGCCCTGCGGGAAGGGGTGGACCAGCGGCTCGCCGACCTGGCAGCCGTTCTGCCGGACGACCTGGCCGGGCGGGACGTCGACGAGGACGGGCTGGGGCTCGACCTCGCCGACCGCACGGTGCAGATCGTCGACGACGGGGAGGTGGTGGGCGCGGCCGGCGACGACGTGGCCGACGGGCCGCTGCTCGACCCCGCCGATCTCGCCCGCGCGCGGGAGGGCGACCCGCTGCTCCGCACGGTCAGCGCGGACGGGGACCAGGTGCGGGCCCTCGCCGTCCCGTACGGGGACGCGGTCGCCGTCGTGGCCACCGAGCTCGACGAGGTGTCCGACGCCCAGGAGGCGTTCGTCGCCGGCTTCCTGCCGGCCGCCGGGCTGGCCACCGTCCTCGCCGGCTTCCTCGGCTACGGCATCGCCCGCCGGGGGCTGGCGCCGGTCCGGCGGGCGACCGACGAGGCGCTGACGCTCAGCGCTGCCGACCTCTCCCGGCGGCTGTCCCCGCCCGCGCGCATGGACGAGGTCGGGCGCCTCGTGCAGACCCTCAACGGCATGCTCGACCGGCTGGCAGCCGCCGTCGCCCGGGAGCGGGCGTTCACCGCCGACTCCAGCCACGAGCTGCGGACGCCGCTGGCGATCCTCACCGCGGAGGTCGAACTGGCCCGCGACCGGTCCGCCGACGAGTCGGTGCGCGGAGGTCTGGACACCGCGCTGGCCGAGGCCGGCCGGCTCTCCGGGCTGGTCGACGACCTGCTCGTGCTGGCCCGCGCCGACACCGGCCACCTGGAGGCTTCCCGGCCCCTGGACCTCGACGAGCTCGTCGACCGGGTGGTCGGCCGGTTCCGCACCCTGGCGACGCGGCGGGCGGTGGGGCTGCGGACCGCCGGGGCCGCGGTGGTGCGCGGTGACACGGCGGGCGTGGAGCGGGCGGTGGCCAACCTCGTCGACAACGCGCTGCGGCACACGCCGGACGGCGGGACCGTGACCGTGGAGGTACGCGCCACCGGCCCCGAGAGCGCGGAGATCGCCGTCCACGACACGGGCCCCGGCGTCCCACCGGACCGGCTGCCCCGGCTGTTCGACCGCTTCAGCCGCGTGGACGACGCCCGGCACGAGCGGGGCGGCGCCGGACTGGGACTGGCGATCGTCGCCGCCGTCGCCGCCGCCCACGGCGGCCGGGTGACCGCGGCGAACGCCCCCGGCGGCGGTCTCACGGTGACCCTCGTCCTCGGCCCCGGAAACGGCTGAGCGGCGGGGAGGTCACCCTCCCCGCCGCTCTACTCCTGCCTGGTCGTGCCGAGTGGGCCCGGAGGGTCCGCGCAGGCACGACGGACACGCTCCGCCCACCGGGGGACGGCACGTGGCCGCGGTGTCCTCCGGAGGAGGACGGATGACTAAGCGCTGACGGCCTTCTGGACGTCCAGCGCCAGCAGCAGCTTCCCGTCGAGCTTGTAGGCGCCGCGGATGAGGTCACGGGCCTGACCCTCGAGCGTGTCCGGCGGCGCCTCGAAGTCGCTGGCGTCGACATCGACCACGTCGGCGATGGAGTCGACCAGCATGCTGACCGCCTCGCCGTGCAGCCGGACGACGATGACGACGGGGTCGGTGCCCTCGGGGCGCGGCGGCCGGCCGAGCCGCTCGCGCAGCTCGATCGCGGTGACCACCTGGCCACGCAGGTTGATCAGGCCGGCGACCGCCGTCGGCGCGAGCGGCACACGGGTGAGCTGCTGGCTGCGCAGCACCTCCTGCACGTGCTCGACCTCGATGCCGTACAGGTCGCCGTCCAGCCGGAAGGTGGCCAGCTGGCCACTGGTCGCCGGCGCGAGGGTGTGGGTCGGAGCGGTCACGTCAGACCTCCAGCAGAGCGGTGGGGACGCCGTCGGGCGTCGTCGTGGGAGGGGCGGAGTAGAACGCCGGGTCGGCGGCGAGGATCGCGGCCCGGACGTCGAGCAGCTCGGTGACCTTGTCCCCGAGGACGGCGGAGCCGAGCAGACCCATGTCGTCGATGTCGCTGCGCACGGCGGCCTCGCCGTCGACGATGTCGAGGATCTCCTCCACGACGATGGCGACGCTGCGGCCGTGGTCGGCGTAGACGATGACCTCGAGCACCTCCCGGTCGCTCTCGCCGTAGGCGCCCAGGTGCCGGTCCAGCCGGACCATCGGCAGGATGGCCCCGCGGTACTGCACGACCTCCCGGTTGCCGACCTTCTCCACCGCCTCGGTGCGGACCTGCTCGAGGCGGGTGACCGTGTCGAGCGGGATGGCCACCCGGCGGCCGCCCCCGATGGCCGCCAGCAGCATCCGCTGCCGGTCGGTCTCGGCGGACGCGACCTGGAGCGAGCCGGCCCGGGCCTCCTGCCGGTCGGTGCTCTCGGTGCGCAGCGCCCGACGGGCGAGCGCCTGCACGTCGAGGATCAGCGCCACCGTGCCGTCGCCGAGGACGGTCGCCCCCGAGTAGAGGCCGATGGACTTGAGCTGCCCGCCCACGGCCTTGACGACGATCTCCTCGGTGTTGATGACCCGGTCCACGACGAGGCCGAAGCGCCGGCCCTCGGAGCGGAGGACCGCGATGACGACGTGCCCGTCGTGCCGCTCGGAGGTCAGGCCCAGGACATCGGTGAGCCGGACGAGCGGGAGCAGCTCCCCGCGGAGCCGGTAGACCGGCGCGCCGCCGACCTCCTCGACGGCGTTGGCGGCCTTCTCGGCGTCCAGCGACACGAGCTCCTGCAGGCTGATCTGCGGGATCGCGTACCGGTCGGAGGCGCACTCGACGGTCAGCGCGGGGACGATCGCCAGCGTCAGCGGGATACGCAGCCGGCAGACCGTGCCCACGCCCGGGTCGGACTCGACCTCGATCGTGCCGCCGATCGACTCGATGTTGGTCTTGACGACGTCCATGCCGACGCCGCGGCCGGAGACGTTGGTGACCGCCGCGGCGGTGGAGAAGCCGGGCAGGAAGATCAGCTGGAGGATGTCCGCCGGGCTCATCCGGGACAGCGCGTCCTGGGTGAGCAGACCGCGCTGGACGGCGCGGGCCCCGAGCTTGACCGGGTCGATCCCGGCGCCGTCGTCGGCCACCTCGACCACGACCTGGCCGCTCTCGTGCCGGGCGCGCAGGGTGAGGACGCCCTCGGTGGGCTTGCCCGCCTTCTTGCGGTCCTCGGGCGCCTCGATGCCGTGGTCGACGGAGTTGCGGACCAGGTGGGTCAGCGGGTCCTTGACGGCCTCGAGCAGCGTCTTGTCGAGCTCGGTCTCCCGGCCCTCCATCTCCAGGCGGATGGACTTCTTCAGCTGGAGACCGAGGTCGCGGACGACGCGCGGGAGCTTGGACCAGATGTGGTCGATGGGCTGCATGCGCGTCTTCATGACGCCCTCCTGCAGCTCGCTGGCGATCAGGTTGAGCCGCTGGGAGGCGCGGATCAGGTCGGTGTCGGTCTGCCGTGCGACGTTCTGCACGATCTGGTTGCGGGTGAGCACCAGCTCACCGACGAGCAGCATGAGCTCGTCGAGCAGGTCGACGTCCACGCGGATCGTGCTGTCGGCGACGGCACGGCGGACCTGGCCGCCGGCGGCGGCGTCGGCGGGGACGGCCTCCCCCTCGGGGTGGTCGACGGCGACGGACTCGGACACCGGGTGCTCCTCGGCGGCGAGGGCCGGGGTGAGCGGCTCCTCGGACAGGTCGGTCCGCAGGTCCTCCTGCGGGCTCTCGGGCAGCTCCTCGACGACGGGAGCGGGGACGGCCTTGGCACGCGGCGCGCGCTTGGCCGGGGCCTTCGCGGCCGGCTTGGCCGGGGCCTTCGCGGCCGGCTTGGCCGGGGCCTTCGCGGCCGGCTTGGCCGGGGCCTTCGCGGCCGGCTTGGCGGGCGCCTTCCTCGCGGGTGCCGCCGGAGCGGCCTCCTCCGCCGCGGGGGCCTCGACCGCAGGCGCCTCGACCGCAGGGGCCTCGACCACGGCGGCCGGGCCGTCCTCCATGGCCGCGCTGATGGCGGCGACGACGGCGGAGACGTCCACCGAGCCCTCGCCCCCGGACGCCTCGATCGAGGTCAGCAGCGACCGGACCGTGTCGACCATCTGCAGCAGCACGCTGGTGCGCTGGGGCGTCAGGGCGAGCTCACCGTCACGCAGGCGGGAGAGCATGTTCTCGCCGACGTGCGTGACCTCCTCCAGGCGGTTGAACGCCAGGAAGCCGCTGGTGCCCTTGATGGTGTGGATGGTCCGGAAGATGCTGGACAGCCGCTCACGGGAGTTCGGCTCCTGCTCGAGCGCGACCAGGTCGGTGTCGAGCTGATCGAGGTTCTCGTGGCTCTCGACGAGGAATTCCTCGACGATGTCGTCCAGACCGTCCACTGCTGCCTTCTCTCTCATCGCGACGGAGCACAGTCGGCCCCGTTGGGTCATCGGCGGATCGGCCGCGGATTCAAGGTGAACCCGCACCACACCGGTCAGCCGTGTTATCGGCAGTTCATCGCCCGCGACCGACCCCCCGGCCGGGGGAAGGCCCCGCCCCCGTGAGCGGGCCGGAGGGACGGGGTCTTCCAGGGGCCCGTCTCAGTAGGTGAAGCGACCCACCGTGGTGCGCAGGTCGGCGGCCATCCGGGACAGCTCGTCCACGGCGGAGCGGGTCTGGGTGAGCGCCTGGGTGGTGGAATCGGCGGCGGTGGAGACCCCGGAGATGTTCTCCGCGATCTGCCCGGTGCCGCCGGCGGCCTCCTGCACCGAGCGGGACATCTCGCTCGTCGTCGCCGTCTGCTCCTCCACCGCGCTGGCGATGGTGGTCTGCCGGTCGGAGATCTGCGCGACGATCGTGCTGATCTCCCCGATCGCCGCCACCGCCGCCGTCGTGTCGCCCTGGATCGCCTGCACCCGGCGGGCGATGTCCTCGGTCGCCTTCGCCGTCTCCTGCGCCAGCTCCTTCACCTCGTTCGCGACCACCGCGAACCCCTTGCCGGCCTCACCGGCGCGGGCGGCCTCGATCGTGGCGTTCAGCGCCAGCAGGTTCGTCTGCTCCGCGATGCTCGTGATCACCTTCACCACGTTGCCGATCTCCGCGCTCGACTCGCCCAGCTTGGCGACGGTGGCCGTCGTCGTCTCCGCCGCCGTCACCGCACGCGCCGCAACCTCCGAGGCCTCCGCCGCGTTGCTCGCGATCTCCCGGATCGAGGCACCCATCTGCTCCGCACCCGCGGCCACCGTCTGCACGCTGCGCGACACCTCCTCGGCCGCACCCGACACCACACCCGACTGAGCCGCGGTCTCCTCCGCACCCGCCGAGATCTGCGCCGAGGATGCCGAGAGCTCCTCCGACGACGCCGCCACCGCATCCGCCGACGCGGCCACACCACCCAGCACCGAGCGCAGGCTGCCCACGGCCTCGTCCAGCGCGCGACCCATCCGGCCGAGCTCGTCACGGCTCTGCAGACCACTGGTGCGCGTCAGGTCACCGGCGGCGAGCGCCTCGGCGGCGGCCTGGATCCGGCGGACCCCGCGGGCGAAGCCGGTAGCCACGAGGAAGCCGCAGATCCCGGCGAGCACGAGGCCGACCACCAAGGTGGCCAGCAGAGCGGTGCGAGTGGAGGCGTAGGAGTCCTGCGCCGCGTCCGCGTCCGCGGTCGCCTCCGTCACCTTGAGCTCGGTGAGGGTCTGGAGGTCGGCGACCATCCGCTCGGTCAGCGGGGTGATCTGGTTGGCCCGCACGTCGTTGAACTCCGCCATCCGGCCCGCTCCGATCAGCGCGTCCATGGTGCCGGCGATGGTGAAGTACTCCTCGACCCCGTCGAGGACACCCTGCACGAGGCCGAGCTCCTCGGTGGAGACGCCGGGCATGGTCAGGTAGCTCCGGCCGGCGGTCTTCAGTGCCTCCCGTGCGGCCACCCGGTCGTCGGTGTAGCGCTGCTTGAGCTCAGGGGTGGTGGCGTAGGAGCGGCTGGTGCTGGTGAACCGGACGTTCATCAGCTGGAACCGCATCTCCTCGGCCAGCTGGGTACCGACCACGTGCTGCGAGTGCATCTTCTGGGTGCGCTCGGCGGCGCTGCCGAGGGAGGCCAGGCCGAGCACACCGACGACCAGGGCGACGACGGCGGCGACCGACACGGCGGCGAGCACTTTCGTGCGCACCCCGCGGTCGGCGAACCAGCTGCCGAGGTGCCCGGCGCGGCCGGGCATGGCGGAGTTGGACATGACTGCTCCTGGAGAAACTGGATGCGACAAGGGTGCGCGGATCACCAGGGCCACGTCCTTCTCGAATGGTCGTTCCGGACGACTCCCGTGCGCACAGCCATGGTGTGGCATTCAGGACGATGTCGTCACCGATTTGCATGCGTGTCCGTTCGGCGAAGCGAAATAGCGCGGTGACCGACGAATGCATGTGCCCTTGTCGACATCGGAGTTCGGGCGCGCGCTTCGCCGGTGGACGAGGAAATGCGAACGCCGGTGGTGACCGGGAAACGGTCACCACCGGCGTTCGCGGCGGGCACTGAGTATGCGATCAGTAGGTGAAGCGGCTCACCGTGGTGCGCAGGTCGGCGGCCATCCGGGACAGCTCGTCCACGGCGGTGCGGGTCTGGGTCAGCGCCTGGGTGGTCGAGTCCGCGGCGGTGGAGACCCCGGAGATGTTCTCCGCGATCTGCGTCGTGCCACCGGCGGCCTCCTGCACCGACCGCGACATCTCGCTCGTCGTGGCGGTCTGCTCCTCCACGGCCGAGGCGATCGTCGTCTGGTAGTCGTTGATCTGGGCGATCACCTCGCTGATCCGCCCGATCGCCGCGACCGCGCCCCCGGTGTCGCCCTGGATCGCCTCCACCCGGCGGGCGATGTCCTCGGTGGCCTTCGCCGTCTCCTGCGCCAGCTCCTTCACCTCGTTCGCGACCACCGCGAAGCCCTTGCCGGCCTCACCGGCGCGCGCCGCCTCGATGGTGGCGTTGAGCGCCAGCAGGTTGGTCTGCTCCGCGATGCTCGTGATCACCTTCACCACGTCGCCGATCTCCTTGCTGGACTCCCCGAGCCTGGTGATCGTCGCCGTGGTCGTCTCGGCCTCACCCACCGCCGCCGCGGCGACCCGCGCCGCCTCGTTCGCGTTCTGCGCGATCTCCCGGATCGAGGCACCCATCTGCTCCGCACCCGCGGCCACCGTCTGCACGCTGCGCGAGACCTCCTCCGCCGCACCCGAGACCACACCCGACTGCGCGGACGTCTCCTCCGCACCCGCCGAGATCTGCGCCGACGACGCCGACAGCTCCTCCGACGACGCCGCCACCGCATCCGCCGACCCCGCCACACCCGCCAGGACCTCGCGCAGGTTGTCCACGGCCTCGTCCAGCGCGCGACCCATCCGGCCGAGCTCGTCACGGCTCTGCAGACCACTGGTGCGCGTCAGGTCACCGGCGGCCAGCCCGGTCGCGACGTCCTGCACCTTCCGGACGGCGCGGGCGATGCCCGTCGCCACGGCGAAGCCGAGACCGAGCGCCGCCAGGATCCCGGCGACGATCACGGCGACGGTCAGGGTGCGCTGCGACTCGTAGTTGCCACGGACGTTGGCGCTGGCCTCCGCGGCCTCGGCCATCTCGATGTCGCGTAGTTCTTCCAGGTCACCGGCGAGCTCCTCCACCACCGGGGTGGCCTGCGCCTGGTTCACGACCGACCACCCGCGGACGTCCCCTGCGGCCGCCAAGGGGGCCATGGGCCCGGTCTGGATGGCGAAGTACGCGTCGATGTCGGCGGTGATCTCCTCCACCATGGCGAGCTTCTCCGGCTGAGTAGTACCTGCCCCGTAGGCCTTGGCGACCTCGTGGAACTCGGCGACGTAGCCCTCGGCAGCCGCGAACTTCTCCTGCTTCTGCGCCGGGGTCTCGGCGATCAGCGCGTCGCGCGTCACGACGCGCAGGCCACTGAGCAGCTGGTCCAGGGTCGCCGCCTGGACGGCGCCCTTGAGGTTGTTCTCGTAGAGCCGGTCGGCGTCGTCGGCCGCCGCGCTCATCCCGGAGACGCCCAGGGCACCGATGCCGGCGGCCACGACGGCGGTGACCGAGACGGCGCTGAGGATCTTCGTCTTGACCGAGAGGTCGCCCAACCGGGCCAGGGCGGACCGGCTGGCGGCCTGCTGGTCGACGCGACGGCTGCCCGACGTGGTGGGCGGACGGACGGCTGCGGTCATGGCGGTGCTCCAGGGACGAGAAGTGGGGGAGATCGGGCACCGGGCGGCGGCCGATGTGGGCACCCGGCGCGAGTTGTCTTGCAAGGGGAAAGATAGAACTCTCAATGGGCCGGGATCGGCCGAAATTGCGACGTGTCGCGGGGCGTCGGAAGAATGGTCCGTCACCGCACTTTCCGGAGTCGACATGGCGTCACCGCACATGCCGGTCACCGCGCGGGCGGGAATGCATTTCGACCGCCCGCGAAAGGCGCGGGCCGGGTGGCGACCGGGGAAGGGGTCACCACCCGGCCCGGCCGGGGGAAGCTCGCGTCAGGTCAGTAGGAGAACCTCCCGACGGTGGTGCGCAGGTCGGTGGCCATGCGGGACAGCTCGTCGACGGCGGTGCGGGTCTGGGTCAGCGCCTGCGTGGTGGAGTCCGCCGCACCCGAGACGTTGGTGATGTTGGCCGCGATCTGACCGGTGCCGTCGGCGGCCTCCTGCACCGACCGCGACATCTCGTTCGTCGTGGCCGTCTGCTCCTCCACCGCGCTGGCGATGGTGGTCTGCCGGTCGGAGATCTGCGCGACGATCGTGCTGATCTCCTCGATCGCCGTCACCGCCGCGGTGGTGTCGCCCTGGATGGCCAGCACGCGGCGGGCGATGTCCTCGGTGGCCTTCGCCGTCTCCTGCGCCAGCTCCTTCACCTCGTTGGCGACCACCGCGAAGCCCTTGCCGGCCTCCCCGGCGCGCGCCGCCTCGATGGTGGCGTTGAGCGCCAGCAGGTTGGTCTGCTCCGCGATCGAGGTGATCACCTTGACGACGTTGCCGATCTCCGCCGAGGACTCGCCCAGCTTCGCGACGGTGGCCGTGGTGGTCTCCGCGGCGGTCACCGCACGCGCCGCCACCTCCGAGGCCTCCGCCGCGTTGCTGGCGATCTCCCGGATCGAGGCACCCATCTGCTCGGCCCCCGCCGCGACGGTCTGCACGTTGCGCGACACCTCGTCGGCTGCCGAGGCCACCACACCCGACTGGGCGGAGGTCTCCTGCGCCGAGGACGAGATCTGCGCGGACGACGCCGAGAGCTCCTCCGAGCTGGCCGCGACCGCGTCCGCGGAGGCGACGACCGATGCCATCACGGCGCGCAGGCTCTCCTGCGCCTCGTCGAGGGCCGTTGCCATCTGCCCGATCTCGTCGGACTGCTGGATGCCGGTCTGCCGGGTGAGGTCGCCCTCGGCCAGCCCCTGGATGACGTGCTGCACCTTCTCCAGGTTCCGGCGGATGCCGCGCGCGACGAAGAAGCCGACCGCGAGGGCGACGGCCGAGCCGATGGCCAGCAGCGCGAAGACGAGCGTCCGCGCCCGCTCACTGGTGTCGGCGACCGCGGCGGCGGAGTCGCTCGCCTCGGAGATCTCGGAGGCGAGGAGCTGGTCGATCTCCCCGGTGAGCTGGTCCATGAGCTTCGCCGACTGCGCGTACAGCGCGCCGGCCGCGACGGCGTCACCGGCGCTGTAGGCCTGCCGCGTCTGGGCGTAGACCCCGCCCCAGGTGTCGTACGTGCCCAGGGCCTGCTCGGCCAGCGCCTCCTGCTCGGCGGTGGGCGCCGTGCCGAGATAGGTCACACCGGCCTGGCCGAACGCCTCGGCAGCCGCCGCGGCGCCCTCGGCCCACGTCTTGGCGTTCTCGGGGCTGACGTTCGGCAGCAGCAGGGCGGTCTGGTTGAGCTGGAGGGTCAGCAGCTGCGACCGCATCTCCTCCACCTGCACGAGCGCCTGGGTGCTCTCACGGTAGGTGGCGTCGGCCTTGTCGGCGGCATCGCCGAGGGAGGTCGCGCCCACGGCCCCGACGGCGACGCCGGCGAGGACCGCGACGGAGACCGAGCTGAGGATCTTGGCGGATACCGACATCCGGCCGTGCGCGCGCTGCGCGACAAGTGCCACTGGAGAAGTCCGTTCTGGAGAGGAATGCGAGTGCGACCGAATCCGGAGGACCAACGGACGAACTCGTCGCCGCTTTCGGTAGCCGTGGAGAAGCTAAGGCCGGGCGCCGTCAGCTGTCGAGGCTTTCCGGCCGTGTTGCGAAATGGCGAGAACAACGATTCGGACACGAAGTCCACGAGTCGACTCGGCCGTGGCGGTGGCCATTTCGCCATTGTCGACAACGGCGCCGGTACCCGGAATGGTGCCGGAATCCGGCCACGCGACGAGGGGCGCCCGACCAGTGGTCGAGCGCCCCTCGCCGGCTCCCGTCGATGCTCACCCCACGCGCGGGAGAGGCAGTTGAACGGGCCCTCCTAGTAGGTGAACCTCCCGACGGTGGTGCGCAGGTCGGCGGCCATCCGGGACAGCTCGTCCACGGCGGAGCGGGTCTGGGTCAGCGCCTGGGTGGTGGCGCCCGCGGCAGTGGAGACGCTGGTGATGTTCTCCGCGATCTGCCCGGTGCCGCCGGCGGCCTCCTGCACCGACCGCGACATCTCGCTCGTCGTCGCCGTCTGCTCCTCCACCGCGCTGGCGATGGTGGTCTGCCGGTCGGAGATCTGCGCGACGATCTGGGAGATCTCCCCGATCGCCGCCACCGCCGCCGTCGTGTCGCCCTGGATCGCCTGCACCCGGCGGGCGATGTCCTCGGTCGCCTTCGCCGTCTCCTGCGCCAGCTCCTTCACCTCGTTCGCCACCACCGCGAACCCCTTGCCCGCCTCACCGGCCCGGGCGGCCTCGATCGTGGCGTTCAGCGCCAGCAGGTTCGTCTGCTCGGCGATGCTCGTGATCACCTTCACCACGTTGCCGATCTCCGCCGAGGACTCCCCCAGCTTCGCCACCGTCGCCGTCGTCGTCTCCGCCGCCGTCACCGCACGCGCCGCAACCTCCGAGGCCTCCGCCGCATTGCTGGCGATCTCCCGGATCGACGCGCCCATCTGCTCGGCACCCGCCGCGACCGTCTCCACGCTGCGCGACACCTCCTCCGCCGCACCCGACACCACACCCGACTGAGCGCTGGTCTCCTCGGCCGAGGCCGCGATCTGCGCCGACGACGCGCTCAGCTCCTCCGAGCTGGCCGCGACCGCGTCCGCCGAGGAGACGATGTCGGCGATGGTGGTCGCCATCGCGTCGGCGGCAGTGTTGAGCGCCGTGGCCATCTGGCCGATCTCGTCACGGCCGCGCACCGCCAGCCGGGTGGTCAGGTCACGCGCAGCCAGCCGCTCGAGCCCGGCCTTGACCTCCTGGACCCCGCGGGTGATGCCCCGCGAGACGAGCAGCGCCAGACCGCCACCGAGCAGGAATGCCACGGCCGAGACGACCAGGGACACCGTCAGCGTCTCGGAGCGGGCGTCGACGACCGCAGCCTCCGACTCCGCGACACGGGCGTCGACCGATGCGACCAGCTCCACCATCGCCTGGTCGAGGACGTAGAAGACGTCCCACTTCTCGCCCTGCGAGAGGGCGTCGCCCTCGTCGAGGCGCCCCTGCTGCCACAGCAGGAAGATCTGGTCGTTGTAGTCGCTCATCAACGCCCAGTTCTGCTCGATCACCTCGAGGCTGGCCTCGGCGTCGGCGTCCAGCTGGTCGCGGTCGAGCTCGAAGAGGGCCTCGAAGCCGGCCGCGCCGTCGCGGTAGGCGGCGACGTTGTCGCCGTCGGCGGCCGCGGCGACGGCACCACCCTCGACCCGCGCCTTCCACGCGGTGATGTTCTGCCAGTTGGCGGCCCAGAGCAGGTCGTAGCGCGCCCCCTCCACGACGCGCTGGGCGGCGACCGCGTCGCGCGCCTCCGCGTGCAGATCCGCTACGCGCTGGGTGCCGGTGATGCCGGTGACCGTGGCGGCCAGCATCCCCAGGAGGAGGGCGGCGCAGACCGCGAAGATCCGTGTCCCGATACCGCGGTCGCGGTACCAGTGCCGACCTGTTGCGTCGGGCCGTGGTGCGGACATGGCGAGGCTTCCTCGTTCTCGAGCGGGCGGGCCGACTGCCCTGCCCCGGGGGTGGGAATGCGTTCCGTACGAGCAGATCGTCACCCGGCCGGCGGGTTTCTTAGCGTTGAGGCAGTACGTGTCGCGCATGTCGCGCGAAATGCCTGCGCGACCATTCTCTGCACAGCAGATTTGTCGACCCGAACACGACGAGCGGCGGGGAGCTCTCCGACCGGAATGGTCGGAGAGCCCCCCGCCCCAGGGAGTCGCCGGTGGTGCATCAGTACACGAAGCGACCCACGGTGGTGCGCAGGTCGGCGGCCATCCGGGACAGCTCGTCCACGGCGACCCGCGTCTGGGTCAGCGCCTGGGTGGTGGAATCGGCGGCGGTGGAGACCCCGGTGATGTTGGCGGCGATCTCGCCGGTGCCACCGGCGGCCTCCTGCACCGAGCGGGACATCTCGCTCGTGGTGGCCGTCTGCTCCTCCACCGCGCTGGCGATGGTGGTCTGCCGGTCGGAGATCTGCGCGACGATCGTGCTGATCTCCCCGATCGCCGCCACCGCCGCCGTCGTGTCGCCCTGGATCGCCTGCACCCGGCGGGCGATGTCCTCGGTCGCCTTCGCCGTCTCCTGCGCCAGCTCCTTCACCTCGTTGGCCACCACCGCGAAGCCCTTGCCGGCCTCACCGGCGCGGGCGGCCTCGATGGTGGCGTTGAGCGCCAGCAGGTTGGTCTGCTCGGCGATGCTCGTGATCACCTTGACGACATTGCCGATCTCCGCGCTCGACTCCCCCAGCTTCGCCACCGTCGCCGTCGTCGTCTCCGCCGCCGTCACCGCACGCGCCGCAACCTCCGAGGCCTCCGCCGCGTTGCTCGCGATCTCCCGGATCGAGGCACCCATCTGCTCCGCACCCGCGGCGACGGTCTCCACGCTGCGGCTGACCTCCTCGGCCGCCGAGGCCACCACCCCGGACTGCGTCGAGGTCTCCTCCGCTCCGGCCGCGATCTGCGCCGAGGAAGCGCTCAGCTCCTCCGACGAGGCCGCCACCGCCGTCGCCGAGTCGGCGACCGAGGCCAGGACCCCCCGCAGGCTGGTCCGGGCGGCGTCGAGCGCGGCCGCCATCCGGCCGACCTCGTCCCGCGAGGACACCCCGGTGTCCACGGTCATGTCGCCCGTCGCGAGGGCCTCCAGCGACTGCTTCACCCGCTGGACCGGACGCGTCACCGACACCATGGTGAACCAGCCCATGACCGCCATGAGGGCCACCGCGACGAGCGCGATGACCAGGCTCGTCGTCTGGGACCGCGTGATGGTGGCGGCGAGCTCCTGCTCGGCGGCGATGCTCTCGCCGATCAGCGCGTCCTTCGCGGCGCCCACCGCGCCGTCGGTCAGGTCGTTGGCGGCCTGGATCTCCTCCCAGCGCAGTCGCATGCCCGCCTGGTCGGCCGCGGTCGCGCCGACGAACGCCTCGATGGCCTGGGTGTAGTCGCCGAAGCTGTCGAGCACCCCGTCGACGGCGACCGCGCTCTCACCGGTCAGCTCCACCGCCTGCAGGGCGGCCAGCAGCTCCTCGGCGGTGGCGATGTCGTCCGCCAGCTCCTCGAGCTGCACGGCCGGGTCGGGGCGGACCAGGGCCTTGTACGCGTCGACCTTGAGCTCGCTGGCCCGCGTGTCGAGCTGGAGGACCACCGCCTCGGCGGTGTTGAGGTCCCCGGTGTGCGCGTTGATGTCCTGGACGTCGGAGTTGCCCACGAGCATGGACGCGAGGATGCCGCCGCAGCCGACGACGACCGTGCCGATGAGGGCACCGAACTTCACCGCCAGGGGGCGGTCGGCGAACCATCCGGCACGCCGCCGGGTACCGGGGGAGGGGGGAGCTGCGTGCACGCTGGACCGTCCTGGGAGAGAGATGTCGCGCCGGTGTGGCGGCTCTCTCATTGTCGTGACTCCACCCAGGTCCCAGAGCACCGTTCCGGAACGCATTCCGAGATCGTTACGCCATTCCCGGGTCAGCGTCTCCGGCGCGTGATTCGTCGACAACGCCGAAACGCTCGTCGCCGCGCACCCTCCCCATTTCCGCAGTTCCCCGGAGAGAAATGCGGGCATGTCGACACCGCGGGGCACGGTGACCGCCGGACACCGGTCCGGCCGTCCGCCGCGCGGTACGACACGAGGACGCGGCGGACTCAGCCCAGGCGGTCGGCGAGCGCCCCGAGGAGGCCCACCACGGCCTCGGGCCCGGCCACCCGGTGGCGGGCTGCGGTCTCACCGTCACCCACCTTGACCGTCAGGTCGTCGGGCCGCAGTGCCCGGAACGCGTCCTCGTCGGTGACGTCGTCGCCGAGGTAGAGCGCAGCCCGCGCACCCAGCTCGCCGACGAGCCGCTGCACCGCCGCACCCTTGTGCGCGTCGGTGACCGCCACCTCCAGGACGTCCTTGCCCGGCTTCAGCGTCAGTGACGGATCCACCGCCCGGCGGGCCTGCTCCAGCAGCTCGGCCGCTCGGGTGCGATCGGCCACCTGCCGCACGTGGACGGCGACGCTGGCCGGCTTGATCTCCAGCCGGGCGCCGGGTGCGCTCTCGACCAACGGCCGCAGCACCCCGGCGAGCTCGTCCCGCCGACCGGCGTCCGCACCGGCGAGCGGGCCGTCGAACTCCGCACCGTGGCTGCCGATCCAGCGGAAGGGACCCGACAGCCCGCTGGTCCGGCGCAGGTCCTCGACTCCGCGGCCGCTGACGAGGGCGACCGTGACGCCGTCGACCGCCGCCAGCCGCGCCAGCACCTCGGCGACACCGGGCTCCGGGACGGCCGCCGCCGGGTCATCGCGAAGACGGGCGAGCACACCGTCGTAGTCGCTGGCGACCAGCAGCGGCCGGCGCGCGGCGAGCGCCGTCAGCGCCTCGTCGAGGCCGGGCGAGGTCACGCCTGGCCCCGCAGCGCCTCGAAGAACGAGCTGGCCCAGTGGTCGAGGTCGTTGCGGAACAGGTGCCGGCGCATGGTCCGCATCCGCTTCGCGGCCTCGGCCGGCTCGATGCGCAGCGCCCGGACCAGCTGGGTCTTGACGCTGGCGATGTCGTGCGGGTTGACCAGGAAGGCCTGCCGCAGCTCGGCCGCGGCCCCGGCGAACTCCGACAGCACCAGCGCGCCACGGAGGTCACCGCGCGCCGCGACGTACTCCTTGGCCACCAGGTTCATGCCGTCGCGGTAGGGGGTCACGAGCATGACGTCGGCGGCCCGGTACAGCGCGGCGAGCTCCTCGCGCGGCATCGACTGGTTGAAGTAGTGGACGGCGGGGCCGGCGATGGAGCCGAAGACGCCGTTGATGTGGCCGACCTGCTGCTCGATCGTCTCGCGCATGTGCACGTAGTGCTCGACGCGCTCGCGGCTCGGCGTCGCGACCTGCACCAGCACCGTGTCGGGGGCCTCGACCGCACCGTCCTCGAGCAGCTCCTGGAACGCGTTGAGCCGGACGCTGATGCCCTTGGTGTAGTCCAGCCGGTCGACACCCAGGATGATCTTGTCCGGGTTGCCGAGTTCGGCGCGGATCTCCTTCGCCCGCGCCAGCACCTCCGGGGAGGAGGCGAGCTCGTCGAAGGCCCGGACGTCGATGGAGATCGGGAAGGCCTTGGCCACCACCGTGCGGCCGTCGTACTCGATCTGGTCGCGCTTGCAGCTCAGGTCGTGCAACCGCCGGGCCAACTGCACGAAGTTCACGGCCGCCGACGGGCGCTGGAAGCCGACCAGGTCCGCGCCGAGCAGCCCCTCCACGATGGCCGACCGCCAGGGGAGCTGGGTGAACAGCTCGTAGGGCGGGAACGGGATGTGCAGGAAGAAGCCGATGGTCAGGTCCGGCCGGACCTGCCGCAGCATCGCCGGCACCAGCTGCAGCTGGTAGTCGTGCACCCAGACGATGGCGCCCTCGGCCGCCACCGCCGCGGCGCGCTCGGCGAACCGCTTGTTGACCTGCACGTAGGTGTCCCACCAGGCGCGGTGGTACTCGGGCTTCTCGACCACGTCGTGGTACAGCGGCCACAGCGAGGCGTTCGACATGCCCTCGTAGTAGCGGTCGACCTCCTCCTCGCTGAGCTCGACGGGGATCAGCGACATGCCCGATGACTCGAACGGCTCGGGCGCCTCGCCGGCGGACCCGGACCAGCCGACCCACGCGCCACCGCGCCCGGCGACGAACGGCTCGAGCGCCGTGACCAGCCCACCGGGGCTCCGCTGCCACCGGGTGCTGCCGTCCGGCTCGATGACCTGGTCCACCGGAAGCCGGTTGGCGACCACGACGACGGGGCTGTCCGCCCCGACCGTCTGCTTCGTGTTCTCCGCCATACCGCCCCGACCCTATCCAGCCCCAGGCTGCCCCGCTGCGCGGGGCGGCTCAGATCACCCGGCCGAGCGCGTACCCGCCCGCCGCGGCCGTCAGTCCCACGAGCACGGTCGCGATCACGTACGCCACGGCACGGAGGGGGGCGCGGGCCTCCGCCAGCCGGACCACCTCGGTGCCGAACGTCGAGAACGTGGTGAGCGTGCCGCACAGGCCGACGCCCACCAGCGCGACCACCCACGCCGGGGCGGTGGCGGTCCCGAGGAGGACGCCGAGCAGCGCGCTGCCCGCCACGTTGACGGTGAAGGTGCCCAGCACGCTGCCCGCTCCCCGCCGGGCCACGGCGACCCGCTCGGCCAGCAGCCGCAGCGGCGCGCCGACCAGGGCGCCCGCGACCACCAGCCACGGCGTCACCGGGGCGCTCCGGCGAGGGCGCGGCCGGCCAGCGTCCCGGCGGCCGCGGCGGTGATGCCGCCGAGCACCGAGAGCGCGACGTAGGACAGCGCGGTGCCGACCGCCCCGGCCTCCACCAGCCGGACGACCTCCACCGCGAAGGTCGAGTACGTGGTGAAGCCGCCGAGCACGCCCACGCCCAGGAACGGGCGGGCCCAGAGGGAGCCCGGAGCGCGCGCCACCAGGACCGCCGCCAGCGCGCCGAGGATGAGGCAGCCGGTCACGTTCACGCCGAGGGTCGCCCAGGGCAGGCCGGCGGGGGAGTGGGGGAACGCCTCGGCCAGGCCCCAGCGCCCGAGCGCGCCCAGCGCCCCGCCGAGCGCTGCCAGCAGGTAGGCCATGTGACCTGGCTCTCCTCCCCTGTGCGGCGTCGGGCAGCATGCCCCCGGGAGGGTCGCACGCGCGCGGCCCGGAGCAGGGGAGGACGCCGTGGGACCGCTGGAGGGCGTGCGGGTCGTCGAGTTCGCCGGGCTGGGGCCGGGTCCGTTCTGCGGGATGCTGCTGGCCGACCTCGGCGCCGACGTGGTGCGCATCGACCGGAAGGGCGACCGCGGGGGACTGCTGGGCTCGCTGGGCGCGACCTCCCTGCTCGACCGCGGCAAGCGCTCGATCGCCCTCGACCTCAAGGACCCGGCCGACCTGGAGGTGGTGCGCGCCCTCGTGCGGCGAGCCGACGTCCTGCTGGAGGGCTTCCGGCCGGGCGTGATGGAGCGTCTGGGGCTGGGCCCGGACGCGTTGCTGGGGGAGAACCCCGCGCTCGTCTACGGCCGGATGACCGGCTGGGGGCAGAGCGGGCCGCTCGCGCACAGCGCCGGCCACGACATCGGCTACATCGCACTGACCGGCGCGCTCGGCGCCAGCGGGCGCCCGGACGAGCGCCCGGCTCCGCCGCTGAACCTGCTCGGCGACTTCGGGGGCGGGGGAGTGTTCCTGGCGCTCGGTGCGCTCGCCGCGCTGCTGCACGCCCGGGCCACGGGGGAGGGGCAGGTGGTCGACGCGGCGATCGTCGACGGGACCGCCGTCCTGACCACGATGATCCACGGGATGCTGGACGCCGGGGTGTGGACCGACCGCCGCGGCCGCAACCTCCTGGACACCGGGGCGCCGTTCTACGACGTCTACCGCTGCGCCGACGACCAGTTCCTCGCCGTCGGCGCGCTGGAGGAGCAGTTCTACGCCGCGCTGCTCGAGGGCCTCGGGCTGGCCGGGGACGAGACGCTGCCGCGCCGCGAGGACCCCCGGCAGTGGCCGGGGCTGCGGGAGCGGTTCACCGAGGTCTTCGCCTCCCGCACCCGCGCGGAGTGGTGGTCGGTGTTCGAGGGCACGGATGCCTGCGTGGCGCCGGTCTGGTCGCTGCTGGAGGCCACCGAGGACCGGCACAACCGTGAGCGGGGGGTGTTCGTCGAGGTCGACGGCGTGCGGCAGCCCGAGGTCGCCCCGCGGTTCTCCCGCACGCCGGGCGCGGTCGGCAGCGTCCCGCGGCCCGGCCAGCACGGCGACGAGATCCGCGCCGAGCTCGGCCTCTGAACGCCGTCCTCCCTCACCCCGCGGTGTCCTCCCGCACCGCACACCGTGAGGGAGGAGGCGCCACGATCAGGTCCCCTGATCATCGCCCGGGCCGGGCGCGGCGGCGGGTCCCGTGCCGGCCCGGGCCGGCGGGCGTCATGATCGGACCCCGTGACGAGTGACGGGGACCCCGCACCCGGGCACGTCCGGCGCGGACCTCTGCGCGGAGGCGTGGCCCGGGCGGCGACGCTCCTGATCTCCCTCACCGCCGTCAGCCAACTCCTCGGGTTCGTCCGGGACGCCGTCATCGCCGCCGTCTTCGGGGCCGGTGCAGCGCTCGACGCCTACCTCGTCGCGCAGGGCGTCATGAACCTGGTGCTCGCGCTGGTCGCCGGTGCACTGGCGCGGGCAGTGGTGCCCCCCGTCGCCCGTGCGGTGGCCGCGGACGACGGCCCGCGGGCCGACCGCACGGTGCGCACGGTGCTGACCCTCGGCACGCTGGTGCTCGTCGCCGGCTCCGTGCTGATGTTCCTGGCCGCCGAGCAGGTGGTCGCGGTGCTGGCCCCCGGCTTCGACGAGGCGACCGCGGCGCTGACCGTCCGGCTCACCCGCATCGTCCTCGTCGCCGCCGTCTTCATCGCCGCCACCGACGTCCTCGCGGCCGCCTGCCAGGCACACGGCCGCTTCTTCGCCTCCGGGCTGCAGGGCGTCCCGTTCAACCTGGTCATGATCGGCGCGGCGCTCTGGGCGGGGCCGCGCTTCGGCATCGAGGCGCTCGCGGTCGGCTTCGTCGTCGGCTCGGCCGTCCGCATGCTCGTCCAGCTCCCCGCCGTGCGGGCCGCCGGCATGCGGCTGCGGCCCCGGCTGGCCCTGCGCGATCCGGACGTCCGCGAGGTGCTCCGGCTGGCCCCGGCCCTGCTGGTCGGCAGCGCGGTCCTCAACGTCAACACGCTCGTCGACCGGGCCGTCGGCTCGGCGCAGGGGGAGGGTGTCATCACCGCGCTGAGCCTCGGCTTCCGCGTGATCCACCTCGTCGACGCACTGCTCGTCGCGACGGTCGTGGCCGCGCTCTACCCGACGTTCAGCGCCGTGGGCACGCCCGACCGCCGGGCCGACCTGCGCGCGCTCGTGGACCGCACCTCACGGCTGCTCGTCGCCCTGCTGGTCCCCGTGGTCGCCGCGCTGGTCGTGCTGGCCCGGCCGGTCGTCCAGTTCTTGTACGGCCGGGGTGACTTCGACCAGGCCGCGGTGACGGCGACGGCCACCGCCGTCGCCTTCTCGGCCGCGGCGGTCCTCGGCATCGCGCTCCGGTCCACCACCGCGCGGGCCAGCCTGGCGGTCGGGGACAGCCGGACCCCCACGGTCGTCGCTGTCGCCGCCATGGTCGTCAACGTCGTCGGCGACCTCACCCTGGGTGTCGCCTTCGGCATCGCGGGCCTGGCGGCGTCGACCAGCCTGTCCCTGCTGCTGGCGGCGGCGCTGGCCGTGGCCCTGCTCGCGCGCCGGCACGCCGCTGTCACCCCGCGGGCACTGGTGGGGACGACCGTGCGCGCCTCCGCGGCGGCAGCCGCCGGGGGGCTCGCCGCCACGGCCGTGCTCGCGGCCTGGGGAGGCGAGCCGGCGGACACGCTGACCGCGGCCGGTCAGCTCCTCTCCGGAGGCCTCGGCGGGGCCGCCGTCTACGCCGGCGCCCTGGCCGTGCTGCGCGGGCCGGAGCTGGGCGAGCTGCGCGACCTCGCGCGCCGCCGCCTGCGGCGCCAGGTCCCCTGACCGCCCGCCGGTCCTCCCCCGTGCGGGGGGAGCGCACGGTGGAGCCGACCGCAGCCCGACCCGGCGTCATAAGGTCGTGCGATGCCTTCTCCCGGTCGCGCGCTCGTGCTCACGTCGAGCCGTGACCGCGGGGCGCTGGCGGCCGTCCGCGCGCTGGACCGGGCGGGCTGGCACGTCGGCGTCGGGTCGCCCGACGGCGGTGGGATGGTCGCCGCCTCCCGCTCCAGCCGGCAGACCCACCACGTGCCCCGCCCGCGCGGGCACATGGACGACTTCGTCGCGGCGGTCCGGCGGGCCGTCGCCGGGGGCGGGTACGACGTCGTCTTCGGCAGCGGGGACGACTGGATGGCGGCCCTGGCGGTCTGCGCGGGGTCGGTACCCGCAGTGGTCGTCCACCCGCGGGCGGACGTAGCCCTGGCCGCGCTCGACAAGGCCGAGTTGGCGCAGCGCGCCACCGCCGCGGGGCTGCCCACCCCACGCACGGAGCTGGCGACCCCGTCCGCGCTCGCCGGCTGGAGAGGACCGGTCGTGGTGAAGTGCCGCGCCCACTGGCAGCCGGGTCTGCGGCAGCGGCTGCGCATCGAGGCGCGCCGCTACCCCGGTGTCGAGCAGGCACGGCCGCGGGTCCGGCTCCTGCAGGACGCGGGATTCGAGGCGCTGCTGCAGGAGCCCGTCGACGGGGAGCTCGAGGCGCTGGTGGGGCTGCTGCACGACGGCCGGCTCCACGGGCGCGTCCAGCAACGCGCGCTGCGGCTGTGGCCGACGCCGAGCGGGGTCACCAGCCGCGCCGTCACCGTGCCGGTCGACGAGGAGCTCGTCGCCGGCGCCACCCGGCTGCTGACCGGGCTGGGCTGGTCGGGGCTCGTGCAGCTGCAGTTCCTGCGCGACGACGCCGGAGCCCTGCGGCTCATCGACCTCAACGGCCGGTTCTTCGGGTCGATGGCCCTGTCGACCGCGGCCGGGCCCAACCTCCCGGACGCCTGGGCACGGCAGGCGCTCGGCCTGCCGCTGCCGCCCCTGCCCGACGGGAGCACGGGGGTGCGCTACCTCTGGACGGCGGGCGACCTGCGCCGGGCCGCGGCCGAACGCCGGGGTGGCCTGCTCGCCGACGGCGCCTCGGTCCTGCGCTGGTTCCCGGGCGCCGTCCCCAGCGTCTGGGACGCCCGCGACCCGGGGCCGACCCTGACCCTCGCCGCCGAGCGCGTGCGGCGGCGCCGGGCCTGATCCCGGCCCGGGCGTCAGCCGCGGCGGCGGGTCTCGGGGAAGAGCAGGTCGACGAAGCGCTCCGCGGTCGGCTGCGGCTCGTGGTTGGCCAGCCCTGGCCGCTCGTTGGCCTCGATGAAGACGTAGTCGGACCCACCGACGTCGGGCACGAGGAAGTCGATCCCCGTGACCGGGATGTCCAGCGCCGCGGCGGCGCGCACCGCGGCGTCCGCGATCTCCGGGTGCAGCTCGCCGGTGACGTCCTCGATCGTGCCGCCGGTGTGCAGGTTCGCCGTCCGCCGCACCTGGATCCGCTCGCCGTTGCGCGGGACGTCGTCCATGTCGTAGCCGGCCGCGGCGATCACCTCGACGGTGGTGTCGTCCAGCGGGATCCGCGACTCGCCACCGGTCGCCCGCTCCCGGCGGCGGCTGGTGGAGCGCACCAGGTCGGCCACGGTGGTCCGGCCGTCGCCGATGATCTCCGCCGGCCGCCGGACCGCGGCCGCGACCACCTCCCGGTCGATGACGACGACGCGCAGGTCCTGCCCGGGCACCAGCTCCTCCACGAGGACGTCGGGGCAGAACTGGGCCGCGTGGCGGACCGCGCGCTGCAGGGCGGCGTCGCCCTTGACCCCGACGGTGATGCCCTTGCCCTGCTCTCCCCGCGCGGGCTTGACGACGACGGCGTCCACCTCGCGCAGCAGGGCGGAGGCGGCCGCCAGGTCCTCCGCGGTCGCCCGGGCACCGCGGGGGACCCGGACACCCGCCCGCTCCATGATGCGGCGGGTGACGCGCTTGTCGTCGCAGCGGCTCATCGCGACGGCGGTGGTGAACTCCGAGAGCGACTCGCGGGTGAGCACGGTCCGGCCGCCGACCGACAGCCGCATCTCGCCCCACTCGGCGTCGGTGACCTCGACCCGGATGCCCCGGCGCAGCGCCTCCTCGGCGATGATCAGCGCATAGGGGTTGAGGTTCTCCAGCCCGGGCGGGCGGGCGGCGAACAGCGGCGTGTTGATCGGGTTCTTGCGCTTCACGCAGACCGCCGACACCCGGGTGAACCCGAGCTTGCGGTACAGGGCGATGGCCCCGGTGTTGTCGTGCATGACCGACAGGTCCAGGTAGGCGCGCCCGCGGCCCACGTAGCGCTCGGCGAGCACCCGCACCAGCGCCTCACCCGTTCCGGGCGGGGCATCCTGGTTGTGCACGGCCAGGCACCACAGGCTGGTGCCGCCCTCGGGGTCGTCGAAGGCCAGGGTGTGGTCGACGCCGGTGACCGTGCCGACGATGGCCCCCGTCCGCCGGTCCTCGGCCACCAGGTAGGTGAAGCAGCGGGTGCGGTGGTTGCGCCACATGACGTCGGCGTCGCCCAGGACCATGCCGTTGAGGGCGTAGATCTCGTTGATCCGGTCCATGTCCGCGCGCGAGGTCGCGGTGCGGACGAACACCCCGCGGATCAGCTCGTGCCGCGCCCGGTACCGGTGCAGGTCCAGCCGGTAGGTGTAGCTCGGGTCGATGAACAGCTCGTCGGGCGCGAGCCCCACCAGCACGTGCGGGTCCCGGGGGTAGATGCAGATGTCGCGCTCGCCGGTCTCCTCGGCGCGCAGCGCATCGACGATGCCCTCCAGGTCGGAGAAGGTCTGGCCGTAGACCAGCCGTCCCCATCCCATGTCGAGCACGACGTCGGACTGCATGCCCTGCAGCTGGTGCTCCGACGGCTCCCGCCACGAGTGGTCGGTCAACGCGGGCGTGCTGGCCACCGCAGTCCGGCGTCGGTGGCCGGCGAGCCGGGGTGCCATGGTCATCTCCCTCAGACCGAGTGCGTCTGCAGCCACAGCTCCAGCAGGCCCAGCTGCCAGAGCTTGTTCCCGCGCAACGGCGTCAGCTCACCGTTCGGGTCGGCGAGCAGCTCCCGCACGTACTCGGGGCGGAACAACCCGCGGTCCCGGGCCGCGTCGCTGGAGAGGGCGTCCCGCACCAGGTCCAGCACCTTGCCCTGCAGGTGGGTGATCGCGGGCACCGGGAAGTAGCCCTTGGGCCGGTCGATGACCTCCGGCGGGATGATCCGCCGTCCGATGGCCTTGAGGATGCCCTTGCCGCCGTCGGCCAGCTTCAGCTCCGGCGGGCAGAGGGCCGCGAGCTCCACGAGGTCGTGGTCGAGGAACGGCACCCGGGCCTCCAGACCCCAGGCCATGGACATGTTGTCCACCCGCTTCACCGGGTCGTCGACGAGCATGACCTCGCTGTCCAGCCGCAGCGCGGCATCGACGGCCGTCTCGGCGCCGGGCGCGGACATGTGCTCGCGCACGAACGCCAGGCTCGGGTCGGAGTTCAACGCGTACCGGCCGGAGACCACGTGCCGCATCTGCGCGTGGTCGCGGTCGAAGAACGCCTTCGCGTAGGTGCGCACCGCCTCCTCGCGGCCGACACCGGCCAGCGGCGGGTACCAGTGGTAGCCGGCGAAGACCTCGTCGGCGCCCTGGCCCGACTGCACCACCCGGATCGACTGGCTGACCCGTTCCGAGAGGAGGTCGAAGGCGACGACGTCGTGGCTGACCATCGGCTCGGCCATCGCCCCGATGGCGTGCCCGAGCGAGCCGGCCAGCTCGTCCGAGCCGACGCGGATCCGGTGGTGGTCGGTGGCGAAGCGCTCGGCGATGACGTCGGAGTAGGCGAACTCGTCGCCCTCGCGGCCACCGACGGACTCGAAGCCGATGGAGTAGGTGGCCAGCCCGGTCTGGCCCTCCTGGGCCAGCAGGCCGACGATCAGGCTGGAGTCCAGCCCGCCGGAGAGCAGCACGCCGACCGGGATGTCCGCGACCAGGCGGCGCCGGACGGCGACCCGCAGCGCCTCCTCGATCGCGTCCTCCCAGTCGCGGGCGGACCAGTTCGCGTGCTCGGCACGGCGCTCGTAGGTGGCCTCCCAGTAGCGGTGCTCGCGGCTGGTGCCGTCGGGCTCGATGACCCGGACGGTGGCCGGCGGCAGCTTGCGCACGCCGTTGAGGATCGTCCGGGGCGCGGGGACCACGGCGTGCCAGGTCAGGTAGTGGTGCAGGGCGACCGGGTCGACGGAGGTGTCGACCTCACCGGCGCGCAGCAGGGCCGGCAGCGTCGAGGCGAACCGCAGCCGCTTGCCCGGCGTCTCGGAGAGGTACAGCGGCTTGATGCCCAGCCGGTCGCGGGCCATGACCACCCGGCCGGTGTCCCGCTCGGCGATGACGAAGGCGAACATGCCGTGCAGGTGCGAGACGACGTCGGTGCCCCAGTGGTGGTAGCCCTTGAGGATCACCTCGGTGTCGCTGTGCGAGAAGAAGCGGTAGCCGTGGCCCTCGAGCTCGGCCCGCAGCTCCTGGTAGTCGTAGATGCAGCCGTTGAAGACCGCGGTCAGGCCCAGCTCGTTGTCGACCATCGGCTGCGATCCGCAGGTGGAGAGGTCGATGACCGAGAGCCGGCGGTGCCCGAAGGTGATCCGGCCGTTGCTCCAGAAGCCCTGGCCGTCCGGGCCGCGGGGGACCAGGGCCTCGACCATGCGGGTGACCGCGGTCGTGTCGGCCATCGAACCGTCGAACGTGATCTCGCCACTGAGGCCGCACATGCAAGATGATCTAACCCCTCTCGGCCGCATCCCGCTCGCCGAGACGCCGTCGGGCGGCGCGGTCGTGGCGCACCTCACGCGTGGTTCCACGTGGAACGCCGCAGCGGGCGGCGTCGCCCGTCCTGGCCCACCGCACCGGGTCCTGGCCCACGGTGCGCGGTGAGCCAGGACCCCTGACGACCCGGTGACCCGATGGACGAGGCGGAGCCCGGGGTCAGCCCGCGGTGAGCGCCCGCGTCGCGGCGACGACGTCGACCAGGCCGGCGCCCTTGTCGAACGAGGTCGCGTAGCCGTCGACCGTCTCGTAGGCCGCACCGTCGGTGTACCGGTACGCGGTGCCCTTCAGCGCGGCCTCGATCTCGGCCGGGGTGGCCGTGGGGTCGGCCTGGAACAGCTGGGCGACGATCCCGGCGACGTGCGGCGCCGCCATCGACGTCCCGCTGATCGTGTTGAACGTGCCGATGTCGAGCAGTTCCGGCCCGTTGCGGAGGTCCAGCCCCGTGGCACAGATGGGCAGGTAGGGCCGGCAGGCCGAGGTGATGTTCTCGCCCGGTGCGGAGAGGTCCGGCCAGGTCGAGGGGTCGGCGGCGGCGCCGCGCGAGGAGTACTCGCTCACCGCGCCGTCGCGGGTGCCGGTGTCGTGGTCGGCGGAGGACGCCACCGACAGGATGCCGCCGGTCGGGTCCTGGCCGGGCGGGTTCGTGAGGGAGGTCGAGCCGTCCCCGCCGTCGTTGCCGGCCGCCCACACCGTGACCACGCCCTCGGCGGCCAGCGCCCGCTGCAGCTTCACGGTGGCGGAGTTCGGGTCGAACGCGCCGCCGCCGGAGGGGCCGTAGCTGTTGTTGGTCACCTTGATCGGCGGGCAGACCTCGACGGGGACGCCGGCGCCGCACGGCGCCTCGTGGTTCTCCAGCACCCAGTTCAGCGCCGAGTCGGCGCCCACGATGAGCAGGACGGCGCCCGTGGAGATCGAGACGAGACCGGCACCCGGCGCGGCGCCCTGCAGCCGGCCGCCATCGGTCAGCACGGTCGGCCGGCCGGCGACGATGCCGCTCACGTGCGTGCCGTGGCCACCCACGGCGAGGGTGTCGGTGTCCACCACCGACGGCACCCGGACGACGCAGTCGGGCGTCGTCGTGGTCTCCAGCAGGCACACGCTCTTGAGGTTGGCGACCACGGCGCTGCTGCCGTCGGGGTTGCGGAGGTAGGGGTGGTTCGGGTCGACGCCGGAGTCGATCACGGCGACCGACACCCCGCGGCCGTCCAGGGGCCGCCCGTCCGCACCGGTCAGCGTGGCGACCGCCTCGACGCCGCGCGTGGCGGTGTTCGACGTCTCCTGGGCGAACTCGATGGGCACGTTGCCCTCGAGGTAGGTGATCCCGGGCTGGGTGCGCGCGGCCTGGATCTGACCGGCGGTCCCGGCGGCCACCGCCACGCCGATCCGCTCGAACTCCGTCACCGTCCGCATACCGGTGGCCGCCACGGCCGCCCGCGCGGCGGCGATGTCGGTGCCGTGCACCAGGACGGTCGTGGGCACGGCCCCGCCGAGCCCGGCGAGCTGGTCGGCCAGGAACTCCTGCACCGGCGCCGGCGGGGGATCGGTGCGGGCGGCGTGCGCGGGCGCGGAGAGGAGGGCGCCGGCGACCACGGCGCCGGACACCACCCCGAGCAGACGGCGGGACGACGGGTTCATGGCGCTCCTCGCGGGGGTTCCGGCGGACGTGACCGGACAACGAGGGCGGGCGGTAGGGGTTACTCGGTGGTTACGGTCAATTCCACGGGACCGCGATCCGCCGGCCGCCGAGCTCGTGGACGTCGACCTCCACGTCGAACACCTTGCGCAGCAGCTCCGGGGTCATCAGCTCGGCGGTGGGCCCGGCGGCGACGAGGTGGCCGTCGCGCATCGCCACGATCCGGTCGGAGTAGGCCGAGGCGACGTTCACGTCGTGCACCACGAGCACGACGGTGCGCCCCAGCTCGTCGGCCATGCCCCGCAGCATCCGCATCATCTGGACCGAGTGCCGCATGTCGAGGTTGTTCAGCGGCTCGTCGAGGAGCACGTAGTCGGTCCCCTGGCACATCACCATCGCCACGTAGGCGCGCTGCCGCTGGCCGCCGGAGAGCTGGTCGAGGTGCCGGTCGGCCAGCGGGGCGAGCTCGAACCAGTCCAGCGCCTCGGCGATGCGCTCCCGGTCCTCGGCGGTGAGCCGCCCGCCCGAGTGGGGGAAGCGGCCGAAGGCCACGAGCTCGCGGACGGTGAGGCGCACCGTCATCGAGTTCTCCTGGCGCAGCACCGCCAGCCGGCGCGCCAGCTCCGGGCCGGGCGTGCGCACGACGTCCAGGCCGTCGACCAGCACCCGGCCGGAGTCGGCGGGCAGCAGCCGGGAGGCGATGGACAGCAGCGTGGACTTGCCCGCCCCGTTCGCCCCGATCAGCGACGTGATCCCGCCGGCCGGGATGGT
The DNA here is from genome assembly GCF_054050795.1 of Blastococcus sp. SYSU DS1024. NCBI lineage: Bacteria > Bacillati > Actinomycetota > Actinomycetes > Geodermatophilales > Geodermatophilaceae > Blastococcus > Blastococcus sp. SYSU DS1024. The sequence continues at coordinate 191,313 of NZ_JBJHAA010000001.1, forward strand.
CAGCGAGACGTCGTCCACGACGCGGGCCCCACCGTAGGACTTGCTGACGGACTCGATCTCGATCACTGGCTGCGCCCTCCTACGGGCCCGATCACTGACGGGGCTCCCTGACGAGCAGGGCGATGAAGACGATGCCACCGGCGAAGTTGATGACGATGCTGAGCGCGGAGTTGAACCCGAACACCTGCTCGAGGACCAGCTGCCCGCCGGCGAGCGCGAGCAGGGCCAGCAGCGTGGCGCCGGGCAGCACCCAGGCGTGGCGGTGGGTGCCGAGGAGCTGGCGGGCGAGGTTGGCCACCAGCAGGCCGAGGAAGGTCACCGGTCCGACCAGGGCGGTGGAGACGGCGACCAGCACCGCCACGGCCAGCAGGGCCAGGTTGACCACCCGCCGGTGCTCCACGCCCAGCCCCAGCGCGGTGTCCCGCCCCAGGGCCACGACGTCGAGGCGGGGGAGCAACCGCCACACCCCCAGCAGCACGAGCCCGACGACGACCGCGGAGAGCACGAGGAGCTGCCGGTCGACGCCGTTGAAGCTGGCGAAGAGCAGGTCCTGGAGGGTGAGGAACTCGTTGGGGTCGATCAGCCGGGAGACCAGCAGGGTGAAGCTCGTGAACATGCCGCCGAGGACGACGCCGAGCAGCACCAGGACGTAGATGTCGCGCTCGGTCCGGCCGAACAGCGTCTTGTAGAGGATCGCGCCGAAGCCGATCAGCGCAACGACCTCGATCAGGAAGCGCACCCGCGGGTCGGTCGAGGTGACCGTCGCCGCGCCGAGGAAGTAGACGCCCGCCGTCTGGATGAGCACGAACAGGCGGTCGAACCCCATGATCTCCGGGGTGAGGATCCGGTTGTTCGTCACCGTCTGGAACAGCACGGTCGAGACCGCGACGGCCACCGCGACGACGACCATGGCCGCGAGCCGGCGGCTGCGCTGCATCAGCGCGTAGTCCCAGGAGCCGGTCACCCCGACGGTCAGGAACGCCGCCGTCGCGACGACCGCCAGCACCACGAGGACGACCAGCGTGCGACGACGGCGGGCGGCCCGCTGCTGCGCGGTGGGGACGGCGGGGCCGCCGAGCGTGCGGGTCATGCGTTCCCCCGGGTGCGCGCCCGCAGCAGCAGGGCGATGAACAGCACGCCGCCGATGACGCCGCCGACCGTGCCGACCGGGATCTCGTACGGGTAGCGGATGGTCCGGCTGAGGACGTCGCAGACGAGGACGAAGGCGGCGCCGGTCAGCGCGGTCACCGGCAGCACGCGGCGCAGGTTGTCGCCCATGGCGAGGGTGACCAGGTTCGGCACGACCAGCCCCAGGAAGGGGATGGAGCCCACCGTCACCACCACGATCGCGGTGACCACCGAGGCGATGACAAGTCCGACGGTGACCACGCGCGTGTAGGGGATGCCGAGGTTGATCGCGAAGCTCTCGCCCATCCCGGCCACGGAGAACCGGTCGGCGTACAGGTAGGCGACGACGGTGGCGGCCAGGACGAGGTAGAGCAGCTCGTAGCGCCCGGCCAGCACGCCGGAGAAGTCGCCGTTCATCCAGGCGTCCAGCGACTGGAGCAGGTCGAACCGGTAGGCCAGGAACATGGTGGCGGCGAGCACCACGCCACCGAGGAGGATGCCGACGAGCGGCACCACGATCATGTCGGTGAGCACGATCCGGCGCAGCAGCCAGACGAAGAAGAAGGTGCCGGCCAGCGAGAACGCCGTGGCGATCAGCATCTTGCCCAGCAACGACGTGCTCCCGAACCAGAGCGTGGCCACGACGATGCCCAGCCCCACCCACTCGGTGGTGCCGGCGGTCTGCGGCGAGACGAACCGGTTGCGGGTCAACGACATCATCACCAGGCCCGCGACGGCCATCGCCGAGCCGGCCAGCAGGATCGCCACCAGCCGGGGGACCCGGCTGACCAGGAACACCCGCGCCTGCGCCTCGTCGGGGTCCAGCAGGTCCGCCGGCGTGAGGTCGGTGACGCCGATGAAGAGCGAGGCGAACGACGCCGCCACGAGCAGCAGCAGGGCGAGCGCCACGTGCCACCGCCGGACGCCACGACGACGCCCCTCCACCGGCTCGGTGACCGGCGGAGGGGCGGCGTCAGCGGTGCTACGGGTCATGAGGGGACGCGTCCTTGGGGGAGGGTCACCCCACCGCGGCGGCGATCTCCTCGACCATCGTCTCCACCGAGGGCAGGCCGGTGGGCGCGATGTACCAGACGGAGGAATCCAGGTAGTGGATCGCGTCGTCCTGCGCCGCGCTGGTCGAGCGGACCAGCTCGTTGTCCAGGACCTGCTCGGCGGCCGTGCCGGACTGGCCGATCGCGGCGTCGCGGTCGAGGACGAACAGCATGTCGGGGTTCTTCTCGGCGAGGTACTCGAAGGAGATGGCGTCCCCGTGGTCGGCGGCGGTCAGCGCCTCGTCGGCCGGGGTGACGCCGAGCTCGTCGTAGACCATGCCGAACCGGGTGTCGGGGCCGTAGGCGGCCAGCTCGCCGGCGTTGGTCATCACGAAGAGGCCGGTGCCGGCGTCGGCCGCAGCGGCCTTGACCTCGGCGACGCGCTCGTCGAGCGCGGCCAGCCGCTCGGCCACCGCGTCCTCCTCGCCGAAGACCTCGGCCAGGGTGGTGACCCGCTCCTCGAAGGACTCGAGGAAGTTGGAGTTGTCGACGGTCAGGTCGATCGTGGGCGCGATCTCGGCCAGCTCCGGGTACACCGCGGCGGAGCGACCGCCGACGATGATCAGGTCGGGCTCGAGGGCGTTGACGGCCTCGTAGTCGGGCTCGAAGAGGGAGCCGACCTTCGTGTACTCGTCCCCGGCGTACTTCTCGAGCGACTCCGGGTAGGCGGCCTCGGGCACGCCGTCGACCTCCACGCCGAGGCTGTCGAGCGTGGCCAGCGCGCCCACGTCGAAGACGACGACCGTCTCCGGGTCGACCGGCACGGTCTCCTCGCCCTGGGCGTGGGTGACGGTGACCTCGGCCGCCTCGGTGGTCGAGTCGCCGGCCGACGCCGCGTCGGCGTCGTCGCCGCACGCCGAGAGGACCAGGACCGCGGAGAGGGGGAGGGCGAGGGCCGCGAGAGGCCGGACGGCGGTGCGCATGGATCTCCGATCGCTACGGGAAGGCATGCCTTACTAAGGCGGGCCTAACCTGCCACACCCGCTCCGGGTGGTCACCAGCGGGGGGTCGGCAGGGGCCCCGATCCCGGGGTGCGGACGGCCCGGCGGGAGGATGAACCCCGTGCCGGCACCTCACGTCTCCCGCGGAGCAGTGCGGTGACGCTCGTCCTCGTCGTCGCCGCCACCGTCGTCGCCGCGGTCGTGGTCGCGCTCGGGCTCGCCTCCACGGCCGCCGGCCGCCGCATCGGGGTCCTGCACCTGGTCGGGGCGGGCCTGCTGGAGGCACTGCTGGTGGTGCAGGCCGTCCTCGCGTTCGCGCGGATGGGGGAGGGCACACCCGCCGACACCCCGACGTTCCTGGGCTACCTGTTCGGCGTGCTGCTCATCCCCGTCGCCGGCGTGCTGTGGGCGCAGGCGGAGCGCACCCGCTGGGCGGGCACCGTGCTGGCGGTCGCGGCGGCCGCCGTCGGGGTCATGGTCTGGCGACTGCTGCAGCTGTGGGAGGCCACCGGTGCGTGAACGCGGGCTCGGTCGCCCGGCGGAGCGGGCCGCAGCCGGGGCCTCCACCGGGCCGGCGCGCGTGCTGGTGCTCGTCTACGGGATCTTCGCCCTCGCGGCCGGGGCCCGCGCCGGCGTGCAGCTGGCCACCCGGTTCGACGAGGCGCCGCTGGCGTACCTGCTGTCGGCGTTCGCGGCGGCGGTCTACGTGGTGGCCACCGTGGGCCTCGCCCGCGGTGGCCGCGGCGGCCGGTGGACCGCGCTGACCGCCATCGTGGTCGAGCTGGTCGGCGTCCTGGTCGTGGGCACCCTGTCGCTCGCCGACCCCGCCGCCTTCCCCGACGAGACGGTCTGGTCCGGGTACGGCCGGGGCTACGGCTACGTACCGCTCGTCCTGCCGGTCCTGGGGCTGGCGCTGCTGTGGCGCAGCGAGCGGGGGCCGGATCCGGTGCGCGGCTGACGGACCTCCCCCCGCCCGGTGAAGGCTGACCCGGTCACCGACGCCCGGCGGCTCAGCAGTCGCCGCCGGAGCGGGCCCGGGGAACCGTGGTCACTCCTCGCCGCTGCGCAGCAGGCCGTAGGCGCCGCGGTGGAACAGCAGCGGACGGCGGTCGGGTGCCGCGCCCAGGTCGAGCACCCGGGCGACGACGATCGTGTGGTCGCCCCCGTCGTACTCGGCCCACAGCTCCCCGTCGATCCAGGCGACGACGTCGTCCAGCACCGGCGAGCCCTGGGGGCTGGGCGTCCACGGCACCCCGGCGAACTTGTCGGCGCCGGACCGGGCGAAGTTCTGCGAGACGGCGTCCTGCCCCTCGGCCAGCACGTTGACGCAGAACCGGCCGATCTCCCGCAGCCGCGCCCAGGTGCGCGAGGTCCGGGCGGGGGCGAGGGCGACCAGCGGCGGGTCCAGCGACAGGGAGCTGAAGGACTGGCAGGTGAAGCCGATCGGCCCGCCGGGCGTGTCCGCGGTGACCACGGTGACGCCGGAGGCGAAGTGCCCCAGCACATCGCGCATCAGCCGGGGGTCGACGATCCGCGGCGGCTCGGAGACCGCGTCGGCCGGCATCAGCGGGCTCCGTCGGAGCGCGGGACCGACCGGCCGCCGGCGCGGTACAGCGAGCTCGGCAGCTCGTGCCCCACGGCCTGCTCGGTGACCCGCGCAGCCGCCAGCAGCGCGTCGAGGTCCAGGCCGGTGCGCACCCCGGACTCCTCCAGCATGTAGACCAGCTCCTCGGTCGCGATGTTGCCGCTGGCGCCCGGGGCGAACGGGCAGCCGCCCAGCCCGCCGACCGACGCGTCCAGCTGGGTGACCCCGGCCTGCACGGCGGCCAGCGCGTTGGCCTGGCCGGTGCCCCGGGTGTCGTGGAAGTGGACGCCGACGGCGACCCCCGGGCAGGCCCGGCGGACCGCGTCGAGCAGGGTGACCACCCGCAGCGGCGTCGTCGTCCCGATGGTGTCGCCGAGGCAGAGCTGGTCGGCGCCGGCGGTGACGGCGGCGCGGGCGACGTCGACGGTGCGGGCCACCGGGGTGCGGCCGTCGAACGGGCAGTCCCAGGCGGTGGCGATGATGACCTCGAGGGAACCGCCGGCGCCGTGGGCCAGCCCGGCGATCTCGCCGACCGCGGCGAGGGCCTCGGCGGTACCGCGGCCGGCGTTGGCGCGGCTGTGGCCGTCGGAGGCCGAGACGACGTACTCGAGGTCGGCGACGCCGGCGTCCACCGCCCGGACGGCACCGCGCGGGTTGGCGACCAGGGCCGACCAGTGCACCTCCGGCCACCGCGCCAGCTCGGCGGCGACCTGGTCGGCGTCGGCGAGCGCGGGCACGGCCTTCGGTGACACGAACGACGTCGCCTCGATCCGGCGGACGCCGGTGGCCACCAGCGCCTCCAGCATCGCCAGCTTGCCGGCCAGCGGCACGGGCGCCTCCAGCTGGAGCCCGTCGCGCATGCCCACCTCGCGGACGTCGACCGCGCTGGGCAGCACCAGGTCGAACTCGTTCATCTGCGTCTCCTCGGCACCGGCAACGTTGCTCCCCGCATCCTCCCCCGCCGCCAGGTCGTTCCCCCGATCAGGCGTCTCGGAACGGCGACAGGCGGCCCGACCAGCGAACCGTCGTCCCCGTCGCGCAAGATGGAGCCGGCACGGGAGGTGTGCGGTGGTCGAGGAAGCGGACGCGCTTCCCCCGGCGGATCGGCGGAGTGTCTTCGCCAACGCGCCGATGGGGATCGCGTTGGCGACCCCTGGCGGCCGCCTCGTCGACGTCAACCCCGCCCTGGCGGAGATGGCCGGCCGCTCCGCCGAGGAGCTGCACGGGCGGTCGGTGCTGGACCTGATCCACCCCGACGCCGTCGCGGCCGCCCAGGAGGCGCACGGCATCCTCACCGCCGAGCCCGACCGGCCGATGCGGCACGAGACCCGGCTCACCCGGGGCGACGGCTCGCACGTCCCGGTGCAGATCACCGCCTCCTGGGTGCCCGAGACGCCCGACGGGCAGGCGGCGCACCTGGTGCTCATCGTCGAGGACATCACCGAGCGCAAGGCGCTCGAGGCGCAGCTGGTGCACCGCTCGCTGCACGACCCGCTGACCGGGCTGCCCAACCGGCTGCTGTTCCACGACCGGCTGCGGCACGCGCTCGACCGGGGCCGCCGCGAGGAGACCCCCACCTGCGTGCTGATCATCGACCTGGACGGCTTCAAGGCGATCAACGACGAGCTCGGCCACCCGATGGGCGACCTGGTGCTGGTGTCCTTCGCCGAGCGGCTGCGCTCGGTGCTGCGGGCCAGCGACACCGCGGCCCGCCTGGGCGGGGACGAGTTCAGCATCGTCTGCGAGAACACCGAGCAGGCCGACGCCCGGGCCCTCGCCGACCGGCTGCGCACGACGGTGACCGAACCCCTCGACCTCGCCGGCACCCGCGTACCGGTCGGGATCAGCATCGGCATCGGCACGGCCCGGGGCGGCGAGGAGCCCGAGGAGGTCTACGAGCGGGTCGTGCGGGCCGCCGACGACGACATGTACGCGGACAAGGCGCGCCGCCGCCGGGCCGGCCGCCGCCGCTGACCCGCTCGCGGAGCGGGCCGGGGAGCAGGCGGCGGCTACCCGAGCGCGCGACCGACCGCGACGGCGCGGGTGTCGGGCGCGGCCACCCGGGCGGCGTCGGCCTCCTGGTCGCCCAGCTCGGTCTGCGAGCGGCGCTCGGCCTCCACCCGCGCGGTGTAGCTGGCCACCTCGTTGGCGATCCGCTGCTCGTCCCAGCCCAGCACGTCGGCGACCGCGCGCGCGACCGGCTCGGCGCACAGCACACCGCGGTGGGCGGTCTCGATGGAGATGCGCGTCCGGCGGGCCAGCAGGTCGTCGAGGTGCAGCGCCGCCTCGTGCCCGGCCGCCCACACCATCTCGACCATGAGGTACTCCTCGGCTCCGGGCACCGGGTCCAGCAGCTCGGGTCGGCCCTCGGCCAGCGCGAGGACGTCGGGGGTCAGCGACCCGAACCGGTTCAGCAGGTGCTCGGCGCGGAACCGGGGGATGTCCCACCGCCGGGAGAGGCCGTCGAGGGAGTTCAGCATCGCCGCGTAGCCCTCGGCACCCACCAGGGGGATGTTCTCCGTGACGCTCGGGGGCACGGTCCGGCTCACGTCCACCGCCACGGCGTCCACCGCGTCCGCGGCCATCGGGCGGTACGTCGTGTACTTGCCGCCGGCCACGGCGATCACGCCGGGCATCGGGCGGGCGACCGCGTGCTCGCGGGAGAGCTGGCTGGTCGACTCGCTCTCGCCGGACAGCAACGGGCGCAGGCCGGCGTAGACGCCGGTGATGTCGTCGTGGGTGATCGGCACCGCCAGCACCTCGTTGACCCGTTCGAGGATGTAGTCGATGTCGGCCTTGCTGGCCGCCGGGTGCGCCTTGTCGAGCGCCCAGTCGGTGTCGGTCGTCCCGATGATCCAGTGGCTGCCCCAGGGGATGACGAACAGCACCGACTTCTCCGTGCGCAGGATCAGCCCGGTCTCCCCGTTGATCCGGTCGCGGGGGACGACCACGTGCACGCCCTTGCTCGCCCGGACGTGGAACCGGCCGCGCCCGCCGACCAGCGTCTGGATGTCGTCGGTCCACACGCCGGTGGCGTTGACCACCACCTCGCTCCGGACGTCGACCTCGCGGCCCGTCTCCACGTCCCGCACCCGGGCCCCCACGACCCGGCCGCCGGCGTGGGCGAAGGAGACCACCTCGGCGGAGTTCAGCACGGTGGCTCCGTACGCCGCCGCGGTGCGGGCCACGGTGAGCGTGTGCCGGGCGTCGTCGGCCTGGGCGTCGAAGTACCGGATGGCGCCGACGAGGTAGTCGGGCTTGAGCGCCGGGAACAGCCGCCGAGCACCGGTGCGGGTGAGGTGCTTCTGCCCGGGCATCGGCTCGGCGAGCGCGCCCAGCCGGGCCAGCCCGTCGTAGAGGGTCAGCCCCGCGGCGACGTAGGGCCGCTCCCAGTGGTGGGTCAGCGGGTACAGGAAGGGCACCGGCCGGACCAGGTGCGGGGCGAGCCGGTTGACCGACAGGTCACGCTCGTGCAGCGCCTCCCGGACCAGGCCGAAGTCGAGCTGCTCCAGGTAGCGCAGCCCGCCGTGGAACAGCTTCGAGGAGCGGGAGGAGGTGCCGCTGGCGAAGTCGCGGGCCTCGACGAGGGCCGTGCGCAGACCGCGGGTGGCTGCGTCCAGCGCCACCCCGGCCCCGGTCACCCCGCCGCCGACGACCAGGACCTCGAAGCCCTCCTCCGCGAGCTCGGCCCAGGCGTGGGCCCGCTGCTCCGGCCCGAGCGGGCGTACTGCCGTCATCTGCACTCCCCGGGGATGCCCGCCCACCGGACGGGAACGCGCTGGGGAGGTGCCCGGGGCACCGGTGCACCTCCGTGTCACTGCCCTCCGCCGCGGGGCAGGCGGCCTCCACCACCCCCGGCTACCGGTCACGGTAGGTCGACCACGGACGCCCGTCGACGCACGGCGTCCTACATCGTCGCACCGGCAGAGGGATCGACAGGGTCCGGAATGCCCTACCGTCGGGCGCCATGCCGGGCACCGTGCAGTCGATCGAGCGGGCAGCGGCGATCCTGCAGGTGATCGCCGGCGCGCGGAACGCCCTCGGCGTCACCGAGATCGCCGAGACCGTCGGGCTGGCCAAGACCACCACCCACGGCCTGCTGCGCACGTTGCTGCACGTGGGGTTCGTGGCGCAGGACCGGGTGACCGGGCGGTACACCGTGGGCCCGGGCCTGCTCCGGCTGGGCAGTTCCCTGGACGTCAACGAGCTCCGGGCGCGCGCGTCGAACTGGGCCGACGCACTCGCCGCGCGCAGCGGGCACACCGTGCGGCTGGCCACGCTCGCCGGGGAGGACGAGGTGGTCGTCGTCCACCACGTCTTCCGGCCCGACGACTCGGCCCAGGTCCTCGAGGTGGGGGTCGCGCTGCCCGCCCGGACGACGGGACTGGGCAAGGTCCTCCTGGCGCACGCGCCCGGGCCCCGGGCGGCGCGGCCCGCGACCGACGGCCGGGCCACCGAGCTGGCCGAGGTGCGCGCCCGGGGCTGGGCGGCCGAGCGGGGGGAGCACGAGCCGGGACGCGGGTGCATCGCCGCTCCCGTCCGCGGGCCCGGCGGCCCGGTCGTGGCCGCGCTCGGCGTCAGCGGCCCGGTGACCTCGCTGTTCGACGGGCGTGGCGCACCGCGCGGCCTGCTGCTGGGCATGGTGACCGACGCGGCCGCCGCCGTCTCCCGGGAGCTGGGGTTCGGCGGTGCCTGACCGCTACGTGCTCGCCGTCGACCAGGGGACGACGTCGACCCGTTCGCTGGTCTTCGACCGCGGTGGACGCATGGTCGCCGTCCGGCAGCGCGAGCACCGGCAGTACTTCCCCCGGCCCGGCTGGGTGGAGCACGACCCGATGGAGATCTGGGCGAACACCCGGTGGACGGCCGACCAGGTGCTGGCCGACGTCGGGGCGGGCGGCACCGTGGTCGCCCTCGGCATCGCCAACCAGCGGGAGACCACCGTCGTCTGGGACCGGGCCACCGGCCGGCCCGTGCTCCGGGCCCTGGTGTGGCAGGACACCCGGACCGCCGACCTGGTCGCCGAGCTCGCCGCACGCCCGGACGCCGGCCTCGTCCGCGAGCGCAGCGGCATGGCGATCGCGGGCTACTTCTCCGGGCCGCGGCTGCGCTGGATCCTCGAGCACGTCCCCCGCGCCCGGGAGCGTGCCGAACGCGGCGAGCTGCTGTTCGGGACGATGGAGACCTGGCTCATCTGGAACCTCACCGGCGGGCCGGACGGCGGCCGGCACGTCACCGACGTGACCAACGCCAGCCGCACCCTGCTGATGGATGTGCGCAGCTGCCGGTGGGACCCCGACCTGCTGGACTTCTTCGGCATCCCCGCGGCGATGCTCCCGGAGATCCGGCCCTCGGTCGGCGTGCTCGGGCCGGCCACCGCGCTCGTCCGGCCGCTGCCCATCGCCGGGGCGCTCGGCGACCAGCAGGCGGCGCTGTTCGGGCAGGCGTGCTTCGCGCCGGGGGAGGCCAAGTGCACCTACGGCACCGGGAGCTTCCTGCTGCAGAACACCGGCACCGAACTGGTGCGCACGCGCTCGGGCTCGATCAGCACGGTCGCCTACCAGCTGGCGGGCGAACCGGTGCGGTACGCCCTCGAGGGCTCGGTGGCGGTCGCCGGCGCCCTGGTGCAGTGGCTGCGCGACGGGCTGGGGCTGATCGGCACCGCGCCGGAGGTGGAGACGCTGGCCCGCACGGTGGAGGACAACGGCGGCTGCTACGTCGTCCCCGCGTTCTCCGGCCTGCTGGCCCCCCACTGGCGGGGCGAGGCCCGCGGGCTGGTGGCCGGGCTGACCTCCTACGTCACCAAGGGGCACCTGGCCCGGGCGGTGCTGGAGGCGACCGGCTGGCAGACCCGGGACGTCGTCCGGGCGATGGCGGCCGACTCGGGGCTGTCGCTGCCCGCGCTCCGGGTGGACGGCGGCATGACCACCAACAACCTGCTGATGCAGTTCATCGCCGACGTGCTGGACACCCCGGTGGTGCGCCCGATGGTGGGGGAGACCGTGTCGCTCGGCGCCGCGTACGCCGCGGGCCTGGCGGTCGGGGTCTGGTCCGACGTCGCCGCGCTGCGCCGCAACTGGCACCGCGCGGCGCAGTGGACGCCGTCGCCCGGGCGGGCCCAGGCGCTGACCGCGGAGTACCCGCGCTGGGAGCGGGCCGTGCAGCTCAGCATCGCCTGGGGGGCGCCGTGATCGCCGGCGTCCGATGATGTCGAACCGCGACTGTTGTCCAGGTCACAGGAGCCCTCCTACGGTCCGCAGGACGGGTTCGGCGGTGGCGATCACCGCCGCGTCCCCGACATCCACGGTCCGCCGAGCAGCGGGCCCGCCTCGAGGAGCGCCTACACGTGGACACCCTCGGTCTCTGGACCGTCTTCGGGAGTGAAGTACTCGGCACCGGCATCCTGGTCCTGCTCGGCGTCGGCGTGGTCGCCAACGTCGTGCTGCCGAAGACCCTCGGCAACGGCAGCGGCTGGATCGTCATCATCTTCGGCTGGGGGCTCGCGGTCTTCGCCGGCGTCTTCGCCGGAGCGGCCTCCGGCGCGCACATCAACCCGGCCGTCACCGTCGGGCTGTGGGTGAGCGGGACCGACACCTACGCGGTCGGCGTCCCCGTCACCGTCGCCACCACGCTGGCCTACTTCTCCGGCCAGCTGGTCGGCGCCTTCCTCGGCGCGGTCATCGCCTACCTCGCCTACTACGGGCACTACAACGACCCGGAGGCCGCCGGCACCCAGCTGGGCACCTTCGCGACCGGGCCGGCGATCGGGACGATCAAGGACAACGTCGTCACCGAGGTGATCGGCACGTTCGTGCTGGTCTACATCATCCTGCGGTTCGGTGACACGCCCACCCAGCTCGGCCCGCTGGCCGTCGCCCTGCTGGTCGTCGGCATCGGCGCCTCCCTCGGCGGCCCCACCGGCTACGCGATCAACCCCGCCCGCGACCTCGGCCCGCGCCTCGCCCACGCCGTCCTGCCGATCCGCGGCAAGGGGGACAGCAACTGGGGGTACGCCTGGGTCCCGATCGTCGGCCCGATCATCGGCGCCGTCCTCGCCGGCGGCCTGTCGCACGTCCCGCTCTGACCACCCCGACCGAGAGGAACTCCCCATGCCGCAGTACGTCGCCGCCATCGACCAGGGCACCACCAGCACCCGCTGCATGATCTTCGACCACGACGGCGCGGTGGTGTCGGTCGGGCAGAAGGAGCACCAGCAGATCTTCCCGCGGGCCGGGTGGGTCGAGCACGACGCGCTGGAGATCTGGCGGAACACCCGCGAGGTGGTCGGGCAGGCGATCGCGCGCAGCGACGCCGGCGCCTCCGACATCGTCGCCATCGGGATCACCAACCAGCGTGAGACCGCCGTCGTGTGGGACCGGGCGACCGGGCAGCCGGTCTACAACGCCATCGTGTGGCAGGACACCCGCACGACGAAGATCATCGACGAGTTCGGCGCGCTGGGCGGCGGCGCCGACCGGTACAAGGACAAGGTCGGGCTGCCGCTGGCCACCTACTTCGCCGGCCCGAAGGTGCGCTGGATCCTCGACAACGTCGAAGGCGCGCGGGAGCGGGCCGAGCGCGGCGAGCTGCTGATGGGCACCATCGACTCCTGGCTGATCTGGAACATGACCGGCGGGGCCGACGGCGGCCAGCACCTCACCGACGTCTCCAACGCCTCGCGCACGATGCTCATGGACTACCGGACGCTCGCCTGGGACGAGTCCATCGCCGAGGAGATGGGCATCCCGACGTCCATGCTCCCGGAGATCCGCTCCAACTCCGAGGAGTACGGCAGGGGCCGCAAGGCCGGCTTCCTGGCCGGCGTGCCGATCGCCGGCTCCCTCGGCGACCAGCAGGCGGCGACGTTCGGCCAGGTCTGCTTCAGCAAGGGCATGGCCAAGAACACCTACGGCACCGGCAACTTCATGCTGCTCAACACCGGCGAGGAGGCCGTCCCGTCGGAGAACGGGCTGCTCACCACGCTGTGCTACCAGCTCGGTGACGCCAAGCCGGTGTACGCGCTGGAGGGCTCGATCGCGGTCACCGGCTCGCTCGTGCAGTGGGTGCGGGACAACCTGGGGATGATCAAGAGCGCACCGGAGATCGAGGACCTGGCCCGCTCGGTCGACGACAACGGCGGCTCCTACTTCGTCCCCGCGTTCTCCGGGCTGTTCGCCCCGCACTGGCGCTCGGACGCCCGCGGCGCCGTCGTCGGGCTGACCCGGTTCGTCAACAAGGGGCACCTGGCCCGCGCCGTCCTGGAGGCGACCGCCTACCAGACCCGCGAGGTGCTGGACGCGATGAACGCCGACTCCGGGGTCGACCTCACCGAACTCCGGGTGGACGGCGGGATGGTCGGCAACGAGCTGCTCATGCAGTTCCAGGCCGACCTGCTGGGCGTCCCGGTGATCCGGCCGAAGATCGCCGAGACCACCGCGCTGGGCGCCGCCTACGCGGCCGGCCTGGCCGTCGGCTTCTGGTCCGACCTGGACGAGCTGACCGCCAAGTGGGCCGAGGACAAGCGCTGGGACCCGCAGATGCCGGAGGACGAGCGGGAGCGCTACTACCGCAACTGGCAGAAGGCGGTGACCAAGTCGCTGGACTGGGTCGACGAGGACGTCAGCTGAGCGCGCACTCCCGTCGGTGAGGAGGGTGGCACCCCGGCCGGGGTGCTGCCCTCCTCGTCCGCGCGCACTAGCTTGTGCGGCTGACTAGTCAGCCGCACTGTCTAGCCCGTGACCGAGGACCGCTGGCCCGGGGAGTGGATGCGCGGCGTGCTCTCGCTGTGCGTGCTCGGCGTGGTGGCCGACGGCCCGACGTACGGCTACGCGATCGCCGCCCGGCTGGCCGAGGCCGGTCTCGGATCGGTGAAGGGCGGCACGCTCTACCCGATCCTGACCCGGCTGGAGACCGAGGGCCTGGTCTCCTCGTCCTGGGCGGCCGGGGACGGCGGCCCCGGTCGCAAGTTCTTCACCCTGACCGCCGCGGGGGAGCAGGTCCTGCGCGAGCGCGCCGACCAGTGGCGCACGTTCACCGAGCGGGCCGCCGGCCTGCTGTCGTCCCCCTCCGTCCCCGCCTGAGGAGCCCGCCATGGGAAAGGTCCTGAACAGCACCGAGCAGGCCTGGTGCGACGACCTGCTGCTGCGCCTGCGCCTGCGCGACGTGCCGGGCACGCGGATCGGTGAGGTGCTCGCCGAGGTGCAGAGCCACGTCGCCGAGACGGGGGAGCACCCGCGCGAGGCCTTCGGCAGCCCGAAGCAGTACGCCGACGAGGTCGCCGCCGCTCTGGGCATCCGCCCGGCCGGCCCGTGGGCCACGCTGCGGGGGACGCTGACCGGCTGGGACGTCCTCGTAGCGGTGCTCACCGGGCTGGGCGGGTTCGCCCTCGCCGACGGGCTGTGGTCCCTCGCCGCCGGGGACACCTCGCTGTTCGGGCTGCCCGCCTGGGCGGTCGCCGCCGCCGGCGCCCTGGTCCTGGCCACCTGCACCGCCCGCTTCGTGCTCGCCGCACGGCGGGGCGAGGATGCCGACCCGGTCCTCGATCCGCGCACCGGCGCCGACATGACGCCCTTCACCCGGGGGCAGGTGGCCCTCCTGGCCGGCGTCCCGGTGCTGCTCCTCGCGATGACGGTGGTCGGCGGGCTGCTCTCCCGCTGACCCGAGCGGGGGACGGCGTCAGCTGCCGAGCGCGGTCGCGACGACGGCGCGCGCCTCCTCCTGCACCTGCGCGAGGTGCTCGGGCCCGCGGAAGGACTCCGCGTAGATCTTGTAGACGTCCTCGGTCCCCGACGGGCGGGCGGCGAACCAGGCGTTCTCCGTCGTCACCTTGAGGCCCCCGATCGGGGCGTCGTTGCCGGGGGCGCGGGTGAGCTTGGCGGTGATCGGCTCGCCGGCCAGCTCGGTGGCGGCGACGTCCTCGGGGGAGAGCTTGCCCAGCGCCGCCTTCTCCGCCCGGCTCGCCGGGGCGTCGATGCGGGCGTAGGCCGACTCCCCGAAGTGGTCGGTGAGCTGCTTGTGCAGCTTGGAGGGCGACCGCCCGGTCACGGCCTGGATCTCGGCGGCCAGCAGCGCGAGCAGGATGCCGTCCTTGTCCGTCGTCCACACCCCGCCGTCGCGGCGCAGGAAGGAGGCACCGGCCGACTCCTCACCGCCGAAGGCGACCGACCCGTCGAGCAGGCCCGGCACGAACCACTTGAAGCCGACCGGCACCTCGACCAGCCGCCGGTCCAGGTCGGCCACGACCCGGTCGATGAGCGAGCTCGACACCAGGGTCTTGCCGACCGCGACGTCCTTGGCCCAGCCGGGGCGGTGGCTGAGCAGGTAGGCGATCGCGACGGCGAGGAAGTGGTTGGGGTTCATCAACCCGCCGTCGGGCGTGACGATGCCGTGCCGGTCGGCGTCCGCGTCGTTGCCGGTGGCGATCTGGAACTCGTGCCGGCGGTCGACCAGCGAGGCCATCGCGTGCGGGGACGAGCAGTCCATGCGGATCTTGCCGTCCCAGTCCAGCGTCATGAACCGCCAGGTGGGGTCGACCAGCGGGTTGACGACGGTGAGGTCCAGCCGGTGGCGCTCGGCGATGGCCGCCCAGTAGTCGACGCTGGCGCCGCCGAGGGGGTCGGCGCCGATGCGGACGCCGGCCTCGCGGATCGCATCGAGGTCGACGACGCCCGGGAGGTCGTCGACGTAGGTGCCGAGGTAGTCGTAGCTCTGCGCCGCGGCGCGCGCCTGCTCCACCGGGACCCTGCGGACGCCGCTGAGCCCCGCGCGCAGCAGGTCGTTGGCCCGCCCGGCGATCCAGCCCGTGGCGTCGGTGTCGGCGGGCCCGCCGCTGGGCGGGTTGTACTTGAACCCGCCGTCGCGCGGCGGGTTGTGCGACGGGGTCACGACGACGCCGTCGGCCAGGCCCGACCGCTTGCCCCGGTTGGCCCGCAGGATCGCGTGGCTGATCGCCGGGGTGGGGGTGTACCGGCCGCCCGCGTCGACCAGGACGGTGACGTCGTTGGCCACCAGGACCTCCAGCGCCGTCGCCCAGGCCGGCTCGGAGAGCGCGTGGGTGTCCCGGCCGAGGAAGAGCGGCCCGTCGTACCCCTGCTCGGCCCGGTACTCGCAGATGGCCTGCGTCGTGGCGAGGATGTGCGCCTCGTTGAACGCCGCGTCGAGCGATGACCCGCGGTGACCGGAGGTGCCGAACAGCACCTGCTGCGTGGGCTCGGCGGGGTCGGGCTCGACGGTGTAGTACGCGCTGACCAGCGAGGCGACGTCGATCAGGTCGGCGGGCTGGGCGGGCTGTCCGGCGCGGGCGTCGCTCATGGGTTGATCTTGGCGTCCGCGCCGGTCCCGCGCGAGCTCAGCCGGTGCGGCGGGGCTCGCCGCGGTAGGTGCCGAACTGCCAGAGGTTGCCCTCGGGGTCACGCGCGGCGAAGTCGCGGGACCCGTAGTCGGTGTCGTACGGCGGCCGCACGATCTCGGCTCCGGCGGCGACCGCGCGGGCGTGCACGGCGTCCGGGTCGGCCGTGACGACGTAGCAGCCGGTGGACTCCACCGGCCACTGCCCGCCGTCGTCGCGCACCGAGCCGAGCATGACGCCGCCGCCCTCCGGCCAGTCGAGCTGGGCGTGGTCGACCCGGTCGCCCTCACCGTGGACGACGGTCTCCTCGAAGCCGAAGGCGTCCACGAGGAAGCGGATGAGCGCCCGGGCGTCGCGGGCGCGGAAGGCGGGCCACACCTGCGGCGGCGGGGCCTGGCCCGCGCCGGGTGCCTCTGCGGTGGTCATCGAGTTCGTCATGACCCCGAGAGTGCCGAGTCCAGCACGGAGGTGTCTTGCACGTATCCGAACTCCGCCGCCAGCCAGCGGGTCGGCGCCAGCCCGGAGAACGCCCGCCACTCCCGGGTCAGGTGCGCCTGGTCGCTGTACCCGGTGGCGACGGCGAGCCCGGCGAGGTCGGGCGCCAGACCCCGGGCGACGCGCCCGGCCAGCGCGCGGCGGGCCCGGTCGAAGCGCACCACGCGGGCCGCCTCCTTCGGGCCCAGCCCCGTCTCGGCGCGGAACCGCTGCTCGAGGTGCCGGGTGGACCAGCCGACCCGGTCGGCCACCTGCGAGACCCGCAGCAGGCCGCCGCCCGCCGTCGTCAGCCGCCAGGCCTCCGCCACCTCCACCGGGCCGGCGTCGCCGTCCCGGAGCCGGCGCAGCAGGCCGTGGTCCAGCGCGGCGAACCTGGCCGCCCAGCCGTCGGCGGCGCGGACCCGGGCCAGGAGCTCCTCACCCACGGGGCCCAGCAGGTCCGCCAGCGCGAGGTCGACCGAGGCGAGCGCGCCGGCGGGCACGCCCAGCAGGGCCCGCGCGCCGAGCGGGGTGAGGGAGAGCTGGATGCCGGCCTGCCGGCCCGGGTGGACGATCCGCGCCGGGCGGGTGTGCAGCCCGCCGACGAGGGCGTCGAACCGGCCGGGAGGCTGGGCGGGATCCGGGTGCGCGGCGATCTCCAGCGGGTCGTCGAGGGTGAGGACGACGGTGAGCCAGGGGGAGGGGAGCCCCAGGTGCTCGCCGGGCGGGAAGCCCTCGTGCCGGTAGCCCAGGACGGCGGCGACGAACGGGCGCAGCGCGGGGTGCGGGCGGTGCACCACCGACTCCTGCCGCACCCGGTCAGGATGGCAGCGGAGCGGTCAGGGCTCCAGGGGGCTGGGGAGCGCGCGGCGGGGTCACGTGGGTGCGAGGGGTGCGGTCACTCCGCGTTGACCTGCGGTTTCTGTCGTATCCCCGCTCTAGTGTCGGGGTGTCGGTCGAGGGTCTCGCGGGAGGGAGGCGGCACGTGTCCGAGATGCACTCCGCCCTCGACGAGCTCGCCGCCCTCGACCTCGGTGGGCTGTCGGAGGACGCGCTGCTCGACCTCGTCGGCGAGCTGAGCACCACGGCGAACCGGGTCGCCGCGGCCCTCACCACCGCCGTGCGGGCGGCCGACCGCCGGGAGGCCTACCGCCGCGACGGCGCGGTCTCCATGAAGGCCTGGTTGCGAGGCAGCTGCCGCATGGCGCCCGAGCAGGCGACGGCGACGGTCTCGACCGGCCGGCGGCTCGAACAGCTTCCGGAGATTGCGGCGGCGTTCGCCGCCGGGGCGATCGGTGCCGCGCACGCCCGGGTCATCACGAAGGCCATGACGCCCGGCCGGATCGCGAAGGCGGCCGAGATGGGTATCGACCTCGGCGAGACCGACGGCATCCTGGCCGACCTGGCCCGGGCCACAGCTCCGCACGAGACCGCTCGGGGCGTGCAGGAGTGGGTCGCCGGGGTGGACCCCGACGGGACGCTGGACGCCGCCGCCGACGTCCGGCGCCGGTTCACCATGGCTCCGGGGCTCGACGGCCGGGTGCACCTGCGCGGTGACCTCGACGCCGTCGGTGGCGAGTACCTGCACAGCGCGCTCGCCGCTCTGATGAACGGCGACCGGCCTGCCGGCGACCTGCGCTCCCACGCCGAGCGGCAGGCCGACGCGCTGGTCGCCCTCGCGCGTGGGGCCCTCGACGGCGGCTCCCTCCCCGACGTCCGCGGTGAGCGGCCGCACGTGCGCGTGACGATCGACTGGTTCGCGCTGTGCGCGGAGCGAGGAGCCCCTGGCGTGGCCGGCGGGTCCTTGGGCTGGGCCGGTCCCATCAACCCGGAGACGGCACGCCGGCTCGCCTGCGACGCCAGTGTCGCCCGCGTCATCACCGGCCCGGACGGGCTGCCACTGGACGTCGGCCGCGCGCAGCGGAGCTCGTCCGCCGCGATCCGCCGGGCGATCGAGATCCGCGACGGCCACTGCGTCTTCGCGGGCTGTGACGCCCCGCCGGAGTGGCGCGACGTCCACTCGGCCATCCCCAGGGGCCCGCGGCGAGCTTGCGAGTCGTGGGGAGGGGATGGTCCTTCTGCACACGAGCTGCCACGAGGGCGGGTTCACCATCCGCCGGGATCCGGGCACCGGCCTGTGGCGCACCTACCGGCCGGACGGGACGGAGATCCTCAGCCGCGCCGGCCCCTGACCCACCGGCGGCGGCGCCGCCCGGCTCACACCCCGCGAGGGGCGTACATGATCACCGCGACGCCGACGAGGCAGATCAGCGCGCCTGCGACGTCGTACCGGTCGGGCCGGAAGCCGTCGACGACCATGCCCCAGGCCAGCGAGCCGGCGACGAAGACCCCGCCGTAGGCGGCGAGGATCCGGCCGAAGTTCGCGTCCGGCTGGAGCGTGGCGGCGAACCCGTACAGCCCGAGCGCGATGACGCCGGCGCCGATCCAGGCCCAGCCGCGGTGCTCCCGGACCCCCTGCCACACCAGCCAGGCACCGCCGATCTCGGCGATCGCGGCGAGGGCGAAGAGGACCAGCGACCGGGCGACGGTCACTCGACGGCGGCCAGGAACCGGCGGAGGGTCTCCAGGAAGACCTCCGGCTGCTCGGAGTGCACCCAGTGCCCGGCGTTCTTCACCTTCACCAGGCGGGTGGAAGGGAAGAGCGCGTCCATGTGCGGCCGGTCCTCGGGCAGCACGTAGTGCGAGTTCGCCCCCGCGATCCACAGCACCGGGCCGTCGAAGGTCGCGCCCGGCGGGGGCTCGGGGAAGCCGCGCAGCTCCCCGAGGTCCCGTTCGAGGAGCTCCAGGTTCAGCCGCCAGCGCCAGCCGCCGTCGTCCCCCAGCCCCTCCCGGACCAGGCTCTGCAGCAGGAAACTGCGCACCATCCGGCTGGGGACGGCGGTGCGGAGGGCGGCGTCGGCATCGGCACGGGAGTCCAGCGACGTCAGGTCCACCTCGCGCATCGCGGTGATGAACGCGGCGAACGGCGACGCCTCCTCGTCGGGGTCCTCGGTGCGGCCGCCCTGCAGCGGGTACTCGACCGGGGCGATGTCCACGACCACCAGGGCCCGCAGCAGCTCCGGCCGGCGCAGCGCCAGCTGCATCGCCACCTTGCCGCCCATCGAGTGCCCGACGAGCGTGACCGGCTCGCCGAACGACGCCAGCTCGGCGGCGACCAGCTCGGCCATGTCGACGTAGTCGATGCGGTCGGTCCAGGGGGAGTGACCGTGGTTGGGCAGGTCGAGCAGGGTCACCCGGTGGTCCTCGGCCAGCCCCTTGGCGATGGTCGTCCAGTTCTTGCCCTGGCCGAACAGGCCGTGCACGAAGACGACGCGCGGGCCGGCCTCGCCCAGCGTCCGGGCGGCGAGGGCTTCGTCGGGGTTCACCGTCACCGGGCGATTCCACCAGACCGCCCGGTGACGTGCCCCGCTCAGTCCAGCACCACCTCGGTCTCGCCGGTGTCGCTGTCCAGCGTGATGTACCCGCCCTCGAAGTCGGTCCGGCTGCCCCCCTCGATGTCGTAGACCCCGCTCACCGGGTAACCGAGCTGCCCCATCTCCCAGCCGGTCTCCCCCCACTGGGACCAGATCGGCCCGTACACCTCGTGCGCTCCCGTCGCCGGCGTGAAGTAGATGGAGGCACCGTCGGACCGGGAGAAGTTCTGGTAGCGGCCGACGCCGTCCGGCGAACCGCGCTCCCCGGTGATCGGGTAGCCCAGCGGGCCCATCTCGTAGTTCAGCGACGCGTAGTGCCCGTGGATGGCGCCGTAGATCTCGTGCGCCCCGGTCGTCGGCGTGAAGTAGATCGTCCCCGGCCGGGCGAAGTTCTGGTACCGGCCGACGCCGTCCGGCGTACCGCGCTCCCCGGTCGTCGGGTAGCCCAGCAGGCCGAGCTCGTAGCCGAGCGACGCGTAGTGCCCGTGGATGGCGCCGTAGATTTCGTGCGCCCCGGTCGACGGGCTCCAGTAGATCGTCCCCGGCCGGGCGAAGTTCTGGTAGGCGCCGACCCCGTCCGGGGAGAACTTCTCCCAGTCCACCGGCACCCCGAGCATGCCGCCCTCCTGGCCCAGCGCCCGGTAGTGCGCCTCGATCCCCGACCAGTTCACCGAGACGCCCATGCGCTCCCCGGCCTGCTCCCGCTCGGCGATGACCGGCCACACGTTGGCCTGGCAGCCCTGCAGCGAGATCGACTGCTGCTGCATCACCCAGGCCGTCCGCCCCGGGGTGGGGCAGTCGGTGTGCGGGATGCCGATCCAGTGCCCGACCTCGTGCAGGATCACGTACCGCTGGTAGAGCGCCAGGCTGTGCGGCCAGGCCTCCGTCCCGAACCGCCAGCGCTCGTCGTTGATGTACACGGAGCGCCCCACCCGGCAGCTCCACTGGGCGCTGCAGCCGGGCGCCGCGGCGTCGACCACGGACGGCGAGGCCAGGATCAGGTCGAAGTCGCTGCCCGAGGCCACCTGTTCGAACGCCAGGGTGCCTCCGAGGCTCCAGCCGCGGCGGTCGGTGAGCGCATCGCGCGCCACGGCCGCGAACTGGTCGAGATCGCCGGCCACGCTGCCGCTTGTGGAGACGGTGTAGGTCACCGTCCGCTCCGCGGCGGAGGCGGTGGAGGGGGTCAGCAACACGGCCGCCAGGCCGACGAGGACGGCGAGCAGGAGACGAGCAGCTCTGGTCATCAGTTCCTCCGGCGCGGGCCTGCGGCCCGCGCATCCGGGTCGAGGTCGGGGCCGGCGGACGGCGGGGACCAGTCGTACACCGGCTGCTGTCCTGAACCGGTCTACCGCACCCGGACGGGTCGTGCCCATGACGAGTTCATGACGATCCGGCGGCGGCGCGCTCGGCTCCTGCGCGGCGGCGTCTCTTCCCGCCTCTACCGTGCCGGGAGGTCCACGAGGGGGAGCAGATGCCAGGACGACGCCGGAGCGCGAGCAGCACCCGACGGTCGACGGGGACCACGACGAGGAAGGCGGCGCCACGGAAGCCGGCAGCACGGAAGGCCACGCCGAGGAAGGCCACCCCCGAGCTGCCCACCGCGGGCCCGGGAGAGCGGGTGTGGGTGCTGGCCGTGCCGTTCCGCGCCCCCGCACCGGGAGCTGTCTGGCACCCGGGCTTGCAGGCCCACGTGTGGGTGGGCGCCGCACTGCCGCCCGAGCTCGCGCCGTACGACCCACCGGCCTACAGCCTCGAGCGCTTCCTCGAGGACGAGCTCAACGAGGCTCCCCGCACGCTGCCCGAGGCGCGGCCGCTCACGCCACGGGACCAGCAGTGCGACGGCGCCGACGTGGTGGCGGCCCACGCGGCGGCCGGGGGCAGGGTCTTCCTCCTCGGTGACGACCCCGGCGTCGGCAAGACCGGAACGGCGATCCTGGCGGTCAAGGCGATCGCCGAGCAGCGCGACGTCCGCACCGTGCTGGTCATCGCCGACCGGCCGGCCGCCATCACCATCCCGCACTGGGCGCGCTCGATCGCCGGTTTCGGCGACGGTGGCCTGCGCTGGTGCGTGACCACCTGGGACCGGCTCGGCAAGGTGGCGAAGCTGCGCTTCGACGTCGTCGTCGCCGACGAGGCACACATGGTGCGGCACACGACGACGCAGCGGTGGAAGCACTGGAGGGCCGTCTCCGGCGCCGCACGGGTGAAGGACACCCCGTACGTGCTGGCCGCGACCGCGACGCCGGCCCACACGCCGCTCGAACTCCCCTACCTGGCGCCCGAGTTCGCCGCCCGGCACGGGGAGTCGATCAAGGAGTGGGCCGACCTGCCCAAGGCGCTGGAGCGGCACACGTTCCACGTGGAACGTGGCCGCTACGGCTGGCAGTGGACCGAGGACCCCGACGCCCGCCGCGCCGACCTGGCGCGGCTGCAGTCCTGGCTCGCCGACGCCGACCCACCGGCGACGCTGCACCGCCCCGCTCCGTGGGGACCGGTGTCGGTGACGGGGACGCCGGTGCTGCTGACGCCCGCCGAGCGGGCGCAGTACGAGGCGGAGTGGTCGGAGTTCCGCGCGGAGATGCGGCTGGCCCGGCGCGGCCGGCAGTCCGCGCGCGGCCGCGCGGCCCTGCTGCGGTTCCGGCAGAAGGCCGGGCTGATCCGCGTGCAGGCGACGGTCGACTGGATCAAGGCTCAGGTGGAGGCCGAGCGGCAGGTGGCGGTCTCGGTCGAGTTCGTGGAGACGGCGGCCGATCCGATCCGCGAGGCGCTGCTGGACGCCGGCATCCCGGTGGCCGGCATCTACGGGCGCGACCGCTTCGACGTCGAGGCCGAGCGGCTGCGGTTCCAGCGCGGCGAGGCGGCGGTGTGCGTGTTCACGGTGACCGCGTCGATCAGCCTGCACGCCGGCGAGCTGCTGCCCGGCGGGGCGACGGCGTCGGAGGCGCCACGCGTGGGCCTGTTCCACCAGCCGCGGTTCTCCGGCATCCAGGCCCGGCAGGTCACCGGGCGCACCCACCGCGACGGGCGCACCTCGCCGTGGCGTGTGGCGTTCGCCGCCGACACGGTCGAGGAGCAGGTGGCCCGGGTGATGGTCGAGCGGCTCGCCGTCAGCGGCTCCACGGCCGGGGCGGACACCTCGGCGCTGCAGGAGATCGCCGAACTCCTCGACGCCGACTGGCTGCCCGCCGCCGCCCTCACCGAGGGCTGAACGCACCGCCCGGGCTCAGGCGCCCGGGGTGGCCTGCAGGTCGTCGCGAGGCGTCACCAGGTCGGCCCGGACGGGATGGTCGCCGACGCCGGTCTCGGTCCAGGAGACGTCCACGACCTGCCCCGCGCGAAGGGAGCCGCGGGCGCTGGGATGCAGCGCTCCCACCTCGACCCAGCAGTGGCCGTGGAGGTCCGGCGACTCGACGAGGCCGCCGCCCTCGTCGCCGTCCCACCGGACGACCGTGCCCACGCTCGTTCCGCTCCGCACCATCCGCACAGCGTGGCGGGCGACCGACGAGCGGGCAAGCGACGGCAGGCCCGGCCACGGAGGCCGTGGGCGACCAGCAGGCTCATGCCGGGCAGAGCCAGTCGTCCGATGACGGCGCCACGATCCCCTCCAGCGGCGGGAAGCGGGTGCGGAAGGTGAACACCTCCGGCGTGGGCCCGTGCGCCCGCAGGTGGCGGATCCGCGCCTCGGCGTCGTCGGTGGTGGGCAGCGAGCCGGCCGGGATCCACCACAGCGCGGTCGTCGCCTCGGCGGCGCGGTGGAACCACTCCCGGCGCCGCCGCATGATCTGCACGTGCCGCCCACCGAACACGTAGGCGGCCAGCGACTCGACGTCCCGCCAGACGGTGAGGTTGACGATCACGCCGTGGCTGCCCGCGGCGTCCCAGCCGAACGCCTGCACCGAGGTGGCGTTGCCGTCCTCGGTCTGCAGCCGCCAGACGAAGCCGGGCGCCTGGTCGGCCTCGGCGTTGACCTCGTCGAGTGCAGCCATGAAGTCGGCCAGCACGGGACTGCCGAGCGGGGCGAGCAGCCGGGAGACGTTGACCTGGGCGAGATGGTGGTCCACGGGGCGACCGTAGGGCGCCCGCCCGGCCGCGGACCAGGTCGGCGGTGACGGCAGCCGGTCCGCTGCGCTAGGTTCGAGCCCGTACGTGGCACGGGGTGTCCCCGCCCGGGACTGAGAACACACCCGCCGAACCTGCTCCAGTTCGCACTGGCGAAGGGATGTCACCGGCATGTCCGCTGCTGTGGAAGTCGTCGACCTGCGCGCTGCCCGCACGGCGCTGCGCGAGAACGCACCGCTCGTCCACTGCCTGACCAACACGGTCGTGCAGACGCTCACGGCGAACGCGCTGCTCGCCGTGGGCGCCGCGCCGGCGATGGTCGACGCGCCCCAGGAAGCCGGGGACTTCGCCGCCGTCGCCTCCGCCGTCCTGGTCAACGTGGGCACCGTGCACGCGCGCACCGCCGAGGCGATGCGGCTGGCCGCCGCGTCGGCCCGTGCGGCGGGCACACCGTGGGTGCTCGACCCCGTCGCCGTCGGTGGGCTGGCCTACCGGACGGCGCTGGCAGCCGAACTGCTGGAGCACTCGCCCTCCGTGGTCCGCGGCAACGCCTCGGAGGTCATGGCGCTGGCCGGAGCCGGTGCCGGCGGCCGCGGGGTCGACAGCACCGCCGGGGCCGACGACGCCGCCTCCGCCGCCGCGGGCCTCGCCGGGCGCACCGGGGGTGTGGTGGCCGTCAGCGGCGAGGTGGACCTGATCACCGACGGCACGCGGACCGTCCGGGTGGGCGGCGGCTCACCGCTGCTGACCCGCACCACGGGGGCCGGCTGCGCGCTCGGCGCCCTGGTGGCGGCATACGTCGCCGCGACCGGCGACCCCCTGACCGGTGCGGTCGCCGCGCACGCGCACGTCGCGCTCGCCGCGGAGCGGGCTGCCGCGACCGCCGCGGGCCCCGGCACGTTCGCGCCCGCCTGGCTCGATGCCCTGGACGCGGTCGGCCCGGAGGACCTCGCCGGCGCGGACGTGCGGACCGCCTGATGCGGCCCCCGTTCGACCCGACCCTGTACCTGGTCACCGACACGGCGCTGTGCCGGCCGCGCCCGGTGGCCGACGTGGTGCGCGCGGCGGTGGCCGGCGGCGTCACCGCCGTGCAGGTGCGCGACAAGCACGCCTCCCGCCGGGACCTCCTGGCGCTCACCCGCGCGGTCCAGCACGCGGTGGCCGACCGGCCGGACGTCCCGGTCATCGTGAACGACGCCGTCGACGTCGCCCTGCTGGCCGGAGCCGACGGCGTGCACGTGGGTCAGGCGGACCTGCCGGCCGCGGAGGTGCGCGGGCTGCTGGGCCCCGACCGGTTCCTCGGTTTGTCCGTCGAGAGCGCCGACGACCTCGCCGCGACGCTGCGGCTGCCGCGGGGCACCGTCGACCTGGTGGGGCTGAGCCCGGTCTGGGCGACCCCTACCAAGCCGGAGGCGGGTCCCGGGCTCGGGCTGGAGGCGGTGCGGGAGCTCACGCGCACGGCGCGCGCCGGTGGGTTGCTGGCGGTGGCGATCGGCGGCATCGATGCCACCCGGGCCGCCGCCGTGGCCGCCACGGGGGTGGACGGCGTCTGCGTGGTCTCCGCCCTCTGCGCGGCTCCCGATCCTCAGCAGGCGGCGGTTGCGCTGCGCGCGGCGATGACGCCGGTGGGTGCCCGATGACACCGACCGCGCTCACCGTGGCCGGCAGCGACCCCAGCGGGGGCGCGGGCATCCAGGCCGACCTGAAGACGTTCAGCGCCCTGGGCGCCTACGGCACCGCCGTCCTCACCGCGCTCACCGCCCAGAACACGCAGGGCGTGGCCGGCGTCCACCCGGTGCCGGCGGCGTTCGTGGGCCAGCAGCTGCGCACGCTCCTGGACGACGTCGAGGTGCACGCCACCAAGCTCGGCATGCTGGGCAGCGCCGACGTGGTCGGCGAGGTGGCGGCCGTGCTGGGCGAGCGCCGCCCCGGCCCCGTCGTCTGCGACCCGGTGATGGTCGCGACCAGCGGCCACCGGCTGATCGACGACGACGCGGTGGCCGCCGTCCGCACAGAGCTGCTGCCGGTGGCCGACCTCGTCACGCCCAACGTCCCGGAGGCGGCCGCGTTGCTGGACACCGACCCGGCCGACGACGTCGACGGGATGCACGCGCAGGCCCGGGCGCTGCTCGCGCTCGGCCCGGCCGCGGTGCTGCTCAAGGGCGGGCACCTGGGCGGCGCGGAGAGCGTGGACGTCCTGGCCACGGCGGCCGGGACGACGGTGATCCGCCGGCCCCGGGTGAGCACGACCGCCACGCACGGCACCGGCTGCACGCTGTCCTCGGCGATCGCGGCGCTGGCGGCACGGGCCGACGGGCCGCCGGACTGGCCGCCGTTGGTCGAGGCGGCACGCGACTACCTGCACCGTGCGCTCACCGGGGGCAGCGCGCTGCGCATCGGCTCCGGGCACGGGCCGGTGCACCACTTCGCGGGGATCTGGCCGGCATGAGCGCGTTCGGCGACCGGGCCTGGGCGGCGACGGCGGAGCTCCGCCGCGCGATCGACGAGCTGCCGTTCCTCCCCGAGCTGGGCGCCGGCACCCTGGCCATCTGAGCGGGTCCCTGCACACCATCGGCCCCGGACGGGCGATCATCGGGGGATGCGGCGGGAGGCGAGCATCCTGCATCTGGACCTGGATGCCTTCTTCGCCGCCGTCGAGCAGCGGGACAAGCCCTCGCTGCGCGGCCGGCCGGTCGTCGTGGGCGGGGTGGGTGGCCGCGGTGTCGTCGCCACCGCCTCCTACGAGGCCCGCGCCTACGGTGCGCGGTCGGCGATGTCGACCGCCGAGGCACGACGACGCTGCCCCGCCGGCACCGCCTTCCTGGGCGGCCGGTTCGCCGCCTACCGGCGCACCTCCGACGTCGTCATGGGGCTGCTGCGGGAGCTGTCGCCGCTGGTGGAGCCGGTCTCCATCGACGAGGCCTACGTCGACCTCGCCGCCGGCGAGGGACACGACCTGTCGGTGGACGGCGTGACGGCGCTGGCGGCGGAGCTCAAGGAGCGGATCGCCGCGGCGACCGGGGGAGTGACCGGCTCCGTGGGGATCGGGACGTCGAAGCTGATGGCGAAGATCGGCTCGGACCTGCAGAAGCCGGACGGCCTGGTGGTGGTCGCGCCCGGCCGGGAGCTGGACGTGCTGCACCCGCTGCCCGTGACCCGGCTGGGCGGCGTCGGCCCGGCCACCGCCGGGCGGCTGCACCAGGTGGGCGTGAAGACGGTGGGGGACCTGGCGGCCCGCTCGCTGCCGGACCTGGTGGCCCTGGCCGGCCGCGCCCACGGGGCCGGGCTGCACGCGCTGGCCCGGGCGGACGACGACCGCGCGGTGGTGCCCGACCGCGAGGTCAAGTCGGTGTCGCACGAGGAGACCTTCGAGCGGGACCTCACCGACGTCGACGTGCTGACCCGGGAGATCGACTCGATGGCGGCCCGGGTGGGGGAGCGGCTGCGGAAGTCGGCGTTCTCCGGCCGCACCGTGACGCTGAAGCTGCGCCGCTACGACTTCACGACCCTCACCCGCTCCCAGACCCTCCCCCAGCCGACCGACGACCCCCGGCTGATCGCGTCCACCGCCCGGCGGCTGCTGGCCGAGGCGGGCACCGGTGGCGGGCTGCGGCTGCTCGGCGTCGGCGTCTCCGGCCTGTCGGTCTACGCGCAGGGCGACCTGTTCGCCGACGCCGACGAGCCGGACGAGACGCCGACGCTCTCACCGGACGCGCCGGTTCCGGCCGCGGAGCCCGAGCTGCCTCCGGACAAGCGCTGGTGGCCCGGTCAGGACGTGCGGCACGACGAGTTCGGCGCCGGCTGGGTGTGGGGCCGGGGCCTGGGGCGGGTGACGGTGCGCTTCGAGGGGCCGCTGACCCCGCCGGGGCCGGTCCGCACGCTGGCCGCCGACGACCCCGCCCTGCAGCCGGCCGATCCCCCGGACTGGAGACTGCCCGGATGACGCGCTCGTGGTGGGGCTGGGGCACGACCGGTCAGGCGCTTCCCGACGAGGAGTGCGCAGCGCTCGCCGGGATGATCCCCGGGCTGCCGGACCGCCCCCGCGCCGTCCCGTCGCTCGTCGACCTGGCGCTGCCGGCGTCCCGGCTCGGCACGCCGCCCTCGCTGCCGGTGACCACCGATCCGGCCATCCGGGCCGCGCACGCCTTCGGCAAGGCCTACCGGGACGTCGTCCGGGCGCTGTCGGCCGACCTGGCCGGGGCCCCGGACGCCGTCGCGCGGCCGGCGACCGAGGACGACGTGGTCCGGCTGCTCGACTGGGCGGGGTCGGCCGGCGCCGTCGTCGTGCCCTTCGGTGGCGGCAGCTCGGTCGTCGGCGGCGTGGAGTACCGCGGCGACCGGCCGTGGCTGTCGATGGACCTGACGGCGCTGGACCGCGTGCTGGAGGTCGACCCGGTGAGCCGGGCCGCCCGCATCCAGGGCGGCGCCCTCGGGCCGGTGCTCGAGCAGCAGCTGCGCCCGCACGGGCTGACGCTGCGGCACTTCCCGCAGAGCTTCGAGTTCTCCACGCTCGGCGGCTGGCTGGCCACCCGCGCCGGCGGCCACTACGCGACGCTGCACACCCACATCGACGACCTGGTCGAGTCGATGCGCGTGGTCACACCCGTGGGCGTCAGCGAGTCGTGGCGGCTGCCCGGCTCAGGCGCCGGCCCGTCGCCGGACCGGATGTTCCTCGGCTCCGAGGGCACGCTCGGCGTGATCACCGAGGCCTGGATGCGGCTGCAGGACCGGCCGCGGTTCAAGGCGTCGGCGTCGGTCGGCTTCCCGGACATGACGACGGCGACGGCGGCGGTCCGGGCGATCGCCCAGGCGGGACTGCACCCCGCGAACTGCCGGTTGCTCGACCCCGGCGAGGCGGCGCTGTCGGGCGCCGCGACGGCCGGGTGCGTGCTCGTCCTCGGCGTGGAGTCGGCGGTGCACCCGGTGGAGGGGCGGCTCACCGAGCTCACCGACCTGGCGCGCGAGCACGGCGGCGTGGTGGCGTCGGGGGGCGGCGGCACGGATGCCGCTGCCGATGCCTGGCGGTCGGCGTTCCTCCGGATGCCCTACGTGCGGGACGGCCTGGCGCGGATGAGCGCGATCGTCGAGACCTTCGAGACGGCGTGCACCTGGGACCGGGCCGAGGAGCTGTACGCGACCGTCCGGGCCGAGGTCGGTGCCGCGGTGGAGCAGGTCACCGGCGCCCCCGGGCTGGTCAACTGCCGGTTCACCCACGTCTACCCCGACGGCCCGGCGCCGTACTTCACGGTGATCGCCGCCGGCCGGCCCGGCTCGGAGGTGGCCATGTGGGACGAGGTGAAGACGGCGGCGATGGAGACCCTGGGCCGCCTCGGCGCGACGGTGACCCACCACCACGCCGTCGGCCGCGACCACCGCCCCGGCTACGACCGGCAGCGACCGGAGCCGTTCGCCGTCGCCCTCCGGGCGGCCAAGGCCGCGCTCGACCCGGCGGGGGTCCTCAACCCCGGCGTGCTGGTCGACCCCGTGTAGAACGACGTCATGACCGAACCCAGCATGTGGACGCGTCTGACGGAGGAGAACCCGGAGCACTCGGCCGCCTACATCCAGCGCTTCCGCGACCTCGCCGACGCCGGGCACGACCTCGTGGGGGAAGCGCGGCTGGTCGACGCCATGCTCCCGCGGGGCGCACGGGTGCTCGACGCCGGATCGGGCACCGGGCGGATCGGCGGCTTCCTCGCCGCGGCCGGGCACCAGGTGGTCGGCGTGGACGGTGACCCCGTGCTGGTGGCCGAGGCACGGGCGCAGCACCCGGCGGCCCGGTGGGTGGTCGGCGACCTGGCCGAGCTGGACCTCCCGACCGCGGGGGTGGCCGAGCCGTTCGACGCCATCGTGTGCGCCGGCAACGTGGTGACCTTCCTGGCGCCGTCGACGCGGACCGAGGTGCTCCGCCGGCTGCGCGCCCACGTGACCCCCGACGGCCGGGCCGCCATCGGGTTCGGCGCCGGGCGCGGCTACGAGTTCGACGAGTTCCTCGCCGACGCCGGGACAGCCGGCTGGGAGCCGGACCTGCTGCTCTCCACGTGGGACCTGCGACCGTTCACCCCGGAGTCGGACTTCCTGGTCGCCATCCTCCGCCCCGCCTGACCGGGACGGTCCCCGGCTCAGAGGCGGGCGTTCGCCCGGAGCAGCGAGAGCGCCTGCACGGTCCGGTGGCCCCGCCACTCCAGGGCGGCCGCCGATGAGTAACTGACGAAATCCACCGCCCACCCGCCGTCGTCCCGCTGGCCGTCCTCGAGCCGGTCCAGCTCCGCCTCGACCGTCCCTGGCGCGAACAGCGACCGGCCCGGCCCGCCGGGGAACGGCGCGAAGTCCAGCGGGCGCATGTACTCGTCCGGTGCGCCGCCCTCGACGCGCAGCAGGCCGTCGGCGGGGATCACGTCCCGCAGGCGCTCGACGAGCGCGGCCGCGTCCGGGCGTACCGGGGCGGCCGCGTCGAGGAACTGCACGGCGAACGCCAGCTCCATGGCGGGCGCGCCGGCAGCCAGCGCGCCGATCGCCGACAGGCAGTGGTCGGCGGCGCGTGCGAGCCACGGGTGGTCGGCGATCTCCGGGACGGCGGCCGCCGCCCGGTACGCCGTCGCGGCCAGGACCGCGGTGAGCTGCAGCGAGGATCGGGTCGCATCCGCCGTCGCCCAGAACGGTGCGCACGCCGCGCGGTCGGGCACCGGCAGGGCGAAGGGGAGACCGCCGTCGGGGAGGGTCACCGCCACGAGCCAGTCGCACAGCGCCCGCGCCCGCTCGGTGCACGCCACACCGATCTCGGCGAACGCCTCGAGCGCGTGCAGCGCTCCCCCGGGCTGGCTCGTCGTCGACCGCAGGTCGGGCTCCAGCCCCCACCCGTAGCCACCGTCGGGGTTGCGGTACCCGTCGACCGCAGCGAGGACGGGTCCCGCCTGCCCCCCACCGAACAGCAGCTCGAAGCGACGGCGGTCCAGCACGCGGGCGGAGCCGGCCAGGAAGTCCGCCGCGGCAGCCAGGTCAACGGTCACCCGGGCACCCTCCCCCGCCGCGTCCGGTCAGCGCCAGACCGGACGGGTGGCCGGTGGCAGCTGGGCCGCCGCCGGCCACGGCGGCGCCCCCAACGGCGCGACCACCGTGACCGGCCCGTCCTCGGAAGGCAGGTCCACGAGGTACGGCGCCGGATCGGCAGTCCCCGACTCGGGTTCCGCACCAGCACTGTCGGCGGTCCCGAGCAGCCAGTGCGCCGTCTGGGCCAGCGACAGCTCCGCGGTCCAGCCGCCCCCCTCCGTGCGCACCCGCCCGAGCAGTCCGAGCGCCACGGCCGCGGCGAGGTACCCCGTGGCGTGGTCGAGCGCCTGCACCGGCAGCGCCCCCGGCCCGTCGCCGCCGGCGTACCGGTCGGCGATACCCGTGGCCGCCTGAACCAGCGAGTCGAACCCCCGGCGCTGCCGCCAGGGGCCCACGGCCCCCCAGGCGGACAGCCGGACGACCACCAGGTGAGGGTGGCGCTCGGTCAGGGCCACCGGATCGAGCCCGAGGGTGTCCAGCGCGCCCGGCCGGTAGCCCTGGACGACGACGTCGGCCTGCGTCAGCAGCTCCTCGACCAGCCTGCGGTCGTGCCCGACGGCGAGATCCAGGACCACGTGCCGCTTGCCGGACCCCGTGTCGAGCAACCCACCGGGATCGTCGGGCCGCCGGGGGCTGTCCACACGCAGCACGTCAGCGCCCTGGGCGGCGAGCGCGCGGGTGGCGACGGGCCCGGCGATCACGCGGGTCAGGTCGAGCACCCGCAGCCCGGTCAGCGCTGTGCGACGCGCGGGCCCCGGCGCCGTCTGCTGCACCCCGAGGAGGGGGAGCCCGGCGACCGCCGCCCCCTGGGGGTGCGCCGACCAGCGGTCCTGGCTGCGCACCGCCGCCGCGGCGCCGCCGGCCTCGACCACCGCCGTCTCCAGCTCCTCCGCCGGCCACGCCCGCGCCGCCGCCGCCACGTCGTCGCCCAAGACGGCCCGTGCCGCGGCCCGGTGCCACGGATAGTTGCCGTGCAGCCGCAGCCAGCCGTCGGCAGTCCGCCAGAACCGCGACAGCGGCGCGAACCCGGGGCCCACATGTTTCCCGTGGAACCGCACGTGGCGCTCACCGGCGAACGCGACCCCCACATGCCCGGCGTCGATCCGCGGCACCTCGCGGGGCTCGTCGGCCAGGCTCCGGGCGGCGAGGAGCTGGGCGGCCACCGCGCCCAGGGCGAGCCCCGGGACGTCGAGGAACCCGGCCAGGCCGGTGCGGCCGGCCACCGTGACCGGACCGGAGGCCCAGGCCTCGCCCCCCACCCCACGGGCCACCTCCTCGACCAGGCGCGCCGCGGCCGGCGGCACGGACGCCGTCATGAGGAGTCGTCCGCCGCGGCCGCGGTGGGCAGCGCGACCCCGAGGGCCACGGTCAGCTCCAGGACGGTGGCCGGCTGCTCCAGGCGCGGGCCGTAGAGCCGCCGCAGCTGGGTCATCCGGTACCGGACCGTCTGCGGGTGCACGAACAGGTCCGCGGCGACCTGGTCACGCCGCCCGTGGTGCAGCAGCCAGGAGCGCAGAGTCTCGGTGAGCTTCTCCCGGGCGCTGTCCCCCACCTCCTGCAGCGGCGCCAGCACCCGCGCCCGCAGGTCGGCCAGCGTCTCCTCGTCGGCGCGGAGGACCAGCTCGGCCAGCCGGGCGTCGGTGTCCAGCGGCGCCCGGTCCCCCGGCACCATGCCCAGACGCAGGGCCCGGAGCACGCGCTTGTAGGAGGAGTGCGCCTCCCACCACGGCCGGGCCGGCCCGACGGTCGCCTCGCGGCCCTCCAGCGACCGCAGCAGCGCCGGGCGTGCCGGCCCCTCGGCGTCGGGGACCAGCAGGACGGTGAGGTCGGGCGCCCCCTCGATCTCGGGCAGCTCCTCCGTCGAGCGCAGCGTGCGCGCGTCCAGCGACACCAGCGCTCCCTGCGCCCGCGCCTCCGGGAGCACGGCGACCGTCAGCGTCCGCGGGGGCGTCCACTCCGCGCGCTGTGCGGCAGCGGCCAGCTCGGCGTGCGGGCTTCCCAGCAGCAGGCCCTGCGCGAGCCGTTCGAGCAGCCGCTCCCGGGCCCGGCCGCTGGAGGCCAGCTCGTCGGCGTGCCCGGCGACGCTCGCCGCGGAGAGCCGGTCGATGTAGGCGAAGACCAGCTCGGCGAACCGGGCCAGCGACATGGGGTCCAGGCCCGCGCGGACGGCGGTGGCGCTCATGTCCCGCCACGACACCCGCGCGCCCACCCGGTAGGCGGCCAGCAGCGCGTCCATCGACCGTCCGCTGCGGGCCTCCCCCCGGCCCAGGGCGTACGCGGCCTCGACGACGGGCCCGCCCGGGGTACCGGCGTCCGCCGTCCCGCCGGCGGCCGCCAGCTGGAGGAAGCCGCGCAGCGTGAGCTCGACGGCGCTGGAGATCTTGCGGCCCATCGGGCCCTGGAAGGCGTCGGCGTAGCCCGGGACGGCGACGATGATCGCCTCGACGGCCCGCTCCGCCACCATCGGCAGCTCCGCGTGCATTGCGTCAGCAACCGCCTCCGGAAAGCTCCGCGCCTCCGACGTCATCGCGCCTCCTTGTTCGCCGCGAACAGAAGCTACCCCCCGATTCACATCGACAGCACAGGTATTAGACGCCGGGGATGGGAAAGCTAAGTGCATGACAGCGACCACTCCGCGCCCCGCCGCGGCCCGCCCGCAGGCGCGGCCCGCGCTGCGTGACCGGGTGCTCAAGTTCGCCGAGCTGGTGACGACCCCGCTGCTGCCGGTCGACTACCTCGACCTGTTCGACCCGCTCCGCTCCGGAGCGGCCCTGCGCGGGCGCATCGAGGCCGTCCAGAAGGAGACGCGCGACGCGGCGAGCATCGTGATCCGCCCCGGCCGCGACTGGCTCCCGCACGTCCCGGGCCAGTACGTCCGCATCGGCATCGACATCGACGGGGTCCGCCAGTGGCGCGCCTACTCGATCACCTCGGTGCTCGATCGCCCCGACGGCTGCTTCACGATCACGGTGAAGGCCATCCCCGACGGGAAGGTCAGCAACCACCTGGTGCACCGCGTGCAGCCGGGCACGATCATCCAGCTCGACCAGGCGACCGGCGAGTTCTGCCTCCCGGAGGAGGTCCCGGGCAAGGCGCTGTTCGTCACCGCCGGCTCCGGGATCACCCCCGTCATGGGCATCCTGCGCAACCACGCCGACTCGCTGGCCGACACCGTGCTGGTGCACTCCGCGCCCACCGCCGACGACGTCGTCTTCGGCGAGGAGCTGCGGCAGATGGCCGCTGACGGCCGGATCCGGCTCATCGAGCAGCACACCGACAGCGCCGGGATGCTCGACGCCCGCTCGATCGCCGAGCTGGTGCCCGACCTGCACGAGCGCGCCACCTGGGCCTGCGGGCCGGTGGCCATGCTGGAGGCGCTCGAGGAGCACTGGGCCTCGGTCGGGATCGCCGACCGGCTCTACACCGAGCGCTTCCGCCCGCGGATCGCCGTCACCGGCGAGGGCGGCACGGTCACCTTCACCAGGAACGGCGCGACCGTCGAGGCCGGTGGCGCCACACCGATCCTGGACGCCGCCGAGGAGGCCGGCGTCCTCATGCCGAGCGGCTGCCGGATGGGCATCTGCTACGGCTGCGTGCTCCCCCTGCGCGAGGGCGCGGTCCGCGACCTGCGCAACGGCGAGATCACCACCGCGGAGGACGTCGGCGACGGCGTCCTCGTCCAGACCTGCATCAGCGCCCCTGCCGGCGCCTGCGCCATCGACCACTGATCCAGCCGAACAGAGGAGCCGGACACATGACCGTTCTGCAGAAGAAGCCCGAGAACCCGATCGCCCACCTCACCCCCGAGGACATCGAGCTCATCGGCAAGGAGCTCGACACCATCCGTCAGGAGGTGCGCGACAGCCTCGGCGAGGACGACGCCAAGTACATCCGCACCGTCATCGACGTGCAGCGCAAGCTCGAGCTGGGCAGCCGCGCCGTCCTGCTGTTCTCCAAGTTCCCGCCGGCGTGGCTGATCGGGACCGCCGGGCTGTCGCTCGCCAAGATCCTCGAGAACATGGAGATCGGGCACAACATCCTGCACGGCCAGTGGGACTGGATGCGCGACCCGAAGATCCACTCCACGACGTGGGAGTGGGACATGGCCAGCCCGGCCGCGCAGTGGAAGCACTCGCACAACGAGCTGCACCACACGTACACGAACGTCGTCGGCAAGGACAACGACCTCGGCTACGGCATCATGCGCGTCGACGAGGACCAGAAGTGGCACCCGATGTACCTGGCGCAGCCGCTGTGGAACTTCATCAACGCCTGCTTCTTCGAGTACGGGATCGCCGCCTACGACCTCGAGCTCGGCAAGAACCTGGCCACCAAGAAGCGGCGCAACGACCCGAAGTTCCGGGCCGCTGCCAAGCAGGTGCTGAAGAAGATCCGCAACCAGGCGGCCAAGGACTACGTCGTCCACCCGGTGCTGTCGGGCCCGTCGTTCCTGCCCACCCTGGCGGCGAACTTCACCGCCAACGTGGTGCGCAACCTCTGGTCGCACTCGGTCATCATGTGCGGCCACTTCCCCGAGGGCGTCGAGACCTTCGAGAAGACCTCGATCGAGGGCGAGACCCGCGGCGAGTGGTACCTCCGCCAGATGCTGGGCTCGGCGAACATCTCCGGCAGCAAGGCCATGCACATCATGACCGGGAACCTGTCGCACCAGGTGGAGCACCACCTGTTCCCCGACCTGCCCAGCAACCGGTACGCCGAGATCGCCCCTCGGGTGAAGGACATCTTCGACCGGTACGACCTGACCTACCACTCCGCCCCGCTGTACAAGCAGGTCGCGAGCGCGTGGCACAAGGTCATCCGGCTCTCCCTCCCCAACGGCTGGCTGGCCGAGACGACGCCGAAGAACGCCCCGGCGCAGCTGGCCAAGCTGTACAAGATGACCACCGGCGGGCCCAAGGTCCGCCGCGCGCTGCAGCAGAAGGCCGCCGCCTGAGAAAAAACCCCGCCCCGCTCACCCTCCGCACGCTCAGGGCGAGCCTCCGGGCGGGGCCGTGAACGGCAGAGGCCCAGAACCGTGACGGTTCTGGGCCTCTGCCGTTCGGCGGTCGGTCAGGGCATCAGCCCCGGCCGGGGAAGTTCAGCGACCACAGCAGCGCCGGGTCGCTGATCGGCACCTCCCACACCGGGCCGTCCGCATCGGGGTCGACGACCTCGCCGCGGCCGAGGAACGCCGCGACCTGCCCCTGGGCCTGCATCGCGGCCACCGGGAACCGCGCGACGTCCAGCAGGAAGCCGTGCGGGTTGAGCGGCGCGGTGGTGGCCTCGTCGTTGCGGAAGAGGCTCGTCCGCGACCACAGGTCACCGGCGTCGACCAGCGTGTAGGACGTCGGGTTCGGCACCGTCTGGTCACCGAACGCCACCTGGACCAGCACCCGGTCGTGCCGGACCAGCGGGGCGAACGTCTCCGGGCTGCCCGGCCGGGTCAGCCACGTCGCCTTCGCCAGGTAGTCCTGGATCGCGAGGGCACCGGGCACCGTCGCGGTGACCGGCCCCTCGCCGCGCAGCGGCAGCTGCTCCTCGAAGTACCAGCGGCTCGCGTCGGGGCTGTTCGGCGGCAGGCCCGCTGCCTGGAGCGCCTGGAGGGTGAGCGGCCGGAACGCCGGCGAGAGGCGCGAGATCTCGCTGATCGGGCCGCCGGGGACGTTGAGCACGGAGCGGGCGATCGTCCGGTCGGCGCCGGCGAGCATGGTGCCGTAGATCCCGCCGAAGCTCTGCCCGAAGTAGGTGACCCGCGCGCCGGAGAGGTCGCCGCGCCGGTCGCCGTCGACGTCCGTGCCACCCAGTGAGCGGACCAGCGTCATGATGTCCGCCGCGGTCTGGCGGAGCGCGTCGCGCGAGGAGACCGCCGCGGCCGCACCGGTGGCCGAGGAGCCCTCGGTGCTGCCGACGAGCCCGTCACCGTTCTGGTCGACGCCCCGTCCGTAGCTCGGGAACGTCCGGGTCTCACCCGCTGCCGTGGTGATCTGCCAGGTGCTCTCCGGGCCGTAGCCGTGCCCGACCACGTTCGTCCCGATGGTCGCGATGCCGCTCCGCGCGTTGGTCAGGGCGGCCAGGAACACGCTGGTCGTCGAGCCGGTGAAGCCGTGCCCGAAGACCGCGGTCGGCCAGCCGCCGTCCGGCGCCGGGCCGGGCGGGAGGACGGCGACGAAGGGCAGGCGCTCGGCCTCGACCGGCGCCGGACCGGTGTCCCGGGTCGGCGTCTGGGTGATGGTGACGTCGGGGTTGAGCCAGGACGGCGCCTGGTAGGAGCCGAACACCAGCGTGCTGCCGGCGGGCAGGAGGTTGGTCGGCTGCACGCTCGGCCCGGCCGGGGTACCCCCTGGCGTGGCGGGAGCCGGCCGGTCGGGGACGAACGTGACCGTCGAGCCCGTCACCGGGACGACGCCGTCGATCTCCAGCCCGGGGCGCTCGATGCCGAGTGCCCGCAGCGCGCGGTTGGACTGGATCTGCAGGTTCACGTCGAGCAGGCCGTCGGTGGCGCTCATCGTCGTGAAGGTCTCGGTGGTGGCCGAGTTCGTGGGTGCGGCCTGCACGTCGATGCGGTACGTGGTGCCCGGGGCGAGCTGCTCCACGGGGTGCGCGTACAGCGTGTTGGTGGCCGGGTCCCAGACGACGCGGTCGACGCCGGTGCGCCATCCGCCGCGCTCCTGCCGCACGGTGATCCGCTGGGCGACCTCGGCGGGGTCGACCGGGGCGTCGAAACGCACGGCGATGCGCGGGTCGAGGTCGAAGCCGTCGAGCTCGTTGAGCCGCTCGACGAGACCGCAGCTGACGACGTTGCCGCAGTTCTCCGTCGGCAGGGCGACCCGCAGGCCGGTGAGCTGCTGCCGGTCGGGGACGGTCAGGTCGTTCGTGGGGAAGACCGACACCGGCTGGGCCGGTGCGGGGGTGGCGAGCGCGGGGGTGGCGGTGGCCGTGACGGTGACCGCCGCGGCCAGGGCGCTGACGAGCGACGCGGTCGTCCGGCGCCAGGGATGTGAGGACAACGAGTCTCCTATGCCTGTGGGGCCCTCTTCCTAGCCGACCGGTGACGCGGCCCACAACGGCGGGAGACGATCTCGGGACAGCGCGTGGCGCAGCGCTGCACGAAAGGGCTTCGCCACAGTGCTCGCCGCCCATCGCGAGGACTACCAGCACCGATGACGGAGTGCGACGGTCGTCGACCCCGGGATGCCACGGGCCCGGGACCGACCGGTCCCGGGCCCAGCCCAGCCGTACGGCCGGTCCTGCTCAGTTCGCCATGTCGACGAAGCGGCTGTAGTGACCCTGGAAGGCGACGGTCACGTTGGCGGTCGGGCCGTTGCGGTGCTTCACCAGCATGATGTCGGCCTCGCCGGCCCGCGGGGACTCCTTCTCGTACATGTCCTCGCGGTGGATCATCATGACCATGTCGGCGTCCTGCTCGATCGAACCCGACTCACGGAGGTCCGACAGCATCGGCTTCTTGTCCTGACGCTGCTCCGAGCCACGGTTCAGCTGCGACATCGCGATGACCGGGACCTCGAGCTCCTTGGCCAGCAGCTTGAGCGCACGGGAGAACTCCGAGACCTCCTGCTGGCGGCTCTCCACGCGCTTGCCCGAGGTCATCAGCTGCAGGTAGTCGATGACCACGAGCTTCAGGTCGTTGCGCTGCTTGAGCCGCCGCGCCTTGGCCCGGATCTCCATCATCGTCATGTTCGGCGAGTCGTCGATGTAGAGCGGGGCGTCGGCGACCTCACCCATCCGGCGCGCGAGCTTGGCCCAGTCCTCGTCGGACAGCGAGCCGGCGCGCATGTGGTGCAGCGGCACCTTCGCCTCGGCCGAGAGCAGACGCATGGTGATCTCGTGCTTGCTCATCTCGAGCGAGAAGATGACCGCGGGCAGCCCGTGCTTGACCGTCGCCGACCGGGCGATGTCCAGCCCCAGCGTCGACTTGCCCACGCCGGGACGCGCCGCGATGACGACCATCTGCCCGGCCTGCAGGCCGTTGGTCAGCTCGTCGAGGTCGCGGATGCCCGTGGGCACACCGCGGGCCGTGCCACCGCGGGAGGCGATCGCGTCCAGCTCGTCCATCGTCGGCTGGAGGACGTCCTCGAGGCGCGAGTAGTCCTCGCTCATGCGCTTCTCGGTGACGTCGTAGATCTCCTGCTGGGCGCGGTCGACGATGTCGTCGACGTCGCCCTTCCCACCGGCTGCGCCGTAGCCCAGCTGGACCACCCGGGTACCGGCCTCCACCAGCCGCCGCAGCACCGCCTGCTCGGCGACGATCGCGGCGTAGTAGCCGGCGTTGGCCGCCGTCGGCGTGGACTGGATGAGCGTGTGCAGGTAGACCGCGCCGCCCATCTTCGACAGCTGGTCGGTGCGGTTGAGCTCCGCGGCGACGGTGATCGCGTCGGCCGGCTCGCCCCGCCCGTAGAGGTCGAGGATGCAGTCGAAGATCACCTGGTGCGCCGGCCGGTAGAAGTCGTTGCCGTGCAAGACCTCCACGACGTCGGCGATCGCGTCCTTGCTCAGCAGCATGCCGCCGAGCACCGACTGCTCCGCCGCGACGTCCTGCGGCGGCTGCCGGTCGTACGCCGGCGCCGTCGCGGACGGTCGGCTGAACTCGTCGGCCACCGCCACGGGAGTACCTCCATCTCCTTGCGAGCGCGCCCGCATCACCACCACGCGCAGGGGAAGTACGCGAGCTCGGCGGACGGCGCCGTGCCGAACACCAGTTCGGCTCCTGCCTACCGGAGGGGACTGACAGTCGCGTCCGCTCGGTGGCCGGAGAGGACGTTAGGAAGCCGCGCGGGCCGCGTCCACCACCGGTGTGCACACCGATCTGCACAACTTGTGGACAAGTCGGTGGACGGACGCCTGTCGACATGTGGAGGAGTCGGGGGACAGCGTGCGCGCACCGCCCGTTCCGCGCCGGTTGACCTGCACGGACGCTGCCCACCGGGTGTGGACGGAGAAAACCTCCGAAGAAAATCTGGGGTGTCGTACCAGGAGTCACACCGGTGCACCGGCCCGTCCGCGGGGCCGGCCGCGACTGCTCCGGCCACGTCGTGCCCGGGGCGAGCCTGGCCGCCCAGCGCCCCGTGGCCGGCTCCGGGACATGCCCGGCACCCCGGGAGGGGCCCTGCGCCGTCCCGGCGACGGAGAACGGCTCCAGGGCGGTCCCTGGGACCTCGCGGCGGGTCGGCCGGGGCGTGGGGCGGCGGGGATGGCGGGTTCGAGGGGTGGCGGGTTCG
This sequence comes from Blastococcus sp. SYSU DS1024, assembly GCF_054050795.1. Classification (NCBI taxonomy): domain Bacteria; kingdom Bacillati; phylum Actinomycetota; class Actinomycetes; order Geodermatophilales; family Geodermatophilaceae; genus Blastococcus; species Blastococcus sp. SYSU DS1024. Next base: position 231,619 of record NZ_JBJHAA010000001.1, read on the forward strand.
AGGGGTGGCGGAGGCGGAGCAGCGTGCGGGACCCGCAGACGCCACGAGGGGCGCCGGACTCTCGTCCGACGCCCCTCGTGGGCAGTGCCTTCGTCCGGTGGCCCACTCCCAGCGTGCACGGGGGGAGCCCGGACGACGCCCCTCTGCACGGTCCCGTCGCGGCGGGCGGCAGAGGGGCTCGATCAGCTGGCGACGACCTCGATGGTCAGCTGAGCGTTGACCTCCGGGTGCACCCGCACGGTGACGGTGTGCTGGCCCGTGGTCTTGATGCTGCTGGGCAGCTCGATCCGGCGACGGTCGAGCTCCGGGCCGCCGGCGGCGGTCACGGCAGCGGCGACGTCGGCGGTGGTGACCCGGCCGAACAGCCGGCCGCCGTCACCGGCTCGCGCCGGCACCTGGACGGTCAGCCCGGACAGGCGGCCGGCCACGGCCTGCGCCTCCTCGAGCGACCGCACGTCGCGGGCGGCACGCGCCCGGCGCAGCGACTCGACCTGCTTCTGCGCACCCCGGGTGGCGACGATGGCCAGCCCGCGGGGCAGGAGGTAGTTGCGGCCGTAGCCGCCCTTGACCTCGACGGTGTCGCCGGAGGACCCGAGACCGGTGACCTCCTGCGTGAGGATCAGCTTCATCGTGCTCATGATCAGCGCGCCGTCGAGGTGTAGGGCAGCAGGGCCATCTCACGGCTGTTCTTCACGGCCGTGGCGACGTCCCGCTGGTGCTGGCTGCAGTTGCCGCTGACGCGGCGGGCACGGATCTTGCCGCGGTCGGAGATGAACTTCCGCAGCAGGGTCGTGTCCTTGTAGTCGATGTAGGTCGCCTTGTCCTTGCAGAACTGGCAGACCTTCTTCTTGGGCTTGCGAACAGGGGGCTTGGGCACTGATATCTCCAGTGAGGGAAGTGCGTGGGTGACCTGGGGTGGCCCTCGTGCGGGGCCCACGCCGAGCGGAGCGAGGCGTGGGGGGCAGGAGGGTCCGCTTAGAAGGGCGGCTCGTCCGACGGCCCGGCGGGCGTCGACCACGGGTCGCTCGCCCCGCCGCCACCGCCGAAGCCACCGCCGCCGCCGCCGAAGCCGCCGCCGCCCTCACCGCGCGAGGCGCGGGTGACCTTGGCCGTGGCGTAGCGCAGCGAGGGGCCGATCTCGTCGACCTCGAGCTCGACGACGGTGCGCTTCTCGCCTTCCTTCGTCTCGAACGAGCGCTGCTTGAGACGACCGCTGACGATGACCCGCGATCCGCGGGTCAGCGACTCGGCCACGTTCTCCGCGGCCTGCCGCCACACGTTGCAGCGGAGGAACAGCGCCTCGCCGTCCTTCCACTCCTGCGACTGGCGGTCGAAGGTCCGCGGCGTCGAGGCCACGGTGAAGTTGGCGACGGCAGCGCCCGACGGCGTGAAGCGCAGCTCCGGATCGGCGGTGAGGTTGCCGATGACGGTGATGACGGTTTCGCCGGCCATGGTCAGTGGACCTCGGGCCGCATCAGCTTCGTGCGCAGGACCGACTCGTTGAGGTTCAGCTGCCGGTCGAGTTCGGCCACCGCGGCCGGCTCGGCCTGGATGTCGACGACCGCGTAGATGCCCTCGACGTGCTTCTTGATCTCGTATGCCATGCGGCGACGGCCCCAGATCTCGGTCTTGACGGTGCCACCGGAGTTGGTGACGACGGTCAGGAACCGGTCGAGCGAGGGCGCGATCGTGCGCTCCTCCAGGTCGGGGTCGAGAATGACCATCAGTTCGTAGTGACGCACGGAGAACCCCACCTCCTCTGGTCTTCGCGGCTGCAGGGAATCTGCAGCAGGAGGGTCGTACACGCGTCGCGCGCCCCGGCAGGAGCCGGAACGCGCGGTCCCAGGCTACCAGCGGCGGAGCAGGGCGGGCCAGGCGCTGTCCACAGCTGGAGGACCCGTCCCTCCCCACCCCTCGCGAGCCCGGGGCGAGCCCCTGGGGCGGTGCCGGCGTCAGCGGGACGCGCGGGCGGCCTGGGTGGTGCGCACCAGCGCCGCGGTGACCGTGGCCAGCGCGACCACGGCAGCCAGCGCTGCGGCGGGCAGGGCGACCGGCTGGGCCTCGGACGCGGAGACCACCTGGCCCGCTTTCTCCCCGTCCGGCTCCGCGGAGCTGAGGCCGGCCAGCTGACCGAACACGGGAACGGTGGCGCCGTCGTAGGTGCCGGTGACGCCGCCCGAGCCGCTGCGGTCGGCACCGGCCTGCGCCGGTCCGGGGACCACGAACCGGGACGGGTCGAAGGCGGCGGCCGAGCCACGCGCACCCGGGGCGAGCTGCGCGGCTCCACCGGACCCGGTCTCGTAGGTGTACTGGTCGCCCGGCACGCCCTCCGGGGCGGGGCCGGCCTCCGGGGCCGGGGGCCGGTCGGCCTGCGGCGCCCCCGGGGCCTCCGGCGCCGGCGGCGCGGGCGGGGTCGCCGAGGGCGGCGCGGCCGGCAGGGTCACCGGCGGCAGCTGGGGCAGGTTGGCGCCGGGCAGGTTGGGCAGCGGCAGCAGGGTGTTCACCACGAGCGGCTGCGGCCGGGGGAGGGGCGGCAGGAGGGCGGTGGTGGCGTCGATCAGCGGCTGCGTGAGCGCGGCGCCGGACTCCAGCGCGTAGGTGAAGGTCAGCCAGCAGCCGGCCACGCAGCTGCGGTCGAACCGTTCGGTGACGCTCGCGCCGGGCGCCAGCTCCCGCTGGCCCGACGGCAGGGTGAGCGTGACCTCCGTGCTGGCCGTGACGCTGATCAGCGACGGCAGAAGCCCGCCACCACCGACCTGCAGCGTCTTGTCCTGGAGCTCGTTGACGAAGGTGACCGAGCCGCCCTGGTCGACCGAGACCACGAGCTGCGTGAGGTCCCTGATCGGCACGGTCGCGGTCGGGGCCGCGGCGGCCACGGGCGCCACCACCACGGAGGCCGCCGCCACCCCGAACCAGCTGAGGACGGCCACGGCGATGCCCCGGTGGGCCGTGCGACGGATGCGACCCGTTGCCATGTTCTGCTACCTCCACGTCGACGCGACACCACGACCGGCGAGTAACCCCCGTCACAGCCTCAACGATGATGTGACGTGGGCGATACGGGTAAACCAGCTTTTCGTCGAGAAACCGGAGATCAGCATGGCCGTGCACCCGATCGGCGTACACGTGGGCGCCGGAGCGGACGACGACGCACCCGTCCCCGGCCCGCTCGCCCGGGCGGCGGAGGTCGGCGCGGATGCCGTGCAGGTCTTCCTCGCCGACCCCCAGGGGTGGAAGGCGCCACCTCCCCGCCCCGACGCCGCGGAGCTGCGCGGCTCCGGCGTCGCGCTGTTCGTCCACGCCCCCTACGTGCTCAACGTGGCGACGACGAACAACCGCATCCGGATCCCCAGCCGGACGCTGCTGGGCAAGCACGCCAAGGCCGCGGCGGAGGCCGGCGCGCGCGGCCTCGTGGTGCACGGCGGGCACGTGCTGGCGGGTGACGACCCGGCGGTGGGCGTGGACAACTGGCGCAAGACGTTCGCCCGCCAGGCCGAGCAGGGCGGCTTCCCCGTGCCGGTGCTGATCGAGAACACCGCGGGCGGCGGCAACGCGATGGCCCGCGACCTGGACGCGCTCGGCCGGCTGTGGGAGGCCGTCGGCGAGTTCGGGGCCGGCTTCGTGCTGGACACCTGCCACGGCTGGGCCGCCGGCTGGGACCTCGGCACCGCCGTCGACGCGGTCCGCGCGGTGACGGGCCGGATCGACCTGGTGCACCTGAACAACAGCCGCGACCCGGCGGGCTCCGGGCGTGACCGGCACGCGCCGCTCGACGGCGGGGAGATCCCCCGCGAGGTGCTGGTCGAGGTGGCGCGGGCCGCCGGCTGCCCGGTGATCCTGGAGACCCCGGGCGATGCGGCGGCGCACGCGGCCGAGATCGCGCTGCTACGCGACGCGCTCGGCTGATCGGCGCAGCACGAACCGGTCGGGGGCGTGCTCCAGCGGCCCACCGGCCGGGTCGTCCACCCCGGGCCAGCTGGTCCGCACGACGTCCCGGTCGGGGTCCAGCACGTCCCGCACGACCAGCGCCATCAGGACGACGACGGCGGCGTCGCGGACGGTCACCGCGAGGAAGAACCACTCGACGTCGACACCCCGGTTCTCCGTGCCGAGGTACCAGAGCATCCGGGGCACCCACAGCAGCGCCTCGGTGGCCTGCCAGGCCAGCAACGAGCGCCACCGGGGCCGGGCGAGCACGGCCAGGGGGAGCAGCCACAGGGAGTACTGCGGGCTCCAGACCTTGTTGGTGAGCAGGAAGACGGCGACCAGGAGGAAGGCGATCTGGGCGACCCGCGGCCGGACCGGCGCGGCCAGGGACAGCCACGCGACCGCCGCGAGCCCGGCCAGCAGCGCCACCGCGACGGCGGCGTTGAGCACCGTCGGGGTCTGCCCCTCGGCCAGCGGACCGCCGAGCAACCGGTCGCCGGCGACGTGCAGCGCCAGGTTCCACAGGGAGTCGGGGTCGGCCGGCCGCGTGCTGTTCAGCCGGAAGAAGCGCGACCAGTTCTCCGGCGCCAGCACCGCGATCGGCACGTTGACCGCGGCCCAGGCGAGCGTGGCCGCCACCGCGGTCCGCAGCCACGCCCGCAGCTGCCCCGACCGCAGGCACAGCAGGAAGAGGGCTGCCAGCAGGAAGGCCGGGTAGAGCTTGGCGGCGACGCCGAGGCCGAGGAGGACGCCGGCGAGCACCGGGCGGCGCCGCGCCCAGGCCCACATCCCCAGGGTGGCCAGCGCCACCGCGAACAGGTCCCAGTTCGTGAAGGCGTGCACCACCAGCAGCGGGGACAGCCCGATCATCGCCGCATCCCACGGCCGGCGGCCGGCCAGTGCCAGGGTGGCCCGCACGACGACGAGGGCGCAGGCGGTCAGCAGCAGACAGGTGACGACGTAGTAGCTCAGCACCGGGGGGACGGCGGGCAGCAGTCCCCACGCCGCCGCGGCCCGGTCGTAGCCGGCGGCGACGGTGGCGGCCAGCGCCATGAACCCGCCGGTGAGCACGGGGTACTCGACGGCGGAGTCCAGATAGGGCAGGGCGCCGTCGGCGAGGCCGTGCAGCCCGAACAGCGGCACCGTGTCCGAGTAGCAGAAGTGCGTGTACTGGACGTTGCCCGACCAGTCGCCGTCGCCGCACGGTGCCTGCTTCACCCAGGCCACGGCCAGCGCGAGCGTGGCGAACAGCAGGCACACGCGCAGCGGCGTCCAGAAGAGCGCACGGCCGGTGACGGCGAAGCGGCCCCACGGGCCGCCGACGGCCTCGCTGGCCTGCCGGACCACCGGATCGGTCCAGGAGGGCACCACGCGATCCGGCGCGGACCCCTGCGGGGTTCCACGTGGAACGAGCACGGGCCCGTCCGCGGTGGCGGACGGGCCCGTGGGGGTGCTGCTCATGCGAGCAGTGTGCGTGATCGATCAGTCGACGGGGGGCGGGACGACGGGACCGGGTGTGCCGCCCTGGGTGTCACCGCCAGCCCCGCCACCGCCGGGGTTGGTCCCTCTGCCCGGGATCGTCGGGTCGTTCGGCGCGGGGTCCTGGCGGTCCGGCAGGCCGTCGCCGTCGGTGTCGACCGGCTCGGCCGGTGGCCGCGTCGTCACGTTGGGGTCGTTCGGGGCGAAGTCCTCGCTGTCCGGCACCCCGTCGCCGTCGGTGTCGACCGGCCGCGGAGCGGCGCTCGTGGTCGGCGCGCTGGTCGTCGTCGGCGCGGCCGGGGTGTCCACCGGCGCCGGCGCCTCGGTCGTCGGCGCCGCGACCCCCTGCCCGCTGTCGCCCCTGATGAGCGGCCGGTCGGGCAGGTCCTCCTCCGGGGTGCCGGCGAGCACGGCGTTCATGTAGCGCTGCCAGATCGCACCGGGCAGGCCCGCGCCGTAGATGATCCGCCCGTTGGCGTCCACGATCGGGTCGCTGGGCGAGTCGTTCCCCATCCACACCGCCGTCGACACCGACGGCGTGTAGCCCACCATCCAGGCGTCGGAGTTGTTCTCCCCCTGCCCCTGCGTACCGGTCTTGCTCGCGACCTCGCGACCGCCGTCCAGGGCACGGCGCGAGTAGGAGGCGACGTCCTTCATCGCGACGGTGACGTCGTTGACGACGTCGGCCGGCAGGACCTGCTCGCCGGCCGGGGGAGCGTTCTCCAGGAGGACGGTGCCCCCGCTGTCGGTGACCCGGGTGACGAAGTGCGCGTCACGGAGGACTCCACCGGCGGCCAGGGTGGCGAAGCCCTGGGCCTGGTCGAACGGGCGCATCTCGTACTCGCCGATACCGATCGAGGAACCGGTGGCGCCGTTGGAGTTCGCCAGCACCGTCTTCCCCCCGAAGAAGCCACCACCGTCCCAGGTCTCCGGCAGGCCGGTGGCCGCGAGGATCGTCTCGCGCACGTTCTCGGGACCGACCTCGTAGGCCAGGCCGTAGAAGGTGGTGTTGAGGGAGCGGGTGATGGCCTCGGTGAGCGTGCACGCCGGGCAGCTGGCGTCGCCCGAGTTGGTCACCGGCTGCTCCCGGTCCGGGAAGGTCTGCTCGTCGCTGCCGTCGCGCCGCGCCTGGATGCCGATGCCCTGCTGCAGCGCCGTCGCGAGGACGTAGGGCTTCACCGACGACCCCGGCTGGCGCTTGGCCTGCGCGTAGTCGGTACCCGTGCCGTCCCGGCCACCGTAGTAGGCGATGACCGCACCGGTGCGCGGATCGACCGACACCAGCGCCTGGCGGAGCGTCTCCGGCTGGCCGTCCATGACGGCGTCGACGCTCACGCGAGCGGCGTCCTGCGCCGGCTTGCTGATCGTGGTCGTGATCTGCAGCCCGCCGGCGTTGATCTGCTGCTCGTCGTAGCCGCGTGCCGCGAGCTCCTGCCGGACCTGGTTGACGATGTGCCCCTCGGGGCCCTCGGGGATGCCGAGCGCGGAGTCGCCCTTGGGCAGCACCTCCGGGTAGACGGAGGCCTCCCGCTCGGCGGGGGTGAGCCAGCCCTCCTCGACCATCGCGTCGAGCACCAGCCCCCAGCGGTCCTGCGCACCCTCCGGGTTGGTCGCGGGGTCGTAGTTGGAGGGGCTCCGGATCAGGACGGCGAGCACCGCGGCCTGCTGCGCGGTGAGCTCGGCGGCCGGGACGCCGAAGTAGGTGTTCGCCGCGGCCTCGATGCCGTAGGCGCCGCGGCCGTAGTAGATGGTGTTCAGGTAGTTCTCGAGGATCTGCTCCTTCGAGAAGTTGTTGTCCAGCTTGATCGCCAGGAACAGCTCCTGGAACTTGCGGCTGAACGTCTGGTCGTGCGTCAGGAAGGCGTTCTTGACGTACTGCTGGGTGATCGTCGAGCCACCCTGCGTCGAACCACCGGTGAGGTTGTTCCAGGCAGCGCGGACGATGCCGGTGAAGGAGATGCCCGGGTCGGAGTAGAAGCTCCGGTTCTCAGCTGCGAGCACCGCCCGCTGCGCCGGCTCGCTGATCTCCGACAACGGCACGTTGGTGCGGTTCTCGTCACCGAGCCGAGCCATCTCCGTGACGCCGTCGGCGTAGTAGATGACCGTCGTCTGCTTGGTGGAGACGGAGTCGGGGCTGGGCACCTCGGTGCTGGCGTAGACGACGCCGACGAAGACGAAGAGCAGCGCCAGCAGCCCGCCCATGATCGCGGCGGTGATCTTCAGCCGGCGTGCGCGGCGCTGCTTCTTGCTGCGCGCCGTCTTGCCCTTGGCCCCGGCGGGCCGGGCCGGGGAGCGGCCCGAGCCGCCGCGCGAGGCCGTCGTCCCACCGCGCGAGCCGGTGGTCCCGCCGCGCGCGGGCGGCCGTCCGCCGCCGGACGGGCGCCCACCGGCCGGCGGGCGGCCGGAACCGCCACCTCCGCCGGTGCTGCGGGTGCGGGCGGCCGGTGGCCGGCGCACCGAGCCGGCCCGCGGCGCGACGGGCGAGGTCTCGTCGTGACTGGGCACGAGCGCGCCCCTTCCTGGACTGTGGTGGTCGACGCCGGGCACCTGCCCGGACGCAGCGGTTCGTCTTCAGCTGTGGCAGCGGAGGAGGCCCGCCGCATCGCGGGCCAGGTGGAGCTGGTGGGGCGGCCGGCCTGCCGACCGGCCCGTCACTGCTCGGGTGCCGCCCGGCGCCGGCCGCGACGCGGCCGTCGGCCCGGCTCGGGCTCAGCTCCGAGGACGTACGAGCAGTCCAGGTGGTTCCAGCCGCAGCCGCGGCAGACCTCCACCCGGTACACCGAGAACTCGTCCTGGGCGGCGTCCATGCGAGCGAGCTCGACCTCGGTCTTGGCCTGGCCGGCCACCGGTCCGAGGTGCTCGCCGTACACGTAGTTCACCAGGGTGAGACGTTCCCGTCGGCACACCGGGCAGGCGGTGTCGGTCGGCTCTCCGTGGTACTTCGCCGCCCGCGAGAGATACGGGCTGGCGTCGCACACCTCGAACAACCCGGTACGGCCCGCATGTACTCCCGCGAGGACGGCTCGCCGCTGCAGCGAGTAGTCCACGACGGAACGACGTCCGGGCACGGCGGCCAATGTACGCACCGGCCCCGCATCCGTGCGGCTGCCGAACACGGGTCTCACCTCGGGTGACACACGCGCCCCACGGCTCCGGGGTGGAGCGGCAGCGACGCCCGATGTATCGTGCCGATACATCGACTGCAGGCGCGACCGGGGAGGGCGACGTGCTCGAGTTCGCCATCCTCGGCCTGCTGCACCAGGCCCCGATGCACGGGTACGAGCTGCGCAAGCAGCTCGCCGCGGTGCTCGGCGGGCTGCGCAGCATCTCCTACGGCTCGCTGTACCCCGCGCTGCGGCGGATGCAGGCGGCCGGGCTGATCTCCACCGACGAGCCCACGCCGCGTGCGCTGCTGCCGGCCGACGCACCGCCGCTGACCGGCCGGCGCGGGAAGGTGGTCTACACGATCACCGCGGAAGGCAAGGAGCGCTTCCACGAGCTGGTCAGCCAGACCGGCCCGGAGGCCTACGACGACGGCGGTCTCTTCGGCGTCCGCCTGGCCTTCTTCCGCCACACGGCGCGCGACGTCCGGCTGCGGATCCTCGAAGGCCGCCGGCGCACCGTGGAGCGGCAGCGGGAAGGGTTGCGGTCCTCGCTGAGCCGGACCCGTGAACGGCTCGACCGCTACACGCTCGAACTGCAGCGCCACGGCCTGGAGTCGGTGGACAGAGAGGTCCGCTGGCTCTCCGAGCTCATCGACAGCGAACGGGCGGAGTCCGGCGACCGGCCGGGTCACCGCTCGGGCGAGGACGACGGGCCGGCCGCTGCGGAGCACGTCCCGACCTAGCGACGGTCACCGCACCACCCAGCACCGATCGGCGGGCCAGCCCGCCCTAGACAGCAACGGACCGCACCCGGTCCGCGCCCAGGGGACCACCACGGTCCAGGAGTAAGGAGAGTCATGGGGTCAGTCAAGGTCGCCATCGTCGGCGTCGGTAACTGCGCCGCCTCGCTGGTGCAGGGCGTGCACTACTACCGCGACGCCGACGAGACCACGTCCGTGCCGGGCCTGATGCACGTCCGCTTCGGGGAGTACCACGTCTCCGATGTCGAGTTCGTGGCCGCGTTCGACGTCGACGCCAAGAAGGTCGGCCGCGATCTCTCCGAGGCCATCGTCGCCAGCGAGAACAACACCATCAAGATCTGCGACGTCCCGCCGCTGGGCGTGACCGTGCAGCGCGGGACCACCCTCGACGGGCTCGGCAAGTACTACCGCGAGATGGTCGAGGAGTCCGACGAGCAGCCGGTCGACGTCGTCACCGCCCTGCGCGAGTCGGGCGCCGACGTGCTCGTCTGCTACCTCCCCGTGGGCTCGCAGCAGGCCGCCGAGTTCTACGCGCAGGCCGCGCTCGACGCCGGCGTCGCCTTCGTCAACGCCCTCCCGGTCTTCATCGCCGGCACCAAGGAGTGGGCGGACAAGTTCACCGCCGCCGGTGTGCCGATCGTCGGCGACGACATCAAGAGCCAGGTCGGCGCCACGATCACCCACCGCGTGCTCGCCAAGCTGTTCGAGGACCGCGGCGTGCAGCTGGACCGCACGATGCAGCTCAACGTCGGCGGCAACATGGACTTCAAGAACATGCTCGAGCGCGAGCGCCTGGAGTCCAAGAAGATCTCCAAGACCCAGTCCGTCACCAGCCAGGTCGACCGGGACATGGGCGTGGGCAACGTGCACATCGGCCCGTCGGACCACGTGCCGTGGCTGAGCGACCGCAAGTGGGCCTACGTCCGCCTGGAGGGCCGCGCGTTCGGTGACGTCCCGCTGAACCTGGAGTACAAGCTCGAGGTCTGGGACTCCCCGAACTCGGCCGGCATCATCATCGACGCCGTCCGCGCCGCGAAGATCGCGAAGGACCGCGGCATCGGCGGCCCCATCCTGTCGGCGTCCTCCTACTTCATGAAGAGCCCGCCGGTGCAGTACGACGACAGCGAGGCCCGCGACGCCGTCGAGGCCTTCATCCGGGGCGACATCGCATAAGGACCTCACTGCCCCCCACCGCTGCAGGCTCGCGGTGGGACCCTGCAGCGAGGCCGTTCCATCAGGTCGCGTGGGCCCGCATCTCTTCGGGGATGCGGGCCCTGCGCGTTCCTCCCCGGATCCGGACGCCGTGCTGCCTACGCTGCCGCCATGCCTGCCCGCCGCCCTCTCCGCCCGCGAGCGAGCGCGGCCGGGCTGGCCCTCCTGCTCCTCGCCGGGTGCACGAGCGAGCAGCGGCAGGCCGGCGAGCCGGTCACCGAGGACGACGCCGCCGTGCTGGCGGAGCTGCTGCACCGCAACCACGAGGAGGGCGGCGCGGATTTCGTCGTGACGGTGCCGTTCTCCGACGAGGCGGTGCTCACCCTCACCGGCCAGATCGACTTCCGGCGCGCGGTCGGCCAGGCGCAGGCGGTGACCCAGGTCGACGGCGAGGACCGGGACACCCGCACCCTCTTCTTCGACCGTGACCACCTCTGGTCCGGTGACGTGCCGGGGCTGGCCGAGGCGCTCGCCGCCGACGGCGCGCCGGCCGCGACCTACCTGCGCCGGCCCCTGCCGACGGAGCAGGCGGAACCGCCGCTGCTCGACGTGGTCGTCCGGATGCTGCAGAACCTCTCCGCGGAGCGCCCCGACCAGCCCGAGGACTTCCTGACCGGCCCGTACCGGTGGCACGGGGAGCGGGCGATCGACGGCCGGCCGACCACGGTGTACCGGCTCCGGGACGAGCGCACCGTCGCGGTCGACGACTCCGACCGGACGCTCGTGCAGTACCGGACGCCGCTGGCCGACGGCGGCATCGAGGTGACCGTCACGCTCGCCGACCACGGGACCCGCCGGCTCGCCCTGCCCGCGGCGGAGGAGACGGCGGCGGCGGCGGACCACCCGGAGATCGCCGAGGCGTTCGGCATCTGACCGGGCCGAGGGCGGGGATCGTCACCGCCGGAAAGCAGCGGGAAGGGGCGGCCTCTTCCCCAGACCGCCCCTTCCCGGGTTCCTTCCTACCAGACGGCGGCTGATCGCGCTGCCGGTGCGTGGCAGGTGGGGCGTCAGTTGACGGTGGGATCCGGCGTCGCCGACGAGAGCACCGCGAGACGACCGGTCTGCCGTCCCACCACCCGGCGCCAGAGCTCCGGCCCCGAGAGGTCGCTGAGCACGTCACCGGGCCGGCTCGGGACGCAGGCCCACGCTCCCTCGGCGATCTCGCCGGCCAGCTGACCGGGTGACCAGCCCGCATAGCCGGCGAAGACCCGCAGCCCGCGCAGCCGGCCGACGAGCTCCTCGGGGTCGGCATCGAGGTCGACGAGGTGCACGTCACCCGCCACGGGACGCAGGCCGGGCGCCACCACGTCGGCGGCCGCGGTCGCCAGGCACAACGCCGTGTCGGTCTCGCACGGCCCGCCCACGTGGAAGACCCCCGGGGCGACGGCGAGATCGCACCAGCCCGGCAGCACGTCGCGGATCTCCACCTGGCTGGGCTGCCCCAGCACCACACCGAGCGTGCCGGTGTCGGAGTGGTCGAGGACGTAGACGACCGCACCGGCGAACGTGGGCTCGGTCAACGCCGGCATCGCCACCAGGAGGGCGCCCGCCCGGACGTCGTCCAGGGAGCCGACCGACAGCTGGGGGACCGCAGCGGCACGACGGCGACCGGTCGCGGGCCGCGAGGGCGGACCGGACTCGGGCTCGGGCGGGGGAGGCACCGGCGACATCCTCCCCAGTGTGCCTCACCTCGGCGTCGATGGTCGCTTCCCGGGTGCGCTGGTGGCGGGGCCGCTCCTCCTAGGGTTGGCCGCGTGGCGGAGGCGGGGACGACCGTGCGCGGCGTCCTGGTGCGCCGGGACTTCCGCAGGCTCTTGGGCACCCGGCTGCTGTCGCAGTTCGGGGACGGCGTCTTCCAGGCGGCCCTCGCCGGCACGGTGCTGTTCAACCCCCAGCGCGCCGCCGACCCGGTCGACATCGCCGCGGGCTTCGCCGTCCTCCTGCTGCCGTACTCCTTCGTCGGGCCGTTCGCCGGCGTCTGGCTGGACCGCTGGAGCCGGCGCCAGGTCCTCCTCCTCGCCAACGTGCTGCGTGCGGGCCTCGTGGCGGTGGTGGCGGCGCTGGTGGTCGCCGGTGTCCAGGGGACGGGCTTCTACGTGGCCGGGCTCGCCGTCTTCTCGGTCAACCGGTTCGTGCTCTCCGCGCTCTCGGCGGGGCTCCCGCACACCGTCGACGACAGGTCGCTGGTCTCGGCCAACGCCCTCTCGACGACGTCGGGCGCCGTGGCCACGGTGGTCGGGGGCGGCGCGGCCCTCGCCCTCCTCCAGCTGACCGGCTCCGACGACGCCGGGTACGCCACGCTGGCCCTGTCGGCGGCCCTGCCCTACCTCGCGGCCGCGACCGTCGTCGCCGGCTTCCCGCGGGGGTACCTGGGTCCCGATCACATGGCGCGCTCGGCCCGGCTGTCCGCGGCGCAGGTGCTGGCCGGCATGGTCGCCGGCGCCCGGCACGCCTGGCGGCACCGGCCGGCCGCCGCCGCGCTCACCGCGATCGGTCTGCACCGCGTCTGGTTCGGCCTGCTGACGCTGATGGCCCTGCTGCTCTACCGCAACACCTTCGTCGACGAGGGCGGCGTCTTCCCCGGCGGCCTGGTGGGACTGGGACAGGTCGTGGCCGCAGGCGCCGTGGGCACGCTCGCCGCCGCCGCGGTGACACCGTCGGTCGTGCGGCGCATCGGCAAGCACCGGTGGATCGGGCTCCTGCTGACCGTCGGCGGTGCCCTCCAGGTCGGCCTGGGCCTGCTGGTGCAGCCCCCGGCCGCCGTGGCGGCCGGGCTGGTCCTCGGCCTCATGGGTCAGGGAGTGAAGATCTGCGTCGACACGACGCTGCAGGAGTCGATCGACGACGACCACCGGGGACGGGTCTTCTCCGTCTACGACACCTTGTTCAACGTCAGCTACGTCGCCGCGCTGCTGGCCGGGGCGTTCGCCCTCCCGGCGTCGGGGGTCTCACGTCCGCTGCTCGGCGTCATCGGGGTGGGCTACGTCGCCACCGCGCTGCTGCACGCGCGCATGGTCCGGCGCTGAACCGCCCCGTGGCTCAGAGCTCGGGCACGCAGGGTCCCCGCCCGAGCGCGGCCAGGCCGGTGCGGTCGCCGTCGGCGAACTCGGCCACCGCGCGCCGGGCCTCGGGGTACATGAGCTCCCGGTCGTCGTCCACGTGGGAGAGCCCCACCAGGTGCCCCAGCTCGTGCAGCACCACCGACCGGACGGCGGCGGCGCCCTCCGGCTCGGCCAGCAGACGCGGCGCCTGCCCGGCGTCCAGGCTCACGGTGCCGGTCACGTACACCCGGGGCCCGTCGCCGAGGGAGACCGCGGTGCTCCCGGCGGCTCCGACCACGTCGCCGGCGAGGGTCGGGTCCTCTGCCTCCGTCTGCCAACCGATCAGCACCGGCGCCCACCGGTCCCCGTAGCGGTCGGGCTGGAAGGGCGACCGCTCACCGGCCATCGGCTCGTCGGTGTAGCCGTCGAAGACGAACCGCAGTCCGGTGACCTCGCCGATCCGGGCGACGGCGTCGTGCACCAGCCCCTCGGTGCCCGGCGGCGCCGCGTCCGGGCGGAGCACGTAGTGGATCTCACGGCAGGGGTCGTAGGCCACCGGCGTCACGCCGTCCTCCTGCAGCGCCGCGTAGGCGTGCGCCCCGCCCGCCACCGGTGGCGGCGGCGGGCTCCCCAGCGGCGTCGTGGCCCCGGACGGCGTGGGGCGGTCGGTCGGTCGCGCGGGGACGACGGAGGTGACCGGGGCCGCCGTACCGGCCACGGAGCCACCGTCCGCCGCCCAGGGCAACGCCGGGGGATCGGTGAGGGCGATGCCCGCCGCCACGGCCGCGGCGACGAGCGGCACCGCCCAGCGGCCCCGGCGTCGCCGGCGGGGCGCTGGGAGTGGCGCGGGAGGCGGGCCGGCGAGCTCGTCGAGGACCCACTGCGGCGTCCGACCGGTCGCGGAGGCCGGCAGCCGGCCGACGTCGTCGGGGTGCTCGGGATGCACACCGCTCATGTCGGCACCGTGGTGACCCTCCTGGAGCCGGCTCGCTCCGTCCGGGGGGTCAGCCCTGGCGGGCGGCCCACCACGCCCGGAGCGCCTCCTCGGCCTCCTCGCGGTCCAGCGGCCCGCGCTCGAGCCGCAGGTCCTTGAGGAAGCGCCACGCCGCCCCCACCTCAGGGCCCGGCCCCAGGCCGAGGATCTCCATGATGGCGTTGCCGTCCAGGTCGGGGCGGACCCGCGCCAGGTCCTCCTGCGCGGCGATCTCCGCGATCCGCTGCTCCAGGGAGTCGTAGGTCGCCGAGAGCGCGGCCGCGCGCCGCTTGTTGCGGGTGGTCGAGTCCGACCGCACGAGCTTGTGCAGCCGGGGGAGCAGGTCGCCGGCGTCGGTGACGTACCGGCGGACGGCGGAGTCGGTCCACTGGCCGTCGCCGTATCCGTGGAAGCGCAGGTGCAGGAAGGTGAGCCGGGCGACGGCCTCCACGACGTCCTTCGGGTAGCGGAGAGCGGTCAGGCGCTTGCGCACCAGCTTGGCGCCCACGACCTCGTGGTGGTGGAAGGAGACCCGGCCGCGCGGCTCGTGCCGGCGGGTCGCGGGCTTCCCGATGTCGTGCAGCAGCGCGGCGAGCCGGAGCACGAGGTCCGGCGACTCCGCTCCTTCCTCACCCGCCCGCGCCGCGGCCTTCTCCAGGTCGATCGCCTGGTCCAGGACGGTCAGCGAGTGGGCGTAGACGTCCTTGTGCTGGTGGTGCTCGTCGATCTCCATCCGCAGCGCCGACAGCTCCGGCAGCACGACGTCGGCCAGGCCGGCGGAGACGAACAGCTCGAGCGCGGCGCGGGGAGCGTCCTGGAGCAGCGTCTTGGACAGCTCCGCCTGCACGCGCTCGGGGGTGATCCGGGCGAGCTCGCCGGCGAGGGAGGACATCGCGGCGAGGACCTCCTCGTCGGGCACCAGGCCGAGCTGGGCCACGAACCGGACGGCGCGCAGCATGCGCAGCGGGTCGTCGGCGAAGGACTCGACCGCGGGGCCGGGGGTGCGCAACCGCTTCGCGAGCAGATCGCCGAGGCCGCCGAAGGGGTCGGTCACCGCCCGGTCGGGGCCGAGCGAGACGGCCATCGCGTTCACCGTGAAGTCCCGCCGCGCCAGGTCGTCGGTGAGGGAGTTCCCCCAGGCGACCTCGGGGTTGCGCGACGTCCGGTCGTACCGGTCCGCGCGGAAGGTGGTGATCTCCACCCGGACCCCGCCGATGTCGGCGCCCACGGTCCCGAAGGCGATGCCGGTGTTCCACGTGGAACGCGCCCACCCGCGCAGCAGCTCGAGGATCTGCTCCGGCCGGGCGTCGGTGGTGACGTCGAGGTCGCCCGGGGCCGTACCGACCTCACGGGCCCCCCGGGTACCTGCGGTCAGCAGGGCGTCGCGCACCGAGCCACCGACCAGGTGCGCCTCGAAACCGCCGGCGGCGAAGCGCTGCCCGAGCTCGATGAGCACGGGGGAGAGATCCACGAGCGAGCGGACGGTCTCCTGGACGGCCGGGGGCACCGGTTCGGGCTCGGGGCGGCTCGGCGGGGTGGCGGACACGACGAGCCAGCGTAGTGCGAGGAGCGATCGCCCCCGGTCCGGCTCCGCGCCCCGGTCCAGGAAGGACCCCGCTGCCCCCCACCGCTCGCTCGCTCGCGGCGGGACCCTGCAGCGCGGCCACCGGACCGTCCCGCGCTGCGATGCTCCCGGAGCTGTCGCCGACGAGAACACTGGTCCGGCTCCGCGCCCCGGTCCGCTCCTCGCTCGTCCCTCGCTGCGATGCTCCCGGAGCTGTCGCCGGACGCGCGCTACCCTCCACACATGGCTGGGACGGGCGGGCGAGGGCGCCCGGGCCGCCGGCTGCGCCGGGTCGACGAGACCTCCGCCGGGGGCCTGGTGGTGGCCGACGACGGCGTGACGGGGCCCCGTGCCGCCCTGATCGGCCGCACCGACCGCCGCGGCCGCCTCCTCTGGTCGCTGCCCAAGGGGCACATCGAGGCGGGCGAGACCCCCGAGGACACCGCCGTCCGGGAGGTCGCCGAGGAGACCGGCATCATCGGCGAGGTCGTCGCGCCGCTGGGGATCATCGACTTCTGGTTCGTCGCCGAGGGCCGCCGGGTGCACAAGACCGTGCACCACTTCCTCCTGCGCGCGGTCGGCGGCGCGCTCTCCGACGCCGACGTCGAGGTGACCGAGGTCGCGTGGGTGCCGCTGGAGGAGCTCAGCACCCGGCTCGCCTACGCCGACGAGCGTGCCCTGGTCGAGCGCGCCCCCGGACTCCTGGCCGACAGCGCGTGACCCGGCCGGCTGCCACCCGAGCCGGTGGCCGCCCCGCCGTCGCTCCCGCCCGGCCGGGTGCCGTCCGGCGTGCGGTCGCGCTCGCCCCTCTGCTGTCGGGCGCGCTCGTGCTCGGCGCGCCCCTCCTCGCGCCCGCGCCCGCCCTGCCCCCGGCTGCGGCGGCACCGGCGCCCAGCGCCCCGGACGAACCCGCCTCCGCCGACCGGCCGGTCCGCATCGACGTCGCCCGCTTCGAACCCCGCACGGTGACCCCGGGCGCGCTGATCACGATCAGCGGCACGCTGACCAACACCGGTCCGGAGCCGATCACCGGGCTGGCCGCCCGGCTGCAGCGCGGCGACGTCCGCACCGACCGGCCCGAGCTCTCCGAGGCGATCAGCGATCCCGACGCCGCGACCACCGTGCAGCCGGCGTTCGCACCGCTGCCCGGCGTGCTCGCCCCGGGGGCCGGCGTGGAGTTCAGCTACACGCTGGACTCCGCTGAGCTCCGGCTGGAACAGGACGGCGTCTACCCCGTCCTGTTCAACGTCAACGGCGCCGTCGACGGCGATCAGGAGCGCCGGGTCGGCGAGCTGTCGACCTTCCTCGTCCAGCAGCCGGTCGTGCCCTCCTCACGGACGACGGTGGCCTGGCTGTGGCCCCTGTCCGAGCCCAGCCACCGCGACGCCTCCGGGAACTTCGTCGACGACGGGCTGGCGGAGGCCGTGGGCACCGGCGGCCGGCTGGACCGCGCCCTGACCGTGGTCGAGCGGCTGCCCGGTGGCCCGCCCGGCACCGAGCCCGCCGCGCCCCTGCCGGTCACCCTCGCGCTCGACCCCGCCCTCGTGGAGGAGCTGGCGCTCATGGCCGACGGTCCCTACGCCGTCGGCGGGGTGGCCGGCACCGGCACCGACGCGGCCCGGGCGTTCCTCGAACGGCTGCGCGCGGTGGTGGCCACCCGACCGGTCGTGGCGCTGCCCTACGGCGACGTCGACGCCGACGGGCTCCAGACCGCCGGGATGCCGGCCGTCGTCACCCGCAGCCTGCCGGGCACCCCGGAGGGCACCGCGCAGGACCCTCCCGGCCCACCGCCGGTCACCGACGACCCCGGCGTCGACGGGGACGCGCCGCCCGCGGAGCCGGCCGAGGCATCCGGCACCGGCGCGGGAGCGGCGATCCTCACCGACGTCCTGGACGTCACGCCGATCACCGACCTGGCCTGGGCCCCCGACGGGTCCTACGACCCCGCCACGCTGGACACGCTGCGCGCCGGCGGCATCGACCAGGTGGTGCTGGGCAGCGGCGCTCTCACCGACGGGGACTCCGCGGTGGGTCTGGACGGATCGGACGCCATCGCCCGCAGCTCGGTGCCGTTCGGCGAGGGAGCGCTGGACGTGCTGGTCGCCGACCCCACGCTGAGCGCCGTGGTGGGCACCGCCGAGGTGACGCCGGGCGGTCCCCGCATCGCCGAGCAGCGCTACCTGGCGGAGCTTGCCGCGCTCAACCTGCAGGCCCCACCGGGGAGCGAGCAGACGGTGCTCGTCGCCCCGCCGCGCGATCTCGATGCGGGCGTCGAGGGCGCCGGCGCGATGATCTCCGACACCGCCGGCCTGCCCTGGCTGCAGGCGGGCAGCGTGGTCGCGATCGGCGACGCACCTCCGGCCGACACCGGCACGCTCGCTCCCCCGAGCACGGACACCGCACTGGACCCGGCCGGGATGGCGGTCCTCGCCGAGGCCGTGGCCGCCCGGGAAGAGCTCGCCGGGGCGATCCCCGGGAACGCCGACCTCGCCCTGCGGTCCTACGACGCCGGCATCGCCCGTGCCGCCTCGGTCCTCCGCCGCGACGACGCCGAGGAGTTCGTCGCCGCCGCCGCCGACGCGCGGGCCACGCTGGACGGCGTGATGGAGCAGGTCACCGTCGTCGCCCCGGCCGACGGCACCTACAGCCTCGCCTCCAGCGACGCCCCGCTGGTCCTGACCGTGGACAACCCGCTCCCCTTCCCGGTCGACATCAGGCTGCACGTGGAGCCGCCTGCCAACGGCGGGCTGACCATCGGGGACATCGGCGTCCAGACCCTCGCGCCCGAGCAGCGCACGACCCTGCAGGTGCCCACCGAGCTGCGCCGGTCCGGCGGCTTCACCGTCACCGCGCAGGTGACGACGCCGTCCGGGAGCCCGTTGGGCGACCGGGTGGAGATGCAGGTGAAGAGCACCGCCTACGGCCCGATCTCCCTGTCGATCACCATCGGTGCCGCCGCGCTCCTCGGCCTGCTGTTCCTGCGCCGCCTCGTGCGCTTCGTGCTCCGGCGGCGCCGGGGCGCCGTTCCGGGTGACGACGGCGCCGGTCCGGCGTCCCCGGGGCTGTCCGCCCCCACGCGGAGCCCGGTGTGAGCGAGCGACCCGGAACCCCCGGGAAGCCGCCCGACGCCGTGGACGACGACGCCCACGGCGGCGACCGCCCCCGCGCGCTCCCGCTGCCCCCGCCGTCCGCACCCGCCCGGACGCCACCGGGCCGCCGCAGCTGGGGCTCTCCCGCGCCGCTGCCGCCGGCCCCCTACCTGGCGACCCCGCCGAGCGACGCGGTCTTCGCCGCGCCGCCCGCCGCCGAGGGCGGCCCCGCGGAGGCCGTCGTGGGCGGCGCGGTCCGGCCGCCGTCGCCACCCCGGCTGCCGCCCGTCCCGCCCGCCCGGCCGGGGCGACCGGCCACGCCCGTCCCCCCGCTGCCGCCGCTGCGGCACCGCTGGGTACCGGCAGCGGACGACACCCAGGTCTTCCCCATGCCGGTGCTGCCGCCGGTGCCGCGCGCCGAGCAGGAGACCGACGAGGACGTCGAGCGGCGCGAGGGCGCGCCCGGTGCCAGCGGCGGCATCCTGCGGGCCGCCGGCACGATGGCGGTCGCGACGCTGGTCTCCCGGATCACCGGGCTGCTGCGCACGATGGTGCTCGCGGCCGCCCTGGGCGTGGGGCTGTTCGCCGACGCCTACAACACCGTCAACACGCTGCCCAACATCGTCTACGAGTTGCTCCTCGGTGGCGTCCTCACCTCGGTGATCGTCCCGCTGCTGGTGCACGCGCAGGAACGCGACCGGGACGACGGTGTCGCGTACGCGCAGCGGCTGGCCACCATCGCCCTGACCGGCCTGCTGGTCATGACCGCGCTGGCCATGCTCGCCGCACCGCTGCTGACCTCGTTGCTGGGCCTCGACGACAACCCGGCGCAGTACCGCGTGGCCAACTGGCTGGCCCGGATGCTGCTGATCGAGATCGTCTTCTACGGGCTCGGCGCGTTCGCCCAGGCGATCCTCAACTCGCGAGGGATCTTCGGGCCACCGGCCTGGGCGCCGGTGCTCAACAACCTCGTGGTGATCGCCACGGGCCTGGCGTTCCTCGCGGCCGCCGGTCCCGGCGAGCTCGATCCGGCCACCATCGCCCCCGGGCTGGTGTGGCTCCTCGGCATCGGCACGGTGCTCGGCATCGCGGCGCAGGCCGTCGTGCTCGTCCCGCTGCTGCGCAAGGCCGGCATCCCGCTGCGGCCCCGGTGGGGCATCCGGGAGACCGGCCTGCGCGAGGCCGGAACCCTGGGCCTGTGGGTCATCGGCTACGTGGCCGTGAGCCAGATCGGGGTCGTGGTGGCGCTGCGGATCGCCAACGCGGCGCAGCGCGCGGGCGGCCTGGGCTCCACAGCGTTCCAGTACGCCAGCCTCCTCTTCCAGATGCCGTACGGGATCATCGGTGTCGCGCTGCTGACCGCGCTGGTGCCCCGCATGAGCCGGGCCGCGGCGCGTCGGGACGTGCCGGGTGTGGTCGAGGACCTCTCGCTCGGCACCCGCCTCTCGGCCCTGGGCCTCCTCCCGGTCACCGCCGTCCTCACCGTGCTCGGCCCGCCGCTGGGCGTGCTCGCCTTCGCGCGCGGCAACACGTCGGTGGACGAGGCGCAGGCCATCGGCACCGCTCTCGCCGTCGGCGCCTTCGGTCTGCTGCCGATGGCGGTCACGCTGCTGCAGCTGCGGGTCTTCTACGCCATGAAGGACGCCCGCACGCCCACGCTCATCCAGGTCGGCATGGTGGCCGTCCGGGTGCCGCTGCTCGTGCTGGTGCCCGCCGTGGTCGAGCCGGAGCTCGTCGTAGCGGGGCTGATGCTCGTCACGAGCCTGACGTACGTGGCCGGCTGGGTCATCGGCGACCTGGCGTTGCGCCGCCGGTTCGGAGGGCTGCGCACCCGCGAGACCTTCAGCCCCCTCGCCCGGATCGCCGCCGTCGCGCTCGTGGCCGGCCTCGTCGGCGGTCTTGTCCGGATCGTGACCGGCGACCTGGGCGAACGCTCGATGGCAGGCTCGCTCGCCGAAGTCGTCGTCGGTACCGTGGTCATCGGCGGCGTCGCACTGGTCGGTCTGGTGGTGGCCCGCGTTCCGGAGCTCCGGGAGCCCCTGGCTGCGGTCAGGGCCCGGCTGGGACGCAGGTGACCGAGGGCCGGCCGCTGGGGCCGACCGTGCCGGAGCGTCCGCCTCGGCGGCCGGAGCAGCACAGGGAGTCGACAGTGTCGATGGCGTCCACGACCACCGGCCTGCCCGAGCGATACCGGCCCCTCGACCAGATCGGCCCGGACGAGACCACCCCCACCGGCGTCATCCAGAGCTGGCGCGCCAAGGACCGGGTCCTGAACCGTGACGTCGCCGTCCGGGTGCACGTGCCGGCCGGGCCCGCCGCCCATGCCTGGATCACCCGCGCGCTCACCGCGGGCGGGCTGGCCACCCCGGCGCTGGCGATGGTCTACGACGCCTCGGAGGGCAGCGGCGACCCGCAGGCACCGGGCGGCGCGGCGTACGTCGTCAACGAGTGGATCGACGGGGAGACCCTCGCCGAGCGGCTGCGCTCGGGCCCCATGCCGGAGCGCGAGGTGCGGCTGGTCCTGCGCCGGCTCGCCGAGGGCGTGGCCGAGGCGCACCGGGTGGGCCTGGCGGTCGGCGGCCTGACGCTGGAGAACGTCGTCCTCCGGCCCAACGGCCTGGTCGGGCTGCGCGCCGTGCCCGCGGCCTCCGGCACCGTCCAGGGCGACATCACCGCGCTCGGCGAACTGCTGGAGGCCTGCCTCACCGGCATCGGCCCGGGCGCCCGGCCGGCGTCCGGCCCTTCCGACCTGGTGGCCCTCGCCCGCCGGGCGCGCTCGACCGAGCCGGGCCAGGGGATGTCCAGCGTCGCGGCCATGGCCGCGCTGCTGGCCGAGCGGCCCCGCAGCGGACCCGGCCAGGCACCGGCGTCGCACCGCGGCGAGGACGCCGACGGTGGACGGCGCCGGCGCTCGCGGGAGCGCCGCGGCGACAACGCGGCCCCGGTGCGGCTGGAGCCGGGCACCCTCCCGCCGGTTCCCCCCGTGCGCCCGGCCGCCGAGGAGGAGCCGCTCCCGGCGGCCAACCCGAGCCGGGACACCATCGTGGCCGGCCGGGTGCTGCCCCCGGCCCCGTCCACTGTCGAGGACGAGCCCTTCGGGGTGCTGCACCCGGGGGTGGCCTCGGACGAGGACCGGTACGCCGACCGGGTGGACCTCGAGGAGGACGAGGACGAGGGCCGCAAGCACCGGCTGGTCGTCGTGGGACTGCCGCTGCTCGCCCTGCTGGTGGTCATCGCGCTGGCGTGGTGGTTCGGGTCGAGCGTCCTGTCGGTCACCGACTCGGTGGGCTCCGAGATCGACGGGACGGCACCCCCTGCCGCCAGCGGCCCCGTCGCGGACGGCGCCGCGGAGGGCGACGAGCCCGGGAGCGCAACCGGCCCGGCGGCCACCATCGCCGGCGCGCAGGTGTTCGACCCCTTCGGCGACGGCGAGCCGGAGAACGACCGCGCGGTCCCGCTGTCCTACGACGGTGACCCCGCCACCAACTGGTCCACCCTCACCTACCGCGGCTCCCCGGCCTTCGGGAACCTCAAGCCCGGCGTCGGCGTCCTCTACGACCTCGGCTTCGCCGAGGACCTCTCCGGCGTCACCGTCCAGACGGCCCTGCCCGGTGCCACGGTCGAGATCCGGACCGCGGAGACGGCCGGCGGAGCGCTCGACGACTTCACCGTGGCCGCGAACGGCACCCTGGAGCAGACCACCGACCTCGCGTTCGACGACCCGGTGACCGCCCGCTACGTGCTGGTGTGGATCACCGGACTGGTCGACAGCCCGGACGGGTTCTCCGCGCAGCTGGCCGAGGTGGAGATCCGCACCGCCGGCTGAGCACCGACGCCGGCCTCCCCCGTCCCCGCAGGCCCGGGACGGGGGCGCTCGGGAATGGGCCCCCTACGATCGTGGTTGTGGCGACCGTGAGCGCGAGCACCGACAACCACCCGACGCCGGGCCCCGCCGTGACGACCGGCGAGATCGAGCAGCCGGTCATCCCGCCGGCCGAGCACGACGGCGTCCGCGACCTGGTCATCATCGGGTCCGGGCCCGCCGGCTACACCGCGGCCACCTATGCCGCCCGTGCCAACCTGCACCCGCTGGTGTTCGAGGGCTCGCAGTTCGGCGGCGCCCTCATGACCACCACCGAGGTCGAGAACTTCCCCGGCTTCCCCGAGGGCATCCAGGGCCCCCAGCTCATGGACGACATGCGCACCCAGGCCGAGCGCTTCGGGGCCGAGCTCGTGCCGTCGGACGTGACCGAGGTCGACCTCACCGCCGAGCCGAAGATCGTGAAGGTCGGCGACCAGGTGCACCGGGCGCACGCGGTCATCGTGGCCACCGGGTCGAAGTACCGGTACCTGGGCCTGGACAACGAGCAGCGGCTGCTCGGCCGCGGCGTCTCGGCCTGTGCCACCTGCGACGGCTTCTTCTTCCGCGACCAGGACATCGTCGTCGTCGGCGGCGGGGACTCGGCGATGGAGGAGGCCACCTTCCTCACCCGGTTCGCCAAGAGCGTCACCGTGGTCCACCGCCGCGAGGAGCTGCGCGCCTCGAAGATCATGCAGAAGCGGGCGCAGGACAACGAGAAGATCCGCTGGGCCCTCGGCAAGCAGGTCACCGACGTCCTGGGCGAGAGCACCGTCTCCGCCGTCGAGCTGACCGACGTAGCGACCGGGGCCAGCGAGACCGTCCCGGTGACCGGCATGTTCCTCGCCATCGGGCACGACCCGCGCAGCGAGCTGTTCGCCGGCCAGCTGAAGCTCGACGACGAGGGCTACATCCAGGTGGACCACCCGACCACCCGCACCAACATCGACGGCGTCTTCGCCTGCGGCGACGTCGTCGACCACATCTACCGCCAGGCGATCACGTCGGCCGGCACAGGTGCCGCCGCCGCCATCGACGCCGAGCGGTGGCTCGCCGAGACCTTCGACGAGCGCTGACCGAGAGCCTGCCGGGCGACCGCCCGATCCGGGCATAACCGACCCGCCGGGCCGGTTGTCCGGGCAGGCACACCTCGTCAGCGCATGCAACGAGCCAGTCGATCGAGAGGGAGAACGACCATGGCAGGCAACACCGTGACGGTGACCGACTCCAGCTTCGCCACCGATGTGCTGGGCAGCGACAAGCCCGTGCTCGTCGACTTCTGGGCGGAGTGGTGCGGCCCGTGCAAGATGGTCGCCCCCGTGCTGGAGGAGATCGCCGCCGAGCACGGCGACAAGCTCACCATCGCGAAGCTGAACATCGACGAGAACCCGCAGATCGCCCGTGACTACCAGGTCATGTCGATCCCGACCATGACGGTCTTCCAGGGCGGCAAGCCGGTGAAGAGCATCATCGGCGCCAAGCCCAAGGGCGCCATCCTGAGCGACCTCGCCGACTACATCTGAGCCGGCTGACCGGCGACGCCGGTGACGCTCTGCACGCCTCAGGCCCACCCGTCCCTCCGGACGGGTGGGCCTGCGTCGTACCGGGGGACGCATGAGGCGCCCCCGGTGCGCCGTCCCGGACGAGAGGGACCACAATCGGTCACACCATGGGAACCGACAGCCGCATGCAGCCTCTGAGGCTGGGGGACCGCGGGCCGGCCGTGGCCGACGTGCACGCCGCCCTCCGCAGCCTGGGCCTCCTCCCCGGTGCCGAGAACGGGAACGACGCGGGTCTGGAGTCGGCGGAGTACGACGCCGGCACCGAGCTCGCCGTCCGCCACTTCCAGCAGGTCCGCGGTCTCTCCGTCGACGGGCGCGTCGGGGAGGAGACTTACCGCGCCCTCACCGAGGCCCGCTGGTCCCTGGGTGACCGGCTGCTGCGCTACGACCCGGAGCGGCCGATGCGCGGCGACGACGTGACCAACCTGCAGGAGCGCCTGCTGGAGCTCGGCTACGACGCCGGCCGGGCCGACGGCATCCTCGGCCCGGAGACGGAGATCGGCCTGCGCGCCTTCCAGCGTGACTACGGGCTGACCTCCGACGGCACCTGCGGCCCGGCGACGCTGCGCGCCCTGCGCCAGCTGGGCCGCAAGGTGACCGGTGGCCGCCCCCAGCTGCTGCGGCAGAGCGCCTCCTTCGTGGAGAGCGGCCCCCACCTGATCGGACGCCGGATCGTCGTCGACGCCGGCCACGGCGGCCCGGACACCGGCTTCACCGTGGGGGAGACCACCGAGGCGGACCTGGCCTTCGACCTGGCGTCGCGGATCGAGGGCCGGCTGGCCGCCGCCGGCGCCACCGTGTACCTGACCCGCGGCCGCGAGCAGGGGCCCGCGCTCGGCGAGCGCACCGCCTTCGCCAACGACGCCCGGGGTGACCTGTTCATCTCCCTGCACCTGGACGCGCACGGCTCCGAGCACGCCCGCGGCGTGGCCAGCTACTACTACGGCACCGGGTCCGGCGCATCGTCCACGGTGGGGGAGCAGTTCGCCAACCTGGTGCGCCGCGAGGTCGTCGCCCGCACGGGGATGCTCGACCTCGGCTCGCACCCCAAGACGTGGGAGCTGCTGCGCATGACCCGCATGCCGGCGGTCCGGCTCGACTGCGGCTACCTCTCCCACCCGGTCGACCGGCAGCTGCTGCTCGACGCGCGGGTGCGCAGCTCCATCGCCCACGGTGTCCTGGCCGCCGTGCAGCGGCTCTACCTCCCGGCCGAGTCCGACCCGCCGACCGGCACCTTCGTCCTGCCCGAGAAGGCCTAGCAGGGCCGCTCCGCCACCAGGACGCCGGCCGGACCCGAACGGTCCACCTGGCACCGGTGGTCTCACCGGGTCCCCGATCGCCCGCGCCTACACTCCTGGGGTGGTCACCATCCCGCCCGGCACGCCTGCCGGTTCCGGACAGCAGGGGGCGCATTCCGGTGCGCACCCCCATCCCGCGCCGCGTCATCCGCGGCTCGACCCGCTGGCCGACCGCTACGCAGCACGCACCCACGGGATGAAGACGTCGGAGATCCGGGCGCTCTTCTCCGTGGTCAGCCGGCCCGAGGTGGTCTCGCTGGCCGGTGGCATGCCCGCCGTCACCGCGCTCCCGCTGGACGCCGTGGGCTCGATGATCGGCGACCTGGTCTCCGGCATGGGCGCGCAGACGCTCCAGTACGGCTCGGGTCAGGGCGACCCACGGCTGCGGGAGCGCATCTGCGACGTCATGGCGCTCGAGGGCATCACCGACGCCTCGCCGAGCGAGGTCGTGGTCACGGTGGGTTCGCAGCAGGGCCTGGACCTGGTCACCCGCGTCTTCATCGACCCCGGTGACGTGATCCTGGCCGAGGCGCCGTCCTACGTCGGCGCGCTCGGCGTCTTCCAGTCCGCTCAGGCCCGGGTGCGGCACGTCGCCATGGACGACGACGGGCTGATCCCGGAGGCGCTGGAGGAGGCCCTGGCCGCGTGCCGTGCCGACGGCGACCGGGTGAAGTTCCTCTACACCGTGCCGAACTTCCACAACCCCGCCGGCGTGACGCTCTCCGAGCCGCGCCGCGAGGAGATCATGGCGATCGCCGAGCGGTGGGACCTCCTGATCATCGAGGACAACCCGTACGGCCTGCTCGGCTTCGACCGCGAGCCGATGCGGGCACTGCGCGCCCGCGACGCCCACCGGGTGATCTACCTCGGCTCGTTCTCCAAGACGTTCTCGCCGGGTCTGCGCGTGGGGTGGGTGCTCGCGCCGCTGGCGGTCCGGGAGAAGCTCGTCCTGGCCACCGAGGCGCAGGTGCTCTGCCCGCCGTCGCTCACCCAGTACGCCGTCGCCCGGTACCTGGACACCCAGCCCTGGCGCGAGCAGATCAAGCTGTTCACCGAGCTCTACCGGGAGCGCCGCGACGCCACGCTGGAGTCCCTGCAGGCGCTCATGCCGCCGGGCACCACCTGGACCCGCCCCGACGGTGGCTTCTACGTGTGGCTGAAGCTGCCCGCCGGGCTGGACGCGAAGCTGATGCAGCCCCGCGCCGTCGGGGCGCACGTCGCCTACGTCCCCGGCATCGGTTTCTACGCCGACGGCGGCGGCCAGGAGTACATGCGGCTGTCGTACTGCTACCCCGAGCCCGACCAGATCCGCGAGGGGGTCCGCCGGCTCGCCCGCGTCGTCGAGGCCGAACTGGACCTGCACTCCACCTTTGACAAGGTCGACACCGGTACCTTCCGGGCGATCCGGCCTGGCTCCGGCCACGACGCCGAGTCGATGGTCGGTCCGGCGAACAGCGACACCTACGAGGACGGCCGATGAGCGAGACGGCGCCCGCCACGGAGCCCGCTGCCCCGGAGGAGCGACACCCGCTGCGGGCCGTCGTCCTCGCCGGTGGCCTCACCTTCGAACGCGAGGTCAGCCTCTCCACCGGCACCCAGGTGGTCGAGGAGCTCACCCGCGTCGGCCTGGACGCCGAACTGCGCGACGCCGACGCCGAGCTGCTGCCCGGGCTGGCCGCGGCCCCGGCCGACGCGGTCTTCATCGCGCTGCACGGTGCCACCGGGGAGGACGGCGCCCTCCGTGCGGTCCTCGACCTCGCCGGGGTGCCGTACGTCGGGTCGCCGGCGGCGTCGTGCCGGTTGGCCTGGGACAAGCCGGCCGCGAAGTCGGTGGTTCGCACCGCCGGCGTCACCACGCCGGACTGGGTGGCGCTCCCGCACAGCACCTTCCGCGAACTGGGCGCCGGCGCGGTGCTGGACCTGATGGTGGCGCGGCTGGGGCTGCCCCTCATGGTCAAGCCGGCCTCGGGCGGGTCGGCTCTCGGCGTGCAGAAGATCAGCCGGGTGGAGGACCTGCCGGCCGCGATGGTCAGCTGCTTCGCCTATGGCGACACCGTGATGGTGGAGCGCTTCGTCGAGGGGGTCGAGGTGGCGCTCGCCGTCGTCGACCTGGGCGAGGGACCGGTCGCGCTGCCGGCCGTCGAGATCGAGCCGGAGTCCGGCGTCTTCGACTACGCGTCCCGCTACTCACCGGGGCTCACCGAGTACCACGCGCCCGCCCGCATCCCGGACGAGGCGGCGGCCCGTGCCGCCGAGGTCGCCGTCCGGGTGCACGAGGTGCTGGGGCTGGCCGACCTCTCCCGCACCGACGCGATCGTGACCCCCGACGGCGAGGTGCACTTCCTCGAGGTGAACGTCTCGCCCGGCCTCACCGAGACCTCCATGTTCCCCATGGCGGTGGAGGCGGCCGGCTACGACCTCGGCGCGGTGCTGGCCCGCCTGCTCGCCCGGCGCGCGGAGAACCCGCGCTGACCCGCACGAATCCCCGTGCAGAGCGGCCCCTTACGTCAGTGACGTAAGGGGCCGCTCTGCACCAGGTGAGGGCTTCAGGCGTCGGGACGGCGCCCGGTGATCTCCGGAGCCATGACGCCGATGATCCGCTGCAGGTCGTCCACCGAGCCGAACTCGACGACGATCTTCCCCTTGGCCCGGCCGATCTGGATCTTGACCTTGGTCTCGAACATGTCCGAGAGCCGGGAGCCCAGCTCCTCCACCCCGGGGGCGCTGATGTTGCGGGCCCGCCGCTTGGCCGTCGGCTGCTCGGCGGCCGCCAGGGCCACCGCCTCCTCGGTCGCGCGGACCGACATCCCCTCGGCGACGATGCGCGTCGCCAGCGCGTCCTGGGCCTCTGCGTCCGGGAGCCCGAGCAGGGCGCGGGCGTGGCCGGCGGAGATGACCCCCGCGGCGACCCGGGTCTGCACCTTCACCGGCAGCTTCATCAGCCGGATGGTGTTGGTGACCTGGGAGCGGCTGCGCCCGATCCGCTGCGCGAGCTCCTCGTGGGTGGCCCCGAACTCCTCCAGGAGCTGCTGGTACGCGGCGGCTTCCTCCAGCGGGTTCAGCTGGACCCGGTGGATGTTCTCGAGCAGCGCGTCGCGCAGCATCGCGTCGTCGGTGGTGTCGCGCACGATCGCCGGCACGGTGCCGAGGCCGGCCGCTCGCGCGGCGCGGAGCCGCCGTTCGCCCATGATGAGCTCGTAGCGACCACCGTCGGACTCCCGCACGACGATCGGCTGGAGGAGCCCGAACTCCCTGACGCTGTGGGTCAGCTCTTCGAGCGCCTCGTCGTCGAAGACCTGCCGCGGCTGCTTGGGGTTCGGCACGACGTCCTCGACCGCGACCTCGCGCAGCTGCGCGCCCGGGACGCCCACCGCCTCGCTCTCCGCGGCCGGGGACGGCGCCGGAGAGGGCACCAGGCTGACCGGCGCACGCGACAGCTCGGGCGCATCCGCGGCCGGGGAGGCGGCGTCCGACCCCGCCTCGGACCGCGTGGCCGCCTGCTCGTCCCGCTCCGCGCCCGGCACCGGGGCGGCGGGAGCGACCGGGGGAGGCGTGGGCGCCGGTCCGGTCGGGATGAGTGCCGCCAGCCCGCGCCCCAGGCCGCCTCGCTTCGTCATGACTGCTCCTCGCTGGCAGGGGTGGTCACTGGGAGTCCTGGCCGCGGAACGGCACCGACGTCTCCCCGAAGGCGAGCGCGCCGACCGGGGTGGCCCCGTTGCTGCCGGTG
Organism: Blastococcus sp. SYSU DS1024; assembly: GCF_054050795.1. NCBI lineage: Bacteria > Bacillati > Actinomycetota > Actinomycetes > Geodermatophilales > Geodermatophilaceae > Blastococcus > Blastococcus sp. SYSU DS1024. Next base: position 261,215 of record NZ_JBJHAA010000001.1, read on the forward strand.
GACGCATCGAGGGGCTGAAGGGCCACCCCGCGCTGGGCCAGCTCGCGGGCGGCCTCCACGTAGCTGGTCGAGCCGCGCGAGCCCGGGTCGTAGGTCAGCACCGACTGCCCGTAGCCCGGGGCCTCGGAGACCCGGACGTTGCGGGGGATGACCGCGTTCAGGACGAGTTCCCCGAAGTGGTTGCGAACCTCGTCGGCGACCTGGTCGGCGAGCTTCGTCCGCCCGTCGTACATGGTGAGCAGGATGGTCCGCACCGCGATCCCCGGGTTGAGGTGCTGGCGGACCAGGTCGATGTTGTTGAGCAGCTGGCCCAGCCCCTCCAGCGCGTAGTACTCGCACTGGATCGGGATGAGCACCTCGTCGCCGGCCACCAGCGCGTTCAGCGTCAGCAGGCCCAGTGACGGCGGGCAGTCGATCAGCACGTAGTGCGGACGCCGTTCCCGCGGCAGCGCCGCCACGTACGCCTCGATCGCCCGGCGCAGGCGATGCTCGCGGGCGACGACGGAGACCAGCTCGATCTCCGCACCGGCGAGGTCGATGGTCGCCGGGACGCACAGCAGGTTCGGGCTGGCGGTCGTCGGGTGCACCACCTCGGAGAGGGTGCTGTCGCCGACGAGGGCGTCGTAGATCGACGGCGCGCCGACGGTGTGCTCGACGCCGAGGGCGGTGCTCGCGTTGCCCTGCGGATCGAGGTCGATCACCAGGGTGCGTAGCCCGTAGAGGGCGAGTGCGACGCCGAGGTTGACCGTCGACGTGGTCTTCCCGACCCCGCCCTTCTGGTTCGCGATGGTGATGACCCGGATGCGCCCGGGCGCCGGGAAGGGCTCCTGCTCCGCGGCGTGCAGGACACGCGTGGCGCGCAGGGCCTCCATGGCGATGGGGCTGTCGAAGTCCGCGAGCCCACCGGAGGACGACGCGGTCGACGACTGGTCAGCGGCGAGGCTGCTGCGCAGCCGCTCGCCCGGGTCGGTCATCGCAGGTCCTTCCTCTGGCGGCGTTTCACGTGGAACGGGTCGGGTAGCAGCGCCTGTTCCACGTGGAACAGGACGCGGGAGCGCCGTCCGGCACTCTCACCGGTCCCCCCGCGTCATGACCACCACGGTAGTGGCAGCGTCTCCCAGGGATGCACCGACGGCACGCGGTTCGATGTCACGCATGCCGGCCGCGCGGAGTTCGGGCAGGAGGGCCGGCAGCTCGGCCAGCGCTCGGGCCCCGACCAGGGCCACCAGCTGGGTGCCCGGACGGAGCAGCCCGCGGCACCAGCCGACGAGCCGGGGGAGCGGGGCGACCGCCCGTGCGGTGACCACGTCGACCCGGCCGACGGCAGCCACCACCGACCGGTCCTCGGCCCGCCCACGCACCACGCGCCAGATGGACGGGCCCGCCAGGTCGGCGACAGCCTCCTCCAGGAACTCGACCCGCCGGGCCATCGGCTCGACCAGGGTGAGGGCGATGTCCGGGCGGGCCAGCCCGAGGGGTATGCCGGGGAGGCCCGCGCCGCTGCCGACGTCGACCACCCGGGCGTCCCGGGGGACGGCCTCGGCCACGGCCGCGCTGTTGAGCACGTGCCGCTCCCACAGGCGCGGCACCTCGCGGGGACCGATCAGGCCGCGCGTCACCCCGTCCGAGGCCAGCTTGGCCACGTACCGCTGCGCCGCGGGCAGTGCGTCGCCGAAGACGCCGACGGCCGCCGGCGGTGCGGGCACCTCCGGGACGGCCGGGGCGTCGGGCCCGGGACCTCCGTCGCTCACCTGTCGGGCAGGACCACGACGCGGCGGCGGGGCTCCTCGCCCTCCGACTCGCTGTGCACACCCGCCACCGAGGCGATGACGTCGTGCACGACCTTGCGCTCGAAGGGGTTCATCGGGCTCAGCCGCTCGGGCTGCCCGCTGGCCGAGACCCGGCGCGCGGTCTCCGCGGCGAGCTCGGTCAGGTCGGCCCGGCGCTTGGCGCGGTAGCCCCCCACGTCCAGCATCAGCCGGCTGCGCACGCCGGTCGACTGCGCGACGGCGAGGCGGGTCAGCTCCTGCAGCGCCTCCAGCGTCGCGCCGTCCGGCCCGATCAGGTCGTTCAGCCGGCCGCCGACGATGGCGACCGATGCGCGGTCGCCCTCCACGTCGAGGTCGATGTCGCCGTCCACGTCGAGGATGTCGAGGAGGCGCTCGAGGTAGTCCCCGGCGACGTCGCCCTCGCGGACCAGCAGGTCGTCACCGGTCGCACCGGCCCCACCCGCCCCGTCCGTCTCGAGGTCCACGGGCTCCACGACGGCGTCGTCGCTGGCGGCGTCGGCGTCGGGCAGGGCCGGCGGGTTGTCTGTCACGGGCTGCTGCGGAGCACTCACGGGTGTTCCTCCCAGTTCGGTGCGGCGGCCGGGTGGCCCCGGTGGACTGTGTGCCGGGCGGGCCGGCGGGGAAGCGGTCGGGCGAGGGTCAGCGACGCTTCCGCTTCCCACGGTTGGCCGGCCCCTGGCCCGCTCCCGAGCGGGAAGTCCGGCCGGCGCCGGAGCCCGCGCTGCGCGAGCCGGTGGAGCCGTTCGCCGTGGCGCCGTTCGCCGTGGCGCCGTTCGCCCCTGATCCGTTGGCCGTCGGGCCGTCGGACGACGGGCCGTCACCGACGAGACCGTCACCGTCCACGGTGCTCGCCGGCGCGGACGTGGTCGAGGCGGGGCGCCCCTGCTTGGGCCGCACCGGCTTGGCGCCCGGCTTCGGGGCGAGCGTCTTCGGGTCGACGGTCGGCTTCTCGGCGGCGTCCTTCGCCTTCGCGCCATCGGACCCGGGCGGCGGCAGCTTGCGGAGGATGAAGAACTGCTGGCCCATCGTCCACAGGTTGTTCGTCATCCAGTAGATGAGGACGCCGATGGGGAAGATGAAGCCGGAGACGAAGAGGCTCAGCGGCACGCCGTAGAGCATCAGCTTCTGCACCATCGCGGCCTGACCCTCGACGGGGCCGGAGCGCGCCATGATCTGCTTCTGCGTGAAGTACGTCGTGAAGCACATGACGATGATCAGCGCGAAGGCGACGATCCGGATGGTGGTGTAGCTGGCGATCTCGAGGATCAGCCGCTCCTTCTCGCCGCTCATGTTGAACGACGCGGAGATCGGCGCCCCGAAGAGCTTGGCCCGGGCGGCCTGGTCGGTCAGCTCGTCCGACCACGAGTAGAGGCCCTGCTTCTCCGGCGCCAGGCGCCGCAGGACGTGGAACAGCGACAGGAAGACCGGGATCTGCGGCAGGATCGGCAGGCACCCGGCCAGCGGGTTGACCCCGCGCTCCTTGAACAGCTTCTGCTGCGCCTGGGCCATGCCCTGGCGGTCGCTGCCGTACTGCTTGCGCAGCTTGGCCATCTCCGGCTGCAGCTCCTGCATCGCCCGCTGCGACTTCACCTGCTTGACGAACAGCGGGAAGAGGATCAGCCGGATGGTGACGACCAGGAAGACGATCGCCAGCACCCAGCTCAGCCCGGAGAGACCGGACTCGGCCGGCGGGTCACCGAAGATCCAGTTCCAGAGCGAGTGCCACCGGGCCATGACCCAGGAGATGGCGGTGTACAGCCAGTCAAGCAACGGAGGACTCCTCCTGCGGGGTCCGGCACGCGGCCGGCGGGGTGGCCTCGCGGCCGGGGTCATCGGACGGCGCGCCGGGAGGACGTGCCGCTGTGCTGGACGAGCGGGCACCCGTCCCGGTTCCACGCGCCGGCGGGACGAGGTCCACGCCGCCCGGGTGCCACGGCGCGCACTTGGCCAGCCGGACCAGCGCCAGCCAGCTGCCGCGGGCCGCCCCGTGCGTGCCGACCGCCTCGGCGGCGTAGGCGCTGCAGGTCGGGTGGAACCGGCAGCGCGGCGGCAGCGCCGGGCTGATCGCGCGGGAGTAGAAGCCGACGGCGCGCAGGAGCAGGCGCGCGACGGCGGAGCGCCGCGGGCTCGCCCCGGCCGGCGCGCTCATCGCCGGGGGACCCGGTCGCCGAGGAGCCGGTCCAGGCCCGAGGCCAGGTCCCGGTGCAGCACCGCCGAGTCGGCGTCGGCTGCTTCGGGGCGGGCGCGGACCACCAGGTCCGCACCGTCGGGCAGCCGGTCGAGCTCGGCTCGCACAACCGCACGCAGGCGACGGGTCACCCGGTGTCGGACCACCGAGTTGCCCACGCTCTTCCCCACCACGAAACCGGCCCGCGCGGCCGACGGCGACGCGGGGTCGCCGGCCGGCTGCTCGGGCCGTTCGGGGAGGTAGTGCAGCACCATGGTCGGCCGCCCGGCGCGCCGGCCGGATCGGACGACCGCGGTGAACTCCGGGCGCCGGCGCAGGCGTGCCTGCGCAGGCAGCACGTCAGGCGGAGAGCTTCTCGCGGCCCTTGCGCCGACGGCCGGCGAGGATCGCCCGGCCCGCGCGGGTCCGCATGCGCAGCCGGAAGCCGTGGGTCTTGGACCGGCGGCGGTTGTTCGGCTGGAAGGTGCGCTTGCTCACGAGGTACTCCCACTACACGACATCGGCGGTGCGCTCCCGTCGGTGGACGGACGCGCGCGGGGCGTCGGAGCGGCATGGTGACCGTCCCCGGAGCCCCGGAAGCTGGCACTGCGGACCGGCGCACCCGGGCCCGACCGCAGACTGGCGTGGCCGGGATACGGGCAGACCCGTCCACAGACTCCGGCCAGCATAGCCGAGGACCGGCGGCTGCCGGTGACCGACCGCCCATGGTGGCCCGGCCGGCCCGGCGGAGCTCCGCGGCACGCCGGGGGGCTCCGCCCGGCCCCGACGCGCGCGCGCCGCGAGGAACCGCCGGTTCCGGCACCCCGCGGCGTTGCCGGGCTGTGGACGGGGCTGTTAGCGTCGCCGTCGCTCCGCGTCGGGCGTCAGGGTCACGACGCGCGGGCCGACCCCGTCGGTCGACCGACCGCCGAGCCACTCCTCCAGCCGCCCGATCCGGGCCGTGACCAGCGAATATGCTGCACCGGCCGTCGTCCCGTGCGAGCCGGCGCAGCACCTCTGCCGGCCGTGCACAGCCTGTGGACACCGATGTGGACCACATGCGTTCGGATGTCCACAACCGGGGCACCCCACCGGTGGACGGTCCCCGGTTCGCGGAGGCCAGGTGCGGCCGGGACGGACGCAACCGGGGACGGCCGCGGGGTGGACAGCAGGGGAGGACGAGACAGCATGGCCGATGCCACGCTGGACCTGGCGACGGTCTGGGACCAGATCCGGGAGCGACTGGCGACCAGCCTCTCCCCGCAGCAGAACGCGATGCTGAACCTGACGCGACCCGTCGGGCTGTTCGAGGACACCGCCGTCCTGGAGGCACCGAACGAGTTCACCCAGACGGTCCTCGAGTCCCGCATGCGCCGGGTGCTCGCCGAGGCGCTGTCGCAGACCTACGGCCGCGACATCCGCGTCGCCGTCCAGGTGGAGGACTCCCCGGCTCCGCCTCCGCCGCCGGTCGAGCCCGAGCCGACCCGGCGGCCGTGGTCGGCCGTGGAGGCGCAGCGGGCCGAGGAGGACCAGGCGACCCGCGACCGCGCCGACGACGGGCGCAGCGCGTTCGGCGTCCGGACCGACGTCGTGGGCACCGCCGCGCCCTGGGACCGGTCCGCGTCCGCCGACCGGCCGGCCACCCCCGACTTCCCGGAGTTCCGCGAGCTCCACCCGGCCGACGGCCCGCAGCGTCCGCAGGCCGACCGCGGCGCACCGGAGGACTGGAGCACCACCACGTGGGGGCCGGCCGGCCCCGCCCCCGACTCCGGTAGCCGCGACTGGGGCGGCGAGGACGAGCGAACGGCCGACGTCCTCCCCTTCGACGTCGACGCACCGGCGGGGGAGCAGCGCCGTGCCGGTGGCGGCACCGGAGCCCGTCCGCGGCGCGGGGAGTCGGGGCGACCGGGCGGGCTGGATCCCGGCCTCAACCCGAAGTACGTCTTCGACTCCTTCGTGATCGGGAACAGCAACCGCTTCGCGCACGCCGCGGCGGTCGCCGTCGCCGAGGCGCCCGCCCGGGCGTACAACCCGCTGTTCATCTACGGCGAGTCGGGGCTGGGCAAGACGCACCTGCTGCACGCCATCGGCCACTACGCCGCCCGGATGTTCCCCAACGTCCGCGTCCGGTACGTGAGCACCGAGGAGTTCACCAACGAGTTCATCAACCTGGTGCACTCCGGCCGGGCCGAGGAGTTCCGCCGCCGGTTCCGGGACATCGACTTCCTGCTGATCGACGACATCCAGTTCCTCGAGCGGGCCGAGCGCACGCAGGAGGAGTTCTTCCACACCTTCAACACGCTGCACAACGCCAGCAAGCAGATCGTGATCACGTCCGACCGGCCGCCGAAGAAGCTGACCACGCTGGAGGACCGGCTGCGCACCCGCTTCGAGTGGGGGCTGATCACCGATGTCCAGGCGCCGGACCTCGAGACCCGCATCGCGATCCTGCGCAAGAAGGCGTGGGGCGAGCGGCTGCAGGTGCCCGACCAGGTGCTGGAGTTCATCGCCAGCAAGGTGCAGACCAACATCCGTGAGCTCGAGGGCGCGCTCATCCGGGTCACCGCGTTCGCGTCGCTGAACAAGCAGCAGGTCGACCTGCCGCTGGCCGAGCTGGTGCTCAAGGACCTGATCAGCGACGAGCAGGGCCCGCAGATCACCGCGGCGATCATCATGGCGGCCACGGCCGAGTACTTCTCCGTGACCATGGAGGAGCTGCAGGGCACCAACCGCAGCCGGACGCTGGTGAACGCCCGGCAGATCGCGATGTACCTCTGCCGCGAGCTGACCGAGCTGTCGCTGCCGCGCATCGGTGCCTCGTTCGGCGGCAAGGACCACACCACGGTCATGCACGCCGTCAAGAAGATCACCAACCTGATGAGCGAGCGGCGGGCGACCTACACCCAGGTCACCGAGCTCACCGCCCGCATCAAGAGCCGCGCCCGGCAGTAGGAGCTCGCTCCTCCCCACCCCTCGCACGAGGTCGGTCCAGCACGTCACCACGCCCGGCGCGGGCCGACCAGCGGTCCTGGCTCACCTGGTGGGGTCCTGGCTCACCGTCGACCGTGAGCCAGGACCCGGAACGATCAGGTGACCTGATCGACATCGCGGGGACGGGACGTGTGGGGGAGCGGAACGCGGTCCGTCGGCCCTGCGCGGAGGCCTGTCCCACGGACGTCGGCGGTGACGGTCCGCACCCGGAACGGTCACCGTCCGGACAGCTGCCGGCCACCGTCCCGTGGCGGTCGACAAGTCGTTGTCCACACCTGTGTGGATCCCTGGGGACGACGGATCCGCAGGTTCTGCGGGCGATGACCTGCGGGAGAGGGCCGGGCGACGTCGACTCATCGAGAAGTTGTCCCCAGGAATGTGCACAGACTGGGGGAAAGTCGTGCCCACCCCGTCCGCCGCCGTCACGGGGAGCCCCCGCCGGCACCCGGCCCGGCCGGCCACGCCCCGCACGGCGGCCCCGTGACCTGGGAGAACGCCGTTCCGATCGACATCGGGCCCACCCCGCCCGAGACGTCCACCGCACGCGGCGCACAGGGCCTGGGGACGGACCGGGGAGACGCAGGGGACAGCAGGTGGACCGCCGCGGGTCACGGTGCACAACCGTCGATCTGTCCACGTGTCGACAACAGGAGGACGCCGACCACCCACAGTCGGCCAACACCCCCGATCGCCCGCTGACCTGCGGGAAGGGCCCCGATCCCCAGCTTCCACACCAGTGATGACGAGGATGAAGGAGTTATCTCGGAGAATTCTCGAACCACACTCTGGGTGGGGACGCTGCGCTGCGGGCCTCCCCGGACCGCAACGGGAACGACTGCACCAGCAGCCCATCGAGGGACCGGGGTTTCCCCACGGGGGGCTGCAACAGGCACGATGAGCACCGCAGCGGAGCCCTGGCCTCGCAGCAGTACGAACGACGAGCTCCGTGCCCGTGCCGTCCGCCCCTCCCGGTGGTCGCAGGGCCGGACCGAACATGGGTGGGTCGAGAGATGAAGTTCCGGGTGGCACGTGAGGTGCTCGCCGACGCCGTCGCCTGGACGGCGCGCAGCCTGCCGCCGCGGCCGTCGGTACCGGTGCTGGCGGGCATCCTGCTCGAGGCCGAGGGGAACCAGCTGTCGGTCTCCGGGTTCGACTACGAGGTCTCGGCCCGCTCCGAGGTCGACGTGCAGACCAGCGAGAGCGGCCGCGTCCTCGTCCCGGGGCGGCTGCTCGCCGAGATCACCCGGGCGCTGCCCCCGCACCCGGTCGAGATCAGCGCCGAGGGCCCCCGCCTGGCGATCACCTGCAGCAATGCGCGGTTCAGCCTGCCGACGCTGCCGGTCGAGGACTACCCGTCCCTGCCCTCCATGCCCTCGGCCGCCGGGAACGTCGACAGCGACGTCTTCGCCGAGGCCGTCGCCCAGGTCGCCGTCGCCGCCGGGCGGGACGACACGCTGCCGATGCTCACCGGGGTCCGGCTGGAGATCGACGACGACCAGATCACCCTCGCCGCCACCGACCGCTACCGCCTCGCCGTGCGCGAGTTCGCCTGGCGCCCGCAGACGTCCGGGCTCTCGGCCGCGGTGCTGGTCCCCGCGCGCACGCTCGCCGAGGCGGCGAAGACGCTGACCAGCGGTCCGGAGATCACGCTGTCGCTGTCCTCGGGCAGCTCGGGCGAGGGCATCCTCGGCCTCTCGGGCAAGGACCGGCAGACCACCACCCGGCTGCTCGACGCCGAGTTCGTGAAGTACCGCGCGATCATGCCCAACGAGTCGCTGGCCAACGCCACCCTGCCGGTGGGGCTGTTCACCGACGCCGCGAAGCGCGTGGCGCTGGTCGCCGAGCGGGGAACGCCGCTGCGCTGCGAGTTCACGCCGGGTCAGGTCACCCTGCGAGCCGGGGGCAGCGACGACGAGGGACAGGCCGAGGAGCGCTGCGACGTCGAGTTCGACGGCGAGCCGCTGACCATCGGCTTCAACCCGACGTTCCTGCTCGACGGCCTGGCCGCCGTGCACACCGAGCGCGCGCGGATGGACTTCACCAGCCCGCTCAAGCCGGCCGTCCTCTCCGGCGTCGACGAGCCGCCCGCGGACGACGCGCCGTCGGCGGCCGCCGAGCGCTCGGGCAGCTACCGGTACCTGATCATGCCGGTGCGGCTGCCGGGGTGAGCCGTCGGCCGACGGCGTGCGGAGCCCGAGGTGTCAGGGCGGCGCCGGGCGAGCACGATGAGCGGGACCACGACGACGACAGAAGGGCGGGATCGTGCAGCTGGGTCTGATCGGGCTGGGCAAGATGGGCGGCAACATGGCCGAGCGGCTCCGCCGCGCCGGCCACGAGGTCGTGGGGTACGACCGGGCACCGGACAAGCGGGACGTGGCGAGCCTGCCCGAGCTGGTCGAGGCGCTGGCCGCGCCCCGGGTGGTCTGGGTGATGGTGCCCGCGGGCGAGCCGACGCGGGCCACGGTCAAGGAGCTCGCCGACCTGCTCGCCCCCGGTGACGTGATCATCGACGGCGGCAACTCGAAGTACACCGACGACCAGGTGCACGACGTCATGTGCCGCGAGAAGGGCGTCGGCTACATCGACGCCGGCGTCTCCGGCGGCGTCTGGGGCCTGGAGAACGGCTACGCGCTCATGGTCGGCGGCACCAAGGAGGACGTCGCCAAGGCCCAGCCGATCTTCGACGCGCTCAAGCCGCCGTCCCCGCACGACGAGTCCGGCCAGGAGATCCCGGGCGCGGGCTTCGTGCACGCCGGCCCGGTGGGCGCCGGCCACTTCAGCAAGATGGTCCACAACGGCATCGAGTACGCGCTGATGCAGGCCTACGGCGAGGGCTACGAGCTCCTCACCGCCGTCGACCTGGTCGAGGACGTCCCCGGGGTCATCGCGTCGTGGACCCAGGGCACCGTCATCCGGTCGTGGCTGCTGGACCTGCTGGTCCGGGCCCTGCAGGAGGACCCCGCGCTCGACCGGATCCGCGGCTACGCCGAGGACTCCGGCGAGGGCCGGTGGACCGTGGAGCAGGCCATCGAGAACGCCGTCCCCATGCCGACGATCGCCGCCTCGCTGTTCGCCCGGTTCTCCTCGCGCCAGGAGGACTCGCCGACCATGAAGGCGGTCGCCGCGCTGCGCAACCAGTTCGGCGGGCACGCGGTGCGCGCCGTCCAGGCGCAGGAGGCCGAGCGGCCCGCGTGAAGAAGGACCCCCGTGCCCCCCACCACTCGCAGGCTCGCCGGCCCCGTCCCGGGTCCCGCCCTGAGCTCGCGAAGGGTGGGGAGGACGGGGTCCTTCTGCTGCACGGGGGCCGTTCCAGGCAGTCACCTCGGGTGCTGAGGTGTACCTGAGGCACCTGCAGGTCGGCTCCTTCCGCAGCTGGGACCGGGTCGACCTGGCGCTGGCGCCGGGGCCGACGGTGTTCGTCGGCCGCAACGGCGAGGGCAAGACCAACCTCGTCGAGGCGGTCGGCTACCTGGCGACCATGAGCAGCCACCGGGTGTCCGGGGACGCGCCGCTGGTCCGCCACGGCGCGGCGCAGGCCGTGGTCCGCGCCGCGCTGCGCCGCGGCGACCGGGAGCTGCTGGTCGAGATCGAGATCAACCCGGGCAAGGCCAACCGGGTGCGCGTCAACCGGGCGCCGCTGCCGCGTCCGCGCGAGCTGCTGGGGCTCGTGCGCACGGTGCTCTTCGCGCCCGAGGACCTCTCGCTGATCCGCGGCGACCCCACCGAGCGGCGCCGCTTCCTCGACGAGCTGCTGGCGACCCGGACGCCGCGGCTGGCCGGGGTGCGCAGCGACTACGAGCGGGTGCTCAAGCAGCGCAACGCGCTGCTCAAGACGGCCCGGCTGGCCCGCGGCAAGGCGATGGAGACTCTCGACGTCTGGGACGGGCACCTGACCGACCTCGGCGGCCAGCTCCTGGCCGCCCGGCTCCGGCTGGTCGCCGACCTGGCGCCGCACGTCGCCGAGTCCTACGCCGACGTCGCCGGCGAGGGCGCGGCCGCCGCCGGGCTCGGCTACAGCTCGACCGTGCCGCTGGCCGGTGACGGCGCGGCGCTGGCGGACGGCGCTGAGCTGCCGTCGGTCGAGGAGCTCACCGAGGCGATGCGGGCCCGGATCGCCGAGCGCCGGGGCGACGAGCTCGACCGCGGCATCACCCTGGTGGGGCCGCACCGCGACGACCTGGTGATCCACCTGGGGCCCGCCCCCGCGAAGGGGTTCGCCAGCCACGGGGAGTCCTGGTCCCTGGCGCTCGCCCTGAAACTGGCCACCTTCGCGCTGCTGCGGAGCGAGGGCGAGGACCCCGTCCTCGTCCTGGACGACGTCTTCGCCACCCTGGACGCCGAGCGGCGGGCGGCCCTCGCCCGGGTCGCGCGGTCGGCCGAGCAGACGCTGATCACCGCGGCCGTCGTCGACGACGTGCCCACGGAGCTGCGCGGCACCCGGGTCGAGGTGGGCGGTGGCCTGGCGCTCGTGGTCAAGGACGCCGTCCCGGCCGGTGAGGGAGGAGCGCGGTGAGCGAGGACCGGCCGCCGCGGCCCAGCGACATCGCGCGGGCCGCGCTCGAGGCGGCGCGGGCCGCCTCCGCGGCCCGGCCGCGGCCCACCCGTCGCCGGATCGCCGGGCCGCGCCGCACCTGGACCGGGCCGCGACCGGGGGCCGACGACCCCCAGCCGCTCGGCAACCTGGTCGACGCCCTGGTCAACCAGCAGGACTGGTCGGCCCGGACGAAGGTGGGCTCGGTGTTCGGCCGGTGGGACGCCATCGTCGGCCCCGACATCGCCGCGCACTGCCGGCCGCAGACCCTCACCGAGGGAGAGCTGCTGGTCGTCGCCGAGTCCACGGCGTGGGCCACGCAGCTGCGGCTGCTCGCGCCGACCATCCTCGGCAAGCTGCGCGCCCAGGTGGGCGGGGACGTCGTGACCCGGTTGCGCGTTGTCGGACCGACGGCTCCGAGCTGGAAGAAGGGCCCGCGCTCGGTGCGCGGCCGGGGGCCGCGCGACACCTACGGATGAGGCGCCTGCCCGGTGGGCCGGCGCCGGGGAGGACGATGCAGGCATGAACACCCCCCGCGACGGTGACCGGGACGGTTTCGACGACGGCGACGGCCGCGGCTGGCGTGAACCGCCGCACCTCGGCGGCGGGGCCGACGACGAGGACCGCCCCAACTTCGCCGACCGGCGCAAGACGCCCCGCGACGAGCCGCCGGCCGACCAGCCCTGGCAGCCCCCGGGGTGGGACCTGCCCGCCGCGGAGCCCGAGCGTCCGGCGCCGCGCCGGGAGGACGTGCCGCCGGCGGCCTACCCGCCGCCGCAGCCGCAGGACCCGCAGCAGCAGTACCCGCAGCAGGAGTTCCCGCAGCAGCAGTACCCGCAGCAGGAGTTCCCGCAGCAGCAGCCGGCGCGACGGGGGCTGTTCGGCCGCCGCCGGCGCACACCGGGCGCCGTCGAGCAGGTGTTCCGCTACGAGGGCGATCCGGTGGGCGCCCAGGGGTGGGCGCTGCAGAACGGCTGGACGGTGTCCGACGGCACCGCTCCGCAGGACGCCCCGCTCGCCGACCTGATCGCCAGCGCCCCCGTGCGGGCCACCAAGGACCACCGGCCGGGGAACGTGCTGCGGGGCCGCGCGGGCTCGCTCGAGCTGGTCGCGTTCGACGTCGTCTACGCGTCGGGCCGCTACCTCGTGCCGGAGTACGCGGTCACCGCCGTCCCGATGCTGGGGAGCGTGCCGGGCTTCCGGCTGAGCCCGGCCCGCTTCTGGCGGCACCGGACCGGCGGCCTCCTGCCGATGCCCAGCGGCGACGAGACCTTCGACGCCCGCTGGCTGCTGCTGGCCGCCGAGGACGACCCGCGGCTGCGCCGCCTGGTCCAGGACCCGGCCCTGCACGGTCTGCTGCTGGGCAGCGACGACGGCGACGAGTTCTGGTCGGCCGCGGGGCATGTGGCGGCGATCCGGCCCGACGGGCACCGGCCGCAACTGCTGGAGCACCACACCCGGCTGCTGACGGCGATCACCGCCGGCCTCACCGCCGGCGCCTGACGGCGTCGCCCCCGGTGACCGCTCCGGTGGACGGCGCTGCCCCGGCCGCGCGGCTGGCCGACCTGCTGCCGCTCCTGCGCCCGCACCGCCGCCCGCTCCTGCTGGCCGCCGGGTTGTCGCTGGTCGGCGCGGCCGCGGCGCTCGCCCAGCCGGCTCTCGTGGCGCAGGTCATCGGCGTGGTCGGCGCCGGCGACCCGCTGCTCCCCGCGGTCGGGCTGCTCGTGGTCGTCCTGCTGGTGGCGTCGGCCCTCTCGGCGGCGCAGCAGTTCGTCCTGCAGCGCACGGCCGAGGGCTTCGTGCTCACCACCCGGCTGACCCTGGTCGACCGGTTGCTGCGGCTCCCGGTGGCGGAGTACGACCGCCGCCGCACCGGCGACCTGATGTCCCGGGTGGGCTCGGACACCACGCTGCTGCGCGCCACGGTGACCGCCGGCGTGGTCGAGGTCGCCGGCTCGGTGGTCGTCGGGGCCGGTGCCCTGGTGGCCATGGCCGTGGTCGACGTCTGGCTGCTGCTCGTCACGGTGCTGGCCGTCGCCGTCGGTGCGGTCGCCGCCGTCCTCGCCTCCCGCGGCGTGCGCCGGCTGTCGCAGCGCGCCCAGGAGGAGGTCGGCGCGATGACGGCGGCCGTGGAGCGCGCGCTGTCGGCGGTGCGCACGATCCGGGCCAGCGGGGCCACGACGCGCGAGGTGGCGAACGTGGCCGACAGCGCGCGCCGGGCCTACGCCGCGGGCGTGCAGGTGGCGCGGCTGGAGGCGCTGGTCTCGCCGGCCGGCTCGATCGCCGTCCAGGGGGCCTTCCTGGCGGTGCTCGGCGTCGGCGGCTACCGGGTGGCGAGCGGATCGATCACCGTGGCGTCGCTCGTCGCCTTCATCCTGTACCTTGTTCCTGCTCGTCATGCCCCTGGGTCAGGCGATCAGCGCGTGGACCCAGCTGCAGACCGGCCTGGGCGCGCTCGCCCGGATCCAGGAGGTGCTCGGTCTGCCGCCGGAGGACGACGAGCGCCCGCAGCGCGCCGGGTCGGGACCGGTGGTGCCGGTGGACGGCGCACCCCTGCTGGAGCTCGACGACGTGTCCTTCGCCTATCCCGACGGCACCCCCGTGCTGCACGGGGTGTCCCTGCAGGTCCCCGCCGGCAGCCGGGTCGCGCTGGTCGGCCCGTCGGGCGCGGGCAAGTCGACGGTCCTGGCGCTGATCGAGGGCTTCTACCCGCTCTCCGGTGGGGCGATCCGGTGGGCGGGCACCGACGTCCGCGACCTGCCCCGGGCGGCCCTGCGCGCCCGCCTCGGCTACGTTGAGCAGGAGGCGCCGGTGCTCGCCGGCACCGTCCGGGACAACCTCCTGCTCACCCGGCCGGACGCCACCGATCCCGAGCTGTGGGCGGTGCTCGCCGACGTCGGCCTCACCGACGTCGTCCGGCGGTCACCGCGAGGGCTCGACGTCCTGGTCGGCGACGAGGGCGTGCTGCTCTCCGGTGGTGAACGGCAGCGCCTGGCCATCGCCCGCTCCCTGCTCGCCCGGCCGGAGCTGCTGCTGCTCGACGAGCCGACGGCGAGCCTGGACGCACGCAACGAAGGCCTGCTGCGCACGACGCTGGCGGCGGCATCGGCGGGCCGGGCGCTGCTCGTCGTCGCCCACCGGCTGTCCACCGTCCTGGACAGCGACCAGATCGTGGTGCTCGACCAGGGCCGGGTGGTCGCCCGCGGCACGCACGACGAGCTGGTCGGCAGCAGCCCGCTCTACCGGGAGCTCGCCGCGGCCCAGCTGCTCGTCTGACCTCCGCTGGGATCAGGTGACCTGATCATGGCGCGTCCTCCCTCACGGTGGGCGCTGAGGGAGGACGCGCTACGGCGCGGGAGGACGGCGGCGCGGCCGGGCAGCCGCTGTCCGGCCTCAGCTCACCGAGCGGGCGTGCCCCGCCCGCTGCTCGGCCGCACGGGTGATGCCGCGCAGCATGCCGCCGAAGACGAAGCCGTGGAAGAGGGCGACCGCCCACCAGTACAGGTGCCCGGCCAGCCCGCGCGGGGCGAAGGTCGCCCGCTGGCGCAGGGTCGTCCCGCCCGGGGCCGGGTCGTGTTCCACGTGGAACTCGAGCCAGGCGAGCCCGGGCAGCCTCATCTCGGCGCGCAGCCGGAGCAGCCGGCCCTCCTCGCGTTCCTCGACCCGCCAGAAGTCCAGCGCATCGCCGACGTAGAGCTGGGCGGGGTCGCGCCGGCCCCGTCGCAGGCCGACCCCACCGACTGCCCGGTCCAGCCAGCCGCGGACCCGCCAGGCCAGCGGCCAGGAGTACCAGCCGGCGTCCCCGCCGATGCCCTCCACCACCTGCCACAGGATCTCGGCCGGGGCGGTCGTGGGCTGCACCCGCTCGTCGACGTAGAGGCTGCCACCCGCCCAGTCCGGGTCGGTCGGCAGCGGGTCGGAGGGGGCGCCCGGAACCGACGCCGATGCCCAGCGCGTCGCGACGTCGGAGTCGCGCACCCGCTGGACGGCCAGCCGCACCGCCTCGTCGAAGCCGAGCAGCCCCTCCGGGGGGTCGGGGACGTAGCGGGCGATGTCGTGCTCGGTGGCGACGACGGTGTTGCGCAGCGACTCGACCAGCGGCCGCGCGATGGAAGCGGGCACCGGCGTGATGAGGCCGACCCAGTGGCTGGACAGCGACGGCGTGAAGATCGGCACCGGCAGGATGCGCCGCCGCGGCAGCCCCGCGACGTGGGCGTAGCGGCGCATCATCGTGGCGTAGTCCATGACGTCGGGGCCGCCGATGTCGAAGCAGCGGTGGACGTCGGCCGGCAGCCGGGCGCAGGCGACGAGGTACCGCAGCGCGTCGCGGATCGCGATCGGCTGGATCCGGCTGTGCACCCACCGGGGCGTGACCATCACCGGCAGCCGCTCGGTCAGGTGCCGCAGCATCTCGAACGACGCCGACCCCGAGCCCAGGACGACCGCGGCGCGCAGCACCACCGTGGGCACGCCGGAGCCCAGCAGGATCGCGGCGACCTCGGCCCGGGAGCGCAGGTGCGGGGAGAGCTCCTCGTCCTCCGGCGCCATCCCGCCCAGGTAGACCAGCCGGCCGACGCGTGCCTCCCGGGCGGCCCGTGCCACGACCTCGGCGGTGCGCCGGTCGGTCTCCTCGAACTCGGGGCCCGCCCCCAGTGCGTGGATCAGGTAGTAGACGACGTCGACGCCGGCGCAGGCCCGGCCGACCGAGGCGGCATCGCCGGCGTCGGCCCGCACCACCTCCACGTCACCCGCCCACGGGTGGTCGCGGAGCCGTTCGGGAGAGCGGCTCATGACCCGGACCCGGTGGCCGGCGGCGAGGAGCGCGGGCACCAGACGGCCCCCCACGTAGCCCGTGGCGCCGGTGACGAGGCAGGTGAGCGGCGGGCCGGGGGCGTCGGTCGCGGGGGCGGTGTTCGGTGGTGCCATACGGCCGAGTCTGCGGCCCGACCGACACCCGCGCGCGGCGCGGGACCGGCCAGCGACGCCCTGACGGCGTGTCGGGGTGGGGGCCAAGCAGGATGGTGGCGGCGCTCCCGGGAGAGGCGCAGACACGGCGTGAGGGCGTGCACGGCGCTGTTCCTGTCGTACCTCGCGGTATCGTGGGAGACGAAAACCGTCAGCAACCGGCTGAGCGCCCTCCTGCGCCGTTCCGGCCCCCCGCTCCCACCGGGGGCTGAGGCGCGCCGGTTGCTCGAGAGGAAGGCCCCACGTGGTCGCAGCACCCCAGGTCGACAACGCCTACTCCGGCAGCTCCATCACCGTCCTCGAGGGCCTCGAGGCGGTGCGCAAGCGCCCCGGCATGTACATCGGCTCCACCGGTGAGCGGGGCCTGCACCACATGGTGTGGGAGGTCGTGGACAACGCCGTCGACGAGGCGCTGGCCGGCTACTGCGACACCGTGAAGGTCACCCTGCTGGCCGACGGCGGCGTCCGGGTCGAGGACAACGGCCGCGGCATCCCGGTGGACATGCACCCCGTCGAGAAGCGGCCCACGGTCGAGGTCATCATGACCGTGCTGCACGCGGGCGGGAAGTTCGACGGCAAGAGCTACGGCGTCTCCGGCGGTCTGCACGGCGTCGGCGTCACCGTCGTCAACGCCCTCTCCACCAGGCTCGACGTCCGCGTCTGGACCCACGGCAAGGAGTGGCACCAGGAGTACACGGAGGCCAAGCCCGGCCCGCTGGAGGAGGTCGGCCCGACCGACAAGCGCGGCAGCCAGATCACCTTCTGGGCCGACCCGGGCATCTTCGAGACGACGACGTACTCGTTCGACACGATCAACCGCCGGCTCCAGGAGATGGCCTTCCTGAACAAGGGCCTGACCATCGTCGTGCGCGACGAGCGCCCCGGTCACGGCAAGGCCGAGACCGGGATCGGCGAGGAGTCGCTGGCCGAGGCGGCGGCGCCGGTCGAGGGCGAGGGCGAGGCGTTCGAGCCCACCGAGATCACCTACCGCTACGAGAACGGCCTGGTCGACTACGTCGCCCACCTGAACAAGCGCAAGACCGCGATCCACCGCTCGGTCATCGGCTTCGCCGCCGACGGCGTGGGCAAGAACGACACGGCGATGTCGCTCGAGGTCGCGATGCAGTGGTCCGACGCCTACTCCGAGTCGGTGCACACCTTCGCGAACATCATCAACACCCACGAGGGCGGCACCCACGAGGAGGGTTTCCGCGCGGCGCTGACCTCCATCGTCAACCGGTACGCGGTGGAGAAGAAGCTCCTCAAGGAGAAGGACGACAAGCTCACCGGCGACGACATCCGCGAAGGCCTGGCGGCGATCGTCTCGGTGAAGCTCGGCGACCCGCAGTTCGAGGGGCAGACGAAGACCAAGCTCGGCAACACCGAGGTCAAGGGCTTCGTGCAGCGCGTGTGCAACGAGCAGATCGGCCACTGGTTCGAGGCCAACCCGACCGAGGCGAAGACGATCATCACCAAGGCGGCCTCGGCCGCCCGCGCCCGTCGTGCGGCGCAGGACGCCCGCAAGCTGGCCCGCAAGAGCCTGCTGTCGGTGAGCGGGCTGCCCGGCAAGCTGGCCGACTGCCGCTCCACCGACCCGCGCAACTCCGAGGTCTACATCGTCGAGGGCGACTCGGCCGGCGGCTCGGCGAAGTCCGGCCGCGACTCGATGTACCAGGCGATCCTGCCCATCCGCGGCAAGATCATCAACGTCGAGAAGGCGCGCATCGACCGGGTGCTGAAGAACACCGAGGTCCAGTCGATGATCACCGCCTTCGGCACCGGCATCCACGACGAGTTCGACATCTCGAAGCTGCGCTACCACAAGATCGTGCTGATGGCCGACGCCGACGTCGACGGCCAGCACATCAGCACCCTGCTGCTGACGCTGCTGTTCCGCTTCATGCGGCCGCTGGTCGAGGGCCAGTACGTCTACCTGGCCAAGCCCCCGCTCTACAAGATCAAGTGGGGCGGCAAGATCGGCGACGAGTACGCCTACAGCGACAAGGAGCGCGACGCGGTCGTGAAGGCCGGCGTCGAGAGCGGCCGGAAGATCAAGGACGAGATGATCCAGCGGTTCAAGGGGCTCGGTGAGATGAACGCCAGCGAGCTCTGGGAGACCACGATGAACCCCGAGACCCGGATCCTCCGCCAGGTCACCCTCGAGGACGCCGCCGCGGCCGACGAGATCTTCAGCGTGCTCATGGGCGAGGACGTCGAGGCGCGACGCAGCTTCATCACCCGCAACGCCAAGGACGTCCGCTTCCTGGACGTCTGAGAGGACCCCGTGCCCCCCACCGTGGCAGGACCCCGTCCTCCTCACCGCACGCACGCGCGCGGTGAGGCCCTGGACGGGGCCGCGGCGGGACCCTGCACGGGGCTTTAGCGGTCGACTTGGCCTTTTGTCCACCCCTGTGCACCGACCTGTGGAGATCTGAACCGTGACGGAGACCCCACCCCGCGACCGCGTCGAAGCGGTCGACCTCCAGCAGGAGATGCAGCGCAGCTACATCGACTACGCGATGAGCGTCATCGTGGGCCGCGCGCTGCCCGAGGTGCGTGACGGCCTCAAGCCCGTGCACCGGCGCGTGCTGTTCGCCATGTACGACCAGGGCTTCCGCCCCGACCGCGGGTACGTCAAGTGCGCCCGCCCTGTCGCCGAGGTGATGGGTAACTACCACCCGCACGGCGACTCGGCGATCTACGACGCCCTCGTGCGGCTGGCCCAGCCCTGGTCGATGCGCTACCCGCTCATCGACGGGCAGGGCAACTTCGGCTCCCCGGGCAACGACCCGGCGGCCGCGATGCGGTACACCGAATGCCGGCTCACGCCGCTGGCCATGGAGATGCTGGCCGGCATCGACGAGGAGACCGTCGACTTCCAGGGCAACTACGACGGCCGCACCGAGGAGCCCGTCGTCCTGCCCTCGCGCATCCCGAACCTGCTGATCAACGGCTCGGCCGGGATCGCGGTCGGCATGGCCACCAACATGCCGCCGCACAACCTGCGCGAGGTGGCCGCCGCCGTGTTCTGGATGCTCGACCACCCCGAGGCGGAGGCCGAGGAGGCCCTCACCGCGTGCATGGAGCGGATCAAGGGGCCCGACTTCCCGACCCACGGGCTGATCGTCGGCCGCGAGGGCATCGAGGACGCGTACCGCACCGGTCGCGGCTCGGTGCGGATGCGCGCCGTCGTCACCGTCGAGGAGGACAGCCGCGGGCGGGTGCAGCTCGTCGTCACGGAGCTGCCCTACCAGGTGAACCCCGACAACCTGGCCGAGGCGATCGCCGAGGGCGTCCGCGAGGGCCGCCTGCAGGGCATCAGCGAGATCGCCGACGAGTCCAGCGACCGGGTCGGCCGCCGGCTGGTCATCACGCTGCGCCGCGACGCCGTCGCCAAGGTCGTGCTGAACAACCTCTACAAGCACACCCAGCTGCAGACCTCCTTCGGCTGCAACATGCTCTCCATCGTCGATGGCGTCCCGCGGACGCTGCGCCTCGACGAGCTGGTGCGCAACTGGGTCAACCACCAGATCGAGGTCATCCAGCGGCGCACCCGCTACCGGCTGCGCAAGGCGGAGGAGCGCGCGCACATCCTGCGCGGCTACGCGAAGGCGCTCGACCAGCTGGACGCCGTCATCGCCCTCATCCGGAGCAGCGAGTCGGCCGACGCCGCGCGCACCGGCCTGATGGAGCTGCTGGACGTCGACGAGATCCAGGCCGTCTCGATCCTGGACCTGCAGCTGCGCCGGCTGGCCGCGCTGGAGCGGCAGCGGATCCTCGACGAGCTGGCCGAGATCGAGGCCCGGATCGCCGACCTGCAGGCGATCCTCGCCTCGCCCGAGCGGCAGCGGCAGATCGTCCGCGACGAGCTGGCCGAGATCGTCGAGAAGTACGGCGACGACCGGCGCACCCAGTTCGTCGCCAACGAGGGCGACGTCTCCATGGAGGACCTCATCGCCGAGGAGGAGGTCGTCGTCACCATCACCCGCACCGGGTACGCCAAGCGGACGAAGAGCGACCTCTACCGGTCGCAGCGGCGGGGTGGCAAGGGCGTCATGGGCGCCCAGCTGAAGCAGGACGACATCGTCGACCACTTCTTCGTCGGCTCCACCCACGACTGGATCCTGTTCTTCACGAACAAGGGCCGGGTCTACCGGGCGAAGGCCTACGAGCTGCCGGAGGCCAACCGCACCGCCCGCGGTGCGCACGTGGCGAACATCCTCGCGTTCCAGCCGGACGAGAAGATCGCCCAGGTCATGCAGATCAAGGACTACACGGTCGCTCCGTACCTGGTGCTCGCCACCGCCAAGGGTCAGGTCAAGAAGACCCGGCTGACCGACTTCGACTCCCCGCGCCAGGGCGGCGTGATCGCCATCAACCTGCGTGACGGCGACGAACTGGTCGGCGCCGCCCTGATCGGCCCGGAGCAGGACCTGCTGCTGGTCACCCGCAAGGCGATGTCGATCCGCTTCAAGGCCGACGACGGTGCCCTCCGGCCGATGGGCCGGGCGACCGAGGGCGTGCGCGGCATCTCGCTGGCCGACGACGACCGGCTGCTGTCGATGATCGTCGCGCAGGAGGGGGTCGACGTCCTCGTCGCCACGGAGCGTGGCTTCGCCAAGCGCACCGGCATCGAGAACTACCCGAACCAGGGCCGGGGCGGCAAGGGCGTCCTCACGGCCGACCCGAAGGCCCGCAAGGGAGCCCTGGTGGGGGCGCTGGCCGTGACCCTCGGCGACGAGCTGTACGCGATCACCTCCGGAGGTGGCGTGATCCGGACGCCGGTCAACGGCGTGCGCCACAACAAGGACCGGGCCACCATGGGTGTCAAGCTGATGAACTTGCCGGAGGACGTCTCCATCGTGGCGATCGCGCGTACGACGGACAACGACGAGCCCTCGGCCTAGGGTGAGTAGCTAGGCACGCAGGAGACTGCGGCTCCGCGGCGGTCACGAGCCGTCGCGGGGCCCGGGACCGAAGGAGCGGCACCGCCGCTGCGGAACGGGAGACAGGCATGAGCGACCGGACGGACGGTTCGGTGCGCACCGACTCCCGGGCCGGGGACGGGAGCGCGGCGGAGGGCACGCCCACCCTCGGCAGCCCCGCCCCCACGCAGTCCATCCCCGCGACCGGCAGTCAGCGGGCCCAGTCCCCTGGCACCGGGGCGGCCCCGGTGGCCCCGCAGCCGCCGGCCCCGGAGACCGGTGCCACTCCGGCGCAGCCCGCCTCGACGCAGCAGGCTGCGACACCGAAGGCTGCGCCGCCGAAGGGCTCGACGCCGCAGGCTGTGACGCAGCAGGGCTCGGCGCAGCAGGGTGCGACGGCGAAGGCTGCGCCGCCGGAGGGCTCGACGCCGCAGGCGCAGGCGTCCGGCGGGGACGCCCCCACGGGTACCCCGGACGGCGCCGCTGGTCCCGTGGGCGTCAGCGTCGGCGGCGCCCGCTCCGGTCGGGGCAAGGCCGGCCGTGGCCCCCGCCGGGCCCGCCTGCAGGTCCGCCACATCGACACATGGTCGGCGCTGAAGATCTCGCTGATGCTGTCGATCGCCCTCTTCTTCATCTGGATGGTGGCGGTCGGAGTCCTCTACATGGTGCTCGGCGGGCTGGGCGTCTTCGATGCGGTGAACGACCTCTTCGGGCAGATCGGCAGCGCCTCCGGCAACGAATCCACCGGGGACGTCGTCACCCTCGGGGTGGTGTTCTGGGGCGCGGCGCTCATCGGGGCCATCAACGTCGTCCTGCTCACCGCGCTCTGCACGGTCGGCGCGTTCATCTACAACCTCTGCTCCGACCTGGTCGGCGGTCTCGAGGTGACGCTCTCCGAGCGTGACTGAGCCCTGCGCTCCGTCGTCCTCCGGGCCCGCTCGGTGGGAGTCCGCCCAGCGGGCACCCCGGTGCGGGACGGGTTCGGGGGTCAGGTACGCTTTTCGAGGTTCACGGGCCTGTAGCTCAGGCGGTTAGAGCGCATCCCTGATAAGGATGAGGCCGGAGGTTCAAGTCCTCCCAGGCCCACCCGTGCACCGGAGCCTCACGGCTCCGAGTGACCCGCACGTCGCCCCCGCGGCGAGCGAAGCGCCCGAGGAGGTTCTCCGCGTGCTGAAGAAGCTGGCGCTCGCCGCCGCTGCGGCCGGTGCACTCGCCGCCGTCCGGAAGCGGTCGGCCGGCCGCACCGAGGCCGACCTCTGGCGCGAGGCCACGAGCGGGCCGGAAGCGGTCAGCACGCCCACTCGCTGAACCACCGGCCGACCACGGCCACCCGGGGACGTAGCTCAATTGGCAGAGCACCGCCTTTGCAAGGCGGGGGTTAGGGGTTCGATTCCCCTCGTCTCCACCCTCGGCGCCCGCCCGGCGTCCCCGCTCCACGTGAAACCGGCCCCGCGACACCCGGCCGGCACGGCGGTGGGAGAGTGGAGCCGTGACTGAATCGACTCCCGCCCGCCGCGCGGTCCTGCACACCAACCACGGCGACATCACCGTGGACCTGTTCCCCGACCACGCGCCCAAGACGGTCGCCAACTTCGCCGACCTCGCCGAGGGCGCCCGCGAGTGGACGCACCCCGCGACCCGCGAGAAGACGACGGACAAGCTCTACGACGGCACCATCTTCCACCGGATCATCCCGGGCTTCATGATCCAGGGCGGCGACCCGCTCGGTCAGGGCATCGGCGGCCCCGGCTACCAGTTCGGCGACGAGATCCACCCCGACCTGGCCTTCACCAAGCCCTACCTGCTGGCCATGGCCAACGCCGGCCCGGGCACGAACGGGTCGCAGTTCTTCATCACCGTCGCCCCCACCACGTGGCTGACCGGCAAGCACACCATCTTCGGTGAGGTCGCCGACCAGCCCAGCCGCGACGTCGTCGACCGCATCGCCGCCGTCTCCACCGGCCGCAACGACCGCCCCGTCGAGGACGTGGTGATCGAGTCCGTCGAGGTGCAGCGCAGCTGAGCACGGAACCGCACGGCGGGGGCGCGGCCGACCAGCCGCCGCCCCCGCCTCGGGCCTGCTACCGCCACCCCGAGCGGCCCACGGGCATCTCGTGCGCGCGGTGCGGCCGCCCCATCTGCCCCGACTGCATGATCCCGGCGTCGGTGGGCTTCCAGTGCCCGGAGTGCGTCCGGCAGGGCGCGGCGTCGGTGCGGGCGCCCAAGCGCACCTCCGGCCTCAAGGTCGCTGCGTCGCGCTGGGGCGGTGTCACGGTGACCCTGATCGCGATCAACGTCGTCATGTTCCTGGTGACGGCGGTGTCGGCCGGCCTGGTGGGCAACGCCCCGCTGGAGAACTACCGCTCCCCGGTCTTCGTCGACCTGGCCCAGTACCCGCTCCTGGTCGAGCTCGGGGAGCCGTGGCGGCTGCTGACCGCGGCGTTCCTGCACATCGGCCTCCTGCACCTGCTGCTCAACATGCTGGCGCTGCTGATCTTCGGCTCCGAGCTCGAGCGGCAGCTGGGCCGGGCCCGGTTCCTCGCCCTCTACCTCGTCTCGGCCCTGGGCGGTTCCACGGCCATCCAGCTGTTCGGCGACTTCGCCCGGCCCGTCGCCGGCGCCTCCACGGCCATCTACGGCCTCCTGGGCGCCCTGGGCGTGCTCATGGTGCTCCGCCGGCAGGACGTGCGGGGGATCCTCGTGCTCCTGGGGATCAACATCTTCATCAGCTTCCTGCCCGGGGTCTCCCTGCTGGGTCACCTGGGCGGGCTGGTCACCGGCGCCGCGGTCGCGGGGCTGCTGGTCGCCACGCGCCGCCGCGCGGTCGTCCAGGCGGCCGGCATCGGCGCGCTGGCGGTGCTGCTGCTGGTGCTCGCCCTCGGCGTCTCCCACGTCGGCGCGCTCTGAGGGGACGGCCCGACCGCGGTCACCGCGCCGGGCCGCCCCGCGGGTGCAGCCGCGCGAGCTCGCCGGCCACGGCCGCGGGGTCGGCGCCGAGGTCCCACCGGCCCAGGACGAGGAGCAGCCCGTTGTCGTCCCCCGCGCTCGGCGCCTCCAGCTCCAGGGTGCGCACCGTCGTCCCCCAGCGCCGCGCGCTGCGCACGTGCACCCGCAGCAGCCCCCAGGGCAGCACCCGGGTCCCGGTCAGCGTCCGAACCGCCACCCCGTCGGGGCCGGTGGCCAGCCGGGGCCGCAGCAGCGCCTCGCGCGCAGCCAGCCCGAGCAGCAGCAGGGCCGCCCCGCCGACGAGGATCCGGCCCGCCGCGTCCAGCAGGAGGGTGACCGCGCCGAGGGCGGCGGCACCGGCGGCGAGACCGGCCGGCAGGGCTGCCGGAGGGGACCACTGCACGCCCTCAGCCTGCCAGCTGTGGCGCGGAACATACGATCGCGGGCAGGGTGGCCGGCCGGCGCACCCGACCGTCGTCCACGAGGAGTGGATCCATGCGTGATGCCGTCATCTGTGCCGCCGTCCGTACGCCGGTGGGGAAGCGGGGAGGGGGCCTCTCCGGCGTGCACGCGGTCGACCTCTCCGCGCACGTCCTGAACGCCCTCGCCGAGCGCTCCGGCATCGACCCCGCCGTCGTGGAGGACGTCTTCTGGGGCTGCGTCAGCCAGGTCGGTGAGCAGACCTTCAACATCGGGCGCAACGCGCCGCTGGCCGCCGGCTGGCCGGAGTCGGTGCCCGGCACCACCATCGACCGGCAGTGCGGATCGTCCCAGCAGGCCGTCGCCTTCGCCGCCGCCACGGTCATCAGCGGCCAGGCCGACGTCGTCGTCGCCGGTGGCGTGGAGTCGATGAGCCGGGTGCCCATGGGCTCGGCCCGGGCCGACGGCATCGCGGGGAAGCCGCTGGGCCCGCGCTTCCTCGAGCGCTACGACGGCGTCTACCCCAACCAGGGCATCGGCGCCGAGATGATCGCCGAGCGCTGGGGCTTCTCCCGCACCCAGCTCGACGAGTTCGCGCTCGCCTCGCACGAGAAGGCGGCCAAGGCGCAGGCCGACGGCGCGTTCGACGAGGAGATCGCCCCGGTGACCCTCGAGGACGGCACGGTGGTCAGCGCCGACGAGGGCATCCGCCCCGGCGGCAGCCTGGAGAAGCTCGCCTCCCTGAAGACGCCCTTCAAGGAGGACGGCGTGATCAGCGCCGGCAACGCCAGCCAGATCTCCGACGGCTCGGCCGCCCTGCTGGTGACCACCAGCGAGAAGGCCCGCGAGCTGGGGCTGCGCCCGATCGTGCGCATCCACACCACGGTCATGGCCGGCGACGACCCGGTCATCATGCTGACCGCGCCGATCCCCGCCACCCAGAAGGTGCTGGAGCGCTCGGGGCTGTCGATCGACGACATCGGCGTCTTCGAGGTCAACGAGGCGTTCGCACCGGTCCCCCTGGCCTGGGTGGCGGACACCGGCGCCGATGCCGGCCGGCTGAACCCGCTCGGTGGGGCGATCGCCCTGGGCCACCCGCTGGGCGGCTCGGGCGCCCGCATCATGACCACGCTCGTCCACCACATGCAGGCCACCGGCACCCGCTACGGCCTGCAGACGATGTGCGAGGGCGGCGGCACGGCCAACGCGACGATCCTGGAGCTCCTCGACGCCTGACCGGACCGATCCACCGGCGCCGGTCGCGGCGCCTCCCCGCCAGCCCCCGGCCCTCCGGCCGGGGGCTGGCGTCGTCCGGGCCCACCCCGTCCACCGCCCGGGAGCGCCGTCCGTGCCCGGCCGGTGACGTCCAGTGACCTGGACGGGTCCGTCCGCAGGACGTCCCGACCGGGTGTATGCGCAGGTCAGGGTGGGTACGACCGCCGCACGGTCAGCGTCGGCGACCCACGGACATGTCGACTCGTCCACAGCTGAGTACACAGCTGGGGACAGACTCACACGGCTGTAGTTACGCCGTTGGACGTCCTGTCACACACGCACCATCTGCGAAGAAACCGCAGGTCATGCGGGTGCACCCCGGCTCGCTCCCTCCACACTCGGTGGACAACCCTGGGGGTGGGGCGCCATGTCGACCTGTGGACGGAGCCGATGGCTGTGCACAGCGTCCACATGCGCGGCCGGCAGGGCTCCACGACGACCGAGGCCCCCGTCCCTGGTGGGGACGGGGGCCTCGACACAGGGCCTCGCGGGAGCGGGACCGATCGGTCCGGTCAGCGCCAGCGCATCGACATGATGAGCCCGGCCACCATGGCGCCGAAGCCGATCGCGAAGTTCCACGGGCCCAGTGAGGCCATCAGAGGGATCCTGTCGTTGGCGATGTAGAAGACGACGATCCAGAGCAGACCGATCAGCATCAGCGCCACCATCACGGGCGCATACCAGCGCGGGCTGGGCTGCAGGGCCTTCGATTGCGTGCCCCGTGACCGGAGCACGTCCTCCGGCGGCGTGTACACCGACTTCTTGCGCACCTTCGACTTGGGCACGTGCGTACTCCCTCCCGGGGGCCGGGCTCGTCCTCCCCGACCGGAAACTGTCACCCAGACTAAACTTCGGAACGACGTCGGCACCGGTGCCTCACCCGTACGCGCCGACGTCGGTCCCCGGCCGGAGGAGGTGCCCGTGGCCCGCTGGTCGTCGTCCGGACACCGCGTGTCGCCCTGGGGCGTGCTCGTGCCCGTCGTCGCCCTCGCCGCCGGCCTGCTGTTCGCCACGTCGGGCCGGACCGCCCAGGGCAGCGATCTGCGCGCCGGCGAGGTCACCCAGCTCTCCCAGCTGGTGGAGGAGCGCGACGCCGCGGTGGCCCGGCAGGAACGCCAGCTGGCCGAGCTGCAGGAGCAGGTGCAGCGGCTCACCGAGCAGGTCGCGAGCCGGGACGGCGCCGTCGCCGAGGCGCAGGCCCGCGGCGAGGCCGGCGCCGACGCGGCGGGCCTGACCCCCGTCGCGGGCGCCGGGGTGGTCATCACCCTCGACGACGCGCCGCAGCGATCGGACGGCACCCTGCCCAGCGGGGCCCGGCCCGACGACCTGGTCATCCACCAGAGCGACGTCCAGGCGGTCGTGAACGCCGTGTGGGCGGCCGGCGCGGACGGGGTGGCGATCATGGACCAGCGGCTGATCTCCACGAGCGCCGTGCGCTGCGTGGGCAACACCCTGCTGCTGCGCGGGCGCACCTACTCGCCGCCGTTCGTGGTCACCGCCGTCGTCGACGCCACCGCCGTCGAGGCGGCGCTGGACGCCTCGCCGCAGGTCGCGGTCTTCGAGCAGGCGGTGGCGGCCTTCGGCCTCACGTTCGAGGTACGCGAGCGGCCCCAGGTGACGGTGCCCGCCTACGATGGCGGCCTCACCCTGCAGTACGCCACCGCCGGCTGAACCGGCTGCCGCGCCGCGGCCGCCCCGTGCCGCCGACCCCCAGCGAGGAGTCCGACCGCGATGACCGCCGCCGACCGTCCGGTCCTCGTCGTCGACAACTTCGACAGCTTCGTCTACAACCTCGTGCAGTACCTCGGGCAGCTCGGTGTGCGCTGCGTGGTGCGGCGCAACGACGCGGTGGCCGTCGACGAGCTGCCCGAGCTGGACGTCGCCGGTGTGCTCCTCTCCCCCGGGCCGGGCGCCCCGGCCGATGCCGGCGTGACCGTGCCGATGGTCCGGGCCGCCGCCGAGCAGGGCACCCCCGTCCTCGGGGTCTGCCTGGGGCACCAGGCCATCGCCGAGGCGTTCGGTGCGGAGGTCGTGCGGGCCCCGGAGCTGCTGCACGGCAAGACCAGCCAGGTGGTGCACGAGGGCCACGGCGTCCTCGCCGGCCTGCCGTCGCCGTTCACCGCGACCCGGTACCACTCCCTGGCCGTCGACCCCGCCACGGTGCCCGACGAGCTGGAGGTCACCGGCCACACGCCCTCGGGCCTGGTGATGGCGCTGCGGCACCGGGAGCTGCCCATCGAGGGCGTCCAGTTCCACCCCGAGTCGGTGCTCACCGAGGGCGGTCACCGGATGCTCGCGACCTGGCTCGCCGCCTGCGGGCTGGCGCCCGACGAGGGCGTGGTGGCCGCCGCCACGGCCAGCGCCGAGCGGCTGACCTCCGCCACCGTCTGAGCCGCGAGACGCGACTGGCCCCTCCCCGGGAGGGGAGGGGCCAGTCGCGTGTGTGCGGCCGATCAGCCGCTGCCCGTGCCGCCGGTTCCGGTGCCGGTGCCGCCGGTGCCGGTGCCGCCGGTGCCCGTGCCGCCCGTGCCCGTGCCGCCGGATCCGTTTCCGGTGCCCCCGGTGCCCGTGCCCTCGTCCTCGTTCCCGGTGTCCGTGCCGGGACCGGTGGGCGTGGCCGGCTCCTCCGGCGGCGTGGGGACGGCCACGCGGAGCGTGATGGTGTCCCCCGAGCCGACGTCCTGCCCGGCCGACGGGTCGGTCTCGACGACGGTGCCCGGCGCGACGTCGTCGCGCTCGACGTTCTGGATCTCGATCTGCCCCGCGCTGAAACCGGCCTCCTGCAGGGCGGCCCGTGCCTGCGCCTCGGTCCGGTTGACGACGTCGGGCAGCTCGATGGTGCCGGTGGAGACGCTCAGCGTGATGACGGCGTCCGGGCCCGCCTGGCTGGACTCGGCGGGGCTCACCGCGGCCACCCGGCCCTCGTCGTACTCGATGGAGTCGACCTGCCGGCTGGAGATGTTGGTGAAGCCGGCCTGCTCCAGGTTGGCGCGCGCCTGGTCCTCGGTGAGGCCGACCACGTTCGGCACGAGGATGGTGTCGGGCCCGGCGCTGACCACCAGGTCGACCTCCGTCTCCGCCTCCACCCGGGCGCCGCTGGGCGGGGTGCTCGACACGACCTGCCCTTCGGGAGCGGTGGTGCTCGCCTCGGTCGTGACGTCGCCGACGGCGAGCCCGGCCTCGGTGATCCGCTGCTCGGCCGTCGCCTGGTCGAGCCCGGCGAACGCGGGCACGGTCACCTGCGCGACCGGAGGCGGACCGTCGTCCCGGGTCAGGGCCACGGCAGCGGCGATCGCGCCACCGAGCAGCAGCACCGCGAGCACCGAGACGATCGCGATGATCCGGCGCTTGCGGCGCCTGGCCTGGTCCTCGTCGCCCCAGTCGTCGTCGCCGTAGCCGCTGGCGTAGCTGCCCACGGGTGCGCCGATGATCGCGGTCTTCTCGGCGTCGCCCATGACCGGCGTCGCCTCGACCCGCTGCCCGGCCAGCGCCCGGAGGAGGTCGCTGCGCATGTCGGCGGCCGACTGGTACCGGTTGGCCGGGTTCTTGCTCATCGCCTTGAGCAGGATCGCATCCAGCTCCGGCGGCACGTCGGGGTTGATGGACGACGGCAGGCGCGGGTCCTCGCGCACGTGCTGGTAGGCCACCGACACCGGCGAGTCACCGGTGAACGGCGGTGCCCCGGTGACGAGCTCGTAGAGCAGGCAGCCCAGCGAGTAGACGTCGGACCGGGCGTCCACGCCCTCGCCGCGTGCCTGCTCGGGGGAGAGGTACTGGGCCGTCCCTATCACCGCAGCCGTGGAGGTCATCGTGGCCGCGGAGTCCGACACCGCCCGGGCGATGCCGAAGTCCATGACCTTGACGGTGCCCTGCGGCGTGATCATGACGTTCCCGGGCTTCACGTCCCGGTGCACGATGCCGTTGCGGTGGCTGAAGTCCAGGGCGCCGGAGATGTCCGCGGCCAGGCTCATGGCCCGCTCGATCGGCAGCCGGCCCTCCCGTCGGAGGACGTCGCGCAGCGTCTCGCCCTCGACGTACTCCATGACGATGTACGGGGTGGCGCCGCTGGGTGTGCGGTCCTCACCGGTGTCGTAGACGGCGACGATCGCCGGGTGGTTGAGCGAGGCCGAGGCCTGGGCCTCGCGGCGGAACCGCACCTGGAACGAGGGGTCGCGGGCCAGGTCGTGGCGCAGCACCTTGACCGCGACCTCGCGGCCGAGGCGCAGGTCGCGGCCGTGGTGCACCTCGGCCATGCCACCGCGGCCCAGGACTCCGCCGATCTCGTAGCGCTCACCGAGCACCTGCGGCGTGGTCATCGACGGTCCTCTCGGGCGGTTCCGTACGGGCTGCGCGGCCCGGCGGTGCGGAGCGTGCCAGCGGCGATCTGCGCCGCGGACTGCTGGCCGTCGGCGAGCCTAACCGCAGAACGCCCCGCAACCCGGGATCCGGGTGTCGAGCCGGTCACTGTCCGTTACCCCGCGTCGTCGCCGCGTTCGAATCGACCTCGGGCTCGGTGACCGTCGGCTCGACCGGCGCGGTGGTGGTCGGTGCGGGGTTCCCCTCGGCCGACGTCGACGGGGAGGTCGTCGTCGGCGCCGTGGTGGTGGCCGCGGGCGTGGTCGGCTGCGTCGTCCCCGTCGGGGCGGCGGTCGTCGGCGGGGGCGCGGTCGTCGGGGCCGGCGCCTCCTCGTCGTCACCGCCCTCGTCGCCCTCGTTGCCCTCGTCGCCCTGGCCGGCGTCGGGGTCGTAGTCGTCGGGGGAGTAGTACAGCGTGATCGGGGTGTCCGGGGTCGCCTCGACGCCGGCCGGGTCGATGGCCGCGACGTCGCCCTCGTCCAGGGGCTGGCCCAGGGCGGTCAGCAGCCCCGTGCTGGCCTCCTGCTGCGAGATCGACGTGAAACCGGCGTCCCGCAGCTCCTCCTCCACCTCGTCGGCGTCCCGGCCGATGAACCGGGCCGGGTCCAGCAGGATCCCGGCCGGCTCGGCGCTGGTGGTCGGGGCGCCGGTGGTGGGAGCGGCGTCCTCGTTGCCGGGATCGGCTCCCGTGCCGGACAGCAGCCAGTACGTGATGCCGGCCACCAGCAGCAGGACCACGACGGCCGCGGCCAGCCAGGCCCAGCGCCGGGTGCCGCCCCGGGCGGGCGGCTCGCCGCCGGCCGTCCAGTCGTCGTCGTCGTCCGGAGCAGCGTGCAGGGGCGGCATCGGACGGCCACCGGTGGCCGGTGACACCGCGGGCATGCCGGCGGCCGGGGTGGCGAAGACCTGCGTGTGCCCGTCGCCGACGTCCACGATCTGCGTCGGGGCGGTCGCCGGGGCGACCACGGAGGCGGCGAGGGCGTCACCGGCGGCGACGCGGCGGACCGCCTCGGCGAAGGCGCCACCGTCGGTGAACCTGTCCGCCGGGTCCTTCGCCAGGGCGCGCTCGATGAGCAGGCGGACCGCCGGCGGGATGTCCCCCGGCAGCGGGGGCGGTGGCCGGTTGATGTGCGCCAGCGCGATGGCCACCTGCGAGGCGCCGTCGAACGGCCGGGCGCCGGCGAGGCACTCGAAGCCGACGACGCCGAGCGAGTAGACGTCGGAGGCGGCGGTGACCTCCATGCCCTGGGCCTGCTCCGGGGAGAGGTACTGCGCGGTGCCGACCACCATGCCGGTGCGGGTGAGCGGCGCGGCGTCCCGGGCCTGGGCGATGCCGAAGTCGGTCAGCTTCACCACGCCGTCGGGCCGGACGATGAGGTTGCCGGGCTTGATGTCGCGGTGCACCACACCGGCCCGGTGGGCGGCGGAGAGGCCGTCCGCGGCCTGGCCGAGCACGTGCAGGGTCCAGTCGACCGGCAGCCGGCCCTCCTCGTGGAGGATCGTCACCAGCGGCTGGCCCTCGACGTACTCCATCACCAGGAACGCCAGGGTCTGCACGCCGCTGTCGTCGGTGGTCTCGCCGTAGTCGTAGACCGAGGCGATGTTGGGGTGCGAGAGAGCCGCGGTGTGCCGCGCCTCGTTGCGGAAGCGGGCCAGGAAGCTCGGTTCGTTGGTGTACTCGGTCTTGAGCACCTTGGCCGCGACGATGCGGTCCAGCACCTGGTCGCGGGCCTTCCACACCTCCCCCATCCCGCCGGTGGCGATGGGCGCGGTGATCTTGTAGCGGCCGGCCAGCAGGCTCCCGATACCGAGTGCCATCAGCCCCGCCCCTCGAACCAGGCCGCCATGACGTCGCGGGCGATGGGGGCGGAGACGTCACCGCCGGTACCGCCACCGTTGGCCACGAAGACGGCGACGGCGATCTGCGGGTCGTCGGCCGGCGCGAAGCCCATGAACCAGTTGTGGTCGGGCACGTCGGGCCGGACCTGGGCGGTGCCGGTCTTGCCGGCCACCTCCATGCCGGAGAGCCGGGCGGCCCGTCCGGAGCCGCGGGCGACGACGCTGACCATCATCTCGGTGAGCTGGTCGGCGACGGTCGCGGAGATCGGTTCCCGCAGCTCCTCCGGGTCGGTGGAGTCGATGACGGTGAGGTCCGGCGCGCGCAGCTCGTCGACCAGGTAGGGCTTCATCTGCACGCCGTCGTTGGCCACCGTGGCGGCGACCGTGGCCGCCTGCAGCACGGTCATCCGGACGTTGCGCTGGCCGATCGACGCCTGGGCCAGGGCGGCCTCGTCGGGGATCTCGCCCACGGTGCTCGCCGCCACCTCCAGGGGGATCTGCAGGCCCTCGTCGTCCAGGCCGAACGCCTCCGCCATCTCGCGCACCTGCTCCTCACCGAGGTCGAGGCCGAGCTGGGCGAAGGCGGTGTTGCAGGAGATGGTCAGCGCGTCGATGAGCGACTGCTGGCCGCTGGGGTCGCACGCCGAGCCGCCGAAGTTGGGGATCACCCGGGTGCTGTTCGGCAGGGGCAGCTCCCGCGGGGCCGGCACCACGGTGTCGGGGGCCAGCCCCTCCTCCAGCGCGGCCGCCGCGACGATCACCTTGAACAGCGACCCGGGCGGGTAGTTGTCCGCGATCGAGCGGTTCACCCGCGGGTCCAGCTCCTGCGAGGTGATGGCCTCCATGTTCTCGCGGATTGCCGAGGGGTCGTGGCCGGAGACCAGGCCGGGGTCGTAGGTGGGCGTGCTCGCCATGCCCAGGATCGCGCCGGTCCGCGGGTCGAGGGCGACGACGCCGCCGGTGACACCCTCGAGGCCGGCCATGGCGGCGGCCTGCACGGCGGGGTCGAGGGTGAGGACGA
This sequence comes from Blastococcus sp. SYSU DS1024, assembly GCF_054050795.1. Lineage (NCBI taxonomy): Bacteria > Bacillati > Actinomycetota > Actinomycetes > Geodermatophilales > Geodermatophilaceae > Blastococcus > Blastococcus sp. SYSU DS1024. Next base: position 294,441 of record NZ_JBJHAA010000001.1, read on the forward strand.
CGTCCCCGCCGGCGGGGTCGCGCCCGGTGAACAGGTCGGCGATGCGCCGGACGAACAGCCGGTCGTCGTCCCCGGAGAGCACGTCGTTCATGACGTCCTCGAGGTACCGGTTGCCGTACACCAGCGAGTGGTACCCGGTGACCGGCGCGTACAACGGCCCCTGCGGGTAGGTGCGCAGGTACTCCAGACGGCCGTCGGTGGGGACCGACATCGCGACCTCGGTGCCCGCCACGATGATCGAGCCGCGTTCCCGGTCGTAGGACTCGGCGATGGTGCGGGTGTTGCGGGTGTCGCTGCGCAGGTCGTCCGAGCGGACGACCTGGATGACGTTGACGTTGACGATCAGCAGCGTGAACAGCACCAGCACGCTGATCGCCACCCGCCGCAGGGGTGCGTTCACGGCGTCACCACCTCGGTCGGGGCGTCCCCGAGACGCACGGGGGCGGCGTGCTGCGTCGCCGGGCGGCGCGCGGCGTCGCTGATCCGGACCAGCAGCGCGACGAGCACGAAGTTCGCCACGAGCGACGATCCGCCGTAGGCCAGGAACGGTGTGGTGAGGCCGGTCAGCGGGAGCAGCCCGGTGACCCCGCCCAGCACCACGAACACCTGCCACGCGATGGCGAACGCCAGCCCGGTGGCCAGCAGCTTGCCGAAGGCGTCGCGGACGACGAGCGAGGTGCGCAGCCCGCGCTCGACCAGGATCAGGTACACCACGATCACCGCGACCAGCCCGAAGAGGCCGAGCTCCTCGCCGACGGCGGCGGCGATGAAGTCGCTCTTGGCGACCGGCACCTGGTCGGGGCGCCCGCCGCCGAGGCCGGCGCCGAAGAGCCCCCCGGTGCCGAGGCCGAACAACGACTGCATCAGCTGGTACCCGGCGCCGTCGTAGTAGGCGGACGGGTCCAGCCAGGTGTTCACGCGGGTCTGCACGTGGCTGAAGATCTGGTAGGCGATGAACGCGCCACCGGCGAAGAGGGCCAGGCCGATGAACAGCCAGCTGGCGCGCTCGGTGGCCACGTACAGCATCACCACGAAGATGCCGAACAGCAGCAGCGAGCTGCCCAGGTCGCGCTCGAAGACGAGCACCAGGATCGAGACGACCCAGGCGAGCAGCACCGGGCCCAGGTCGCGGCCGCGCGGCAGCTCGATGCCGGCCACCTTCTTGCTCGCCAGCGCCAGCACGTCCCGCTTGTCCACCAGGTAGGCGGCGAAGAAGACGACCAGGCAGATCTTGGCGAACTCGCCCGGCTGGATGGAGAAGCCGGCCACCCGGATCCAGATCTTGGCGCCGTTGACCTCCGAGATGGACGCCGGCAGCACGGCCGGGATGGCCAGCAGCACCAGGCCGATCAGGGCCAGCGTGTAGGCGAACCGGGACAGGATCCGGTGGTCGCGGACGACGACGAGCACCGTGACGAAGAGCGCGACGCCCAGGGTGGCCCACACCAGCTGCACGGGGGCGTCCTCGCGGGTGACCGTGCTGCCGACCTGCCCGGCCGCCAGGTCGAGGCGGTGGATCACGGCCAGGCCGAGCCCGACCAGCAGCGCGACGGCCGGGAGCAGCAGCGGATCGGCGTAGGCCGCCCACCGGCGGACGACGAGGTGCGCGACCACCCACAGCGCGGTGATCCACACGCTGAAGCCGGCCATCTCCGGGCGCAGCTCGCCGGTGACGGTGAGGTCGACGATCGCCTGCGCCGCGACGGTGATGAGGACGGCGAAGGCGAGCAGCAACGCCTCGGTGCCCCGCCGGGTGGGCGTCTCGGCCGCGGCGGCACGCGGGTCGGTGACGGGGCCGGCCATCAGTCGGCCTCCCGGCAGTCCACCCCCGGCACGGGCGACGACGTCGTCCGTGCCGGCGAGGGCACGCTCGTCGGCTCGTCCGTGGGTGCCTCGGGGAGGGCGGGCTCGCCGGGCGCCGGTTCCTGGGCGGTCGTCGGCGCGGCCGCCGGCGGCACCGCCGGCTCCTCCTCAGGCGAGGCCGTGCCGCTCCCGGCGGTGCGGCACAGGGGCAGTCGCTGGTCGGTCAGCGCGGAGACGATCCGCTCGGCGTCCTCGGAGTCGTCCGCGGCGATGGTGTCGAGGACGCGGTTGCGCGCGGCCGGGGTCAGGTCGCTGAGCGCGAGGTCGGTGCCCCGGTCCAGGCGGTAGAAGTCCATCCCGAGCAGGGAGGCGTCCAGCCCGCGGAAGACGGCAACCTGCCGGTCGTCCCCCGAGCCGTTCACCCCCACGAACCAGTGGTTGAGCGCCCACACGTACGTACCGATCGCCCCGGCCACCAGCACGGTGAGAAGGGCCCCCGCCACCAGGAGGATGCGCATCGGGCGGCGGCGGGCGGAGGGGCCGCCGCCCGTCGGCAGTGTGGGTGTCGGCGGGGGAGCAGCGGCCTGGTCGGCGAGCGCGGCCCGGCCGGCCGCGGAGCGCGGGTCCACGTCGCGCTGGCCGATGTTGTCGCCGGCCGCGCCGTCCACGACCGGGTCGAAGCGGCCGTTGCCACCGGTGTCCTCGAGGACGTCGGCGACGATCACGGTGATGTTGTCCGGGCCGCCGCTGCGCAGGGCCAGTTCGATCAGCCGGTCGGCCGTGGCCTCGGGGTCGGGGTCCTTGAGCGCCTCGGCCAGGGTCTCCTCGCTGACGACACCGGACAGACCGTCGGAGCACAGCAGGTAGCGGTCGCCGGCGCGCGCCTCGCGCATCGAGAGGTCGGGTTCGACGTCCTGGCCGTTGAGGGCGCGCAGCAGGAGGGACCGCTGCGGGTGCGTGCTCGCCTCCTCCTCGGTGATCCGGCCGTCGTCGATCAGGCTCTGCACGAACGTGTCGTCGTGGGTGATCTGGGTGAACTCGCCGTCGCGCAGCAGGTAGGCCCGGGTGTCGCCGACGTGGCACAGGGCGAGCCGGCCGCCGGCGAAGAGGATGGCGGTGAGCGTGGTGCCCATGCCCTCGAGCTGGGGCGACTCGCGGATGACCTCGCGCAGGTGCTCGCTGCCCTCGTGCACGGCGGCCCGCAGCGACTGGAGCATGTCGCCGGTCGGCGTGTCGTCGTCGAGGTGCTCGAGGGCGGCGATCACCACCTTGCTGGCGATGTCGCCGGCGGCGTGGCCGCCCATGCCGTCGGCCACGGCCAGCAGCCGGGGCCCGGCGTAGACCGAGTCCTGGTTGTTGCCGCGGATGAGGCCGCGGTCGGAACGCGCGGCGTAGCGGAGAACCAGCGTCACGAACGCAGCTCCAGTGCGGTCTGGCCGATGCGGATCGGCTGGCCGGGGGCGACCTGCAGCGGGCCCTGCACGCGCTGCTGGTCGAGGTAGGTGCCGTTGGTCGAACCCAGGTCCTCGACGTACCACTGGCCGCCCCGGTTGGTCAGGCGGGCGTGCCGGGAGCTGGCGAAGTCGTCGGTGAGGACCAGGGTCGAGTCGTCGGCCCGGCCGATGAGGATGGGTTGGTCACCGAGGGTGATCTTGGTACCGGTGAGCGGCCCGGCGGTGACCACCAGGGACTTGGGGCCGCGGTGGCCACGCTTCTTGGGCGTGGCCGAGCGGGGCGGCACGGTGGTGACGCGCCCGGGGCGTCTGCCGAACAGGTCGGCCCGCACCACGCGGAACGCGGCGAAGATGAACAGCCACAGCAGCAGGAGGAAGCCGAAGCGGAAGATCTGCACGACGAGTTCGGTCACGGCCGCACCCCGGCAGACACCTGCCCGGCATCGCGGCGGGACGTCTGCTCCCGGATGCCGGATTCCTCTGACCGCACGGAGCCGGTCACGCCCCGTCCTGCCGGTAGACGAGGACGGAGTGCCCGATGCGGATGACGTCGCCGTCGCTGAGCGGCTGGCGGGCGACGCGCCGGCCGTTGACCAGGGTGCCGTTGGTCGACCCGAGGTCCTCCACAGTCGCGACGTCCCCGTCGAGGACCACGTCGACGTGCTTGCGGCTGACGCCGGTGTCGGGGATGCGGATGTCGGCCTCGGTGCCCCGGCCGATGACGTTGCGGCCGGTGGACAGCTCGTGCCGCGTGCCCGGGCCGTCGACGACGAGCACGTGGGTCATCGTCGTGCGGGAGCCCGCGCGGCCGAGCACCGAGGGGTTCTGCTTGCCGGTGTCGGTGGCCATCCGCCCGCGCAGCGGCGGGAGCGGGGGCAGCGGGGGGTGGCCGGCGACCGGGGCGGAGGCCATCGGCGATGCGTCGGCCCGGACCGGGGGGCGCGCGGGGTCGGCGACCTGCGAGCTGACCTCGAAGACGCCGGTCGTCAGCTCGTCGTCCCGCTCCAGCGCGACGGTGACCTTGTCGAAGACCTGGTAGCCCTCGTCCTCGATGTGCTCGGTGACCATGTCGGCGAGCTCGCCGGCCAGCTGGTCGGACCACTGGCCCAGGTGCGCGAAGTCGGTCTCCCCGAGGCGGACCACGTAGACGTTGGGCGCCAGCACCCGGCCCTCGCCGAGGATGGAGCGCTGCTCGTCGGCCTCGCGCTGGAGCGCCTTGGCGATCTCGGCGGGGTGGACCTTGCCCTTGAAGAGGCGCGCGAAGGCGAGGCCGACCATCCCCTCGAGCCGGCGCTCGAAGCGCTGCAGCACACCCACAGTCGCTCCTCTGCGCTCGCCGGACGTCCCACTCTGCCACCCGTGATCGTAGCCGGGCCACGCTCGCCTGACCGTCCAGGAAGGCGCGACGCCCCGCACGTCGTCCGTGGGCGGACCGGTGGCGGAACCCCCCGGCGGCGGTGGAGGGCCCAGCTGATACTGTCTTCCCTCGCCAGGGCAAGTGGCGGAATGGCAGACGCGCACGGTTCAGGTCCGTGTGTCCGAAAGGACGTGGGGGTTCAACTCCCCCCTTGCCCACCAGCACTGCGACGTCCCGGGCCACCTCTGGCGGCCCGGGACGTCGTCGTTCCGGCCCCGACCGCAGCCCGCGCCCGGCGGAGCACTGCCCCGTGTCGCTGGTCGTACCGTGGCGGGTGGCCCGCCCCAGGTGGGGGGGCGCCGCGCGCGACAGCGGGTGGTGCCGGGTGGATGCGGAGGTAGCGGTGCGCTCGTCTCGACCGACCCGGGCGGGGAGCCGGTGGGCGGCGCTGGCCGTCGTGCCGGCGCTCCTCGCCGGCTGCGGCAGCGAGGGCGGCACCGGTGACGGGGCGGCTCCGGCCGGCGCGTCCCACAGCCACGCGGACGATGCCCACGGCGCCGGTCCGGAGGTCGTCCTCGAGCACGTGCACGGCCTCGGCGTCGACCCGGCCGACGACTCGCTGTACGCAGGGACCCACCACGGGCTGGTGCGGATCTCCGCCGACGGCGAGCTGGTCCGCATCGCCGACCGGGTGCAGGACTTCATGGGCTTCACCGTCGTGGGGCCCGGCCACTACCTGGCCAGCGGCCATCCGGGGCCGGGTCAGGACGGTCCCGGTGACCTCGGCCTGCTCGAGACGACCGACGGCGGGGAGTCCTGGACGACGCTGTCGCTGGCCGGCGAGGCCGATTTCCACGCGCTCGACGCCGCGGGCGGCACGGTCTACGGCTACAGCGGCGGACGGCTCCTGGTCAGCCAGGACGGCGTGGAGTGGGCCGACCGGGGCGCGATGCGGGTCGCCGACCTGGCCGTCGACCCGGCGGACCCGCGGCGGGTCCTGGCCACCACGCAGGACGGCCTCGTGGTCTCCGAGGACGGCGGGTCAGGTTTCGGCGCGGTCCCCGGAGCGCCGCTGCTGGCGCTGGTCGACGTCGCCGACGGCGGCTCCGCGGTCGGCGTCGCACCCGACGGGGCGGTGTTCACCAGCGCCGACGGTGGGCGGACCTGGGCGGAGCGCGGGCACGTCGGCGGCCCGCCGGAGGCGCTGACCGGCGACGGGGGGCGCATCCACGTCGCCGTGGCGGGCGCGGTCCTCGTCTCCACCGACGGCGGGGCGACCTTCACGGAGCTCTACCGCGAGGCGTGACGCCGACCGGCGCGCCCGGTCAGCCGGGGAGCCGGCGGCGTCCCCGCTCGCCCAGGTGGCCGAGCAGCAGCACCGCGCCCCACGGGACGATCACCCAGAACGGCCAGAAGTACAGGAACTCGCGCGCGGCGATCGAGGTCACCGCCCAGACGGCGAGCACGATCAGCGCCGTGCTCGACCACGACCCCCACGCGTGCCCGTGGCGGGTGGCGCCGGCCGGGCAGGAGCTGGTGCCCGCGGGAACCGGTGCCGGGGCGGGCCGGGAGGGCGCGGCCGGCAGGTCGGCGGTGAGCTCGGCGAGCTCGCCGAAGGTGCGGGCCGCGTAGACGCGGGCGAGGCGCTCGTCGTACTCGGCGACGGTGAGCCGGCCCTCCGACATGGCGTGGCCGAGCGTGGTGGCGACGGCGGCGCGGTCGGAGTCGGCGGCGCGCAGATGGGGCTCGGGCACGGTGCTCTCCTCGCTCGGGGACCCCAGTCTGGTCCGGCGGGGCGGGCGCGGACCACTGACAGCTGTCACCGGTTCCACGTGGAACCCGTCAGCTGCGCGGAGGCACGGGTCAGCCGGCCGGCGGGACCGCCTCGGCGGTGAGGTGGCGGCCGATGACCATGCGCTGGATCTGGTTCGTGCCCTCGAAGATCTGCATGACCTTCGCCTCGCGCATGTACCGCTCGGCCGGGTGGTCGCGGGTGTACCCCGCTCCGCCCAGCACCTGGACCGCGTCGGTGGTCACCTTCATCGCGGCATCGGTGGCGACCAGCTTGGCGATGCTGGCCTGCCGGGAGAACGGCTTGCCGGCGTCCTTGCGCCGGGCGGCGACCAGGTAGGTGGCGCGGGCGGACTCCACGGCCGCGGCCATGTCGGCCAGCAGGAAGGCGACGCCCTGGTGCTCGGCGATGGGCCGGCCGAACGCCTCCCGCTCGACGGCGTAGGCGACGGCGACGTCGAGGGCCGACTGCGCCAGCCCGACGGCGACCGCGCTGATGCCCAGCCGTCCCGAGTCCAGCGCCCCCAGGGCGATCGCCATGCCGCGCCCGGGTTCGCCGACCAGGCGATCCGCCGGGATCGGCACGTCGTCGAGCCGGATCGCCGCGGTGGTCGAGCCGGTCAGGCCCATCTTCTCCTCGGGCTTCGCGGCGCTGAACCCGGGCAGGTCGGGGGTCAGGTGGAAGCAGGAGATGCCCCGGTCGCCGTCCGCGGGCGTGCGCAGGAACGTCGAGTAGAAGTCGGCGTGCCCGCCGTGGGTGACCCACGCCTTCTCGCCGCGGGCGATCCAGCCGTCGGCGGTGGCGGTGGCGGTGGCGCGCATCGCGGCGACGTCGGAGCCGGCGTGTGCCTCGGAGAGCGAGTAGGCGCCGATCAGGGTGCCGCCCACCATCTCGGGCAGCAGGTCGCGGCGCTGCGCCTCGGTGCCGAAGTTCGCGATGGGGGAGCAGGCGAGGGTGTGCACGCTGATGCCCAGGGCGACGCTCGCCCAGCGGGCCGCCAGCTCCTCGAGCACCTGCAGGTAGACGGCGTAGGGCTGGCCGCCGCCCCCGACCTCCTCGGGGAACGGCAGGCCCATCAGCCCGGTCTCGCCCAGCAGCCGGAAGACCTCGCGGGGGAAGCGCTCCTCCCGCTCGTAGGTCGCGGCCTTCGGTGCGAGCTCGGCGTCGGCGATCTCCCGGGTGAGGGCCAGCAGGTCCTCGGCCTCGGGCGTGGGCAGTTCGCGCTCGACGGCCACGGGTCTCCTCCGGAAGGTCGGCAACTGTACTGCTGACCGTACCGCAGTACTGTTCTGCGTCCAGGTTCATGCCGGTCCGCCGGGAGGAGGTGCCATGGAGACCGCTGAGGGGCGGCTGACCCGCCGCCAGGCCGAGCTGCTCGACCAGCTCGAGGAGGTGTTCCTCGCCGAGGGCTTCGCCGGGTTCACGCTCGAGGACCTCGCCGTCCGGCTGCACTGCTCCAAGAGCACGCTCTACGCCCTGGCCGGCAGCAAGGAGCAGCTGGCGCTCCGGGTGATCCGGCACTTCTTCCGCAAGGCGACGGCGACGGTCGAGGCGCGCACCGTCACCGAGGCCGACCCCGCCCGGCGGGTGACCGCCTACCTGACCGCGGTGGCCGCTGCGCTCGCCCCCGCGGGGCCGGCCTTCCACCGCGACCTCGACGCCTTCGCCCCGGGCCGGGAGATCTACGAGCGCAACACCGCCCTGGCGGCCGGGCGGGTGCGCGAGCTGATCAGCGAGGGCGTGGCCCAGGGCCGGTTCCGCGAGGTGCACCCGGCGCTGGTCGCCGACACGGTGACCACGTTGATGCTGCGCATCGGCCGCGGCGACACCGGGCGTGCGACCGGCCTGGACGACGCGACGGCCTACCGGGAGCTGGCCGCCCTGCTGCTGCACGGCATCACCCTGTGATGATCTCCGTCGTGCGGGTGGAGGAGGCGGCGTGGGACGACGCCGACGTGCGACGGCTGACCACCGACCAGCAGACGGAGGTCCGCGCCCGCTACGGCGGCAAGGAGGAGCCGGGCACCCACCCCTCCGGGGCCGACGTCGCCCTGGTGCTGCTCGCCCGCGACGACGACGGGACGCCGCTGGGCTGCGGGGCGCTCCGGGCGCTCGGCGACGGCGTGGCCGAGGTCAAGCGCATGTACGTGGTTCCGGCCGCGCGGGGCCGCGGGGTGTCGAAGGCCGTGCTCGCCGGGCTGGAGGAGGCCGCACGGTCGCGGGGCTGGGCCGCGCTGCGGCTGGAGACCGGCCCGCTCCAGCCGGAGGCGATCGGCCTCTACTCGGGCACCGGGTACCGGCCGATCGAGGCCTTCGGGGACTACGTGGGCGACCCGGACGCGGTGGACTCGCTGTTCTTCGCGAAGGACCTCGACACGGCCTGAGTCGTCCGGATACCGGACGGGCCGCTGCCCGGGCAGGGGTGTGTGAGGGTGGAGCCCATGCGCATCCGCGGGCTCGTCCTCCTCGCCGCCGTGGCGACCGTCCCGCTCGGCCTCACCGCCTGCGGCGGCTCGAACGTCGAGGACTTCTGCGAGCAGTACCTGGCGACCGCCGAGATCGAGCCGGAGGACGGCGAACACGCCCGGGAGGTGCTCGAGGACCTGGCCGACAGCGTTCCCGACGAGGCGGACGACGTCGAGGAAGCGGCCCGGTACATGGCCGAGAACTTCCCTCCCGCTGCTGACCTGGACAGCGCGGTCGCGGAGGGCGAGCTGAGCGAGGAGGAACTGGTGGAGTTCCTCGCCGCGGCGGACACCGTCAGCGCCTACGGCGACGAGAACTGCGAGGGCTGAGCGTCGGCCGCGTTCCTGCGGGAACGTCGGCGCTCCCGGCTTGGTCGGGTGCACGGTCCCCGCGGTGAAACCGTGAACCGGATCCGCCGCTCCGGACATCAAGGGATGTGACGACTTCACCGATCGCGGCCGGATCATCACCAGCCGTGACCCAGACGGCGCTGCACCGGTCCGCCGGTCCACCCGCCGAACCCCCGCGGCTGCGCGCCCTCCCCGAGTCGCTGCCCAGCGACGCGGAGCTGATCGCGCGGTCGGTCGACGACCCGGCGGAGTTCGCCCCGCTGTTCGACCGGCACGCCGCCACGGTGCACCGCTACCTGGGCCGCCGGGTCGGGGAGCTGGCCGACGACCTGCTCAGCGAGACGTTCCTGATCGCCTTCCGCCGCCGGGCGGCCTACCGGCCCGAGCACGTCGAGGTGCGGCCCTGGCTACTGGGCATCGCCACCAACGTCGTGCACGGGCACGTGCGCACCGAGCAGCGCCGTTACAAGGCCCTGGCGCGCGCGGCCGCCGAGCCCGAGCGGCCCGGCGACGACCCCGGGGACGCCGCCGGCCGGCTCGACGCCCAGGCGTTGCGCGGTCCGCTGGCCGCCGCGCTCGCCGCGTTGAAGCCGCGCGACCGCGACGCCCTCCTGCTGCTCGCCTGGGGTCAGCTCGGCTACGAGGAGATCGCCGCCGTCCTCGACGTCCCCGTCGGCACGGTGCGCTCCCGCCTGCACCGCGCCCGCCGCCAGACCCGCGCCGCGCTCGGCGACGTCTCCCCGTTCGACCCCGTCTCCGAGGAGGAGTACCGATGAACGACCTCACGCTGCTCCGCGAGGCGGGCCCCGAGGCGCCGCCGCTGTCCCCCGCCGCCCGATCCGCCGCGCGGGCCGCGCTGCTCGCCGAGATCGAGGGCCCGACTCCCCGGCGGGCACGCCGGCCGAGCCGGAAGGTGGCCCTCCGCGCCGGGATCGCCGTCGTCACGGTCGCCGCCGCCTGGGCCGCCGCCGTCGTCATCGCCGCCCCCGACGGTCCCGGCGCCCCGGCCGAGAGCGTCACCCTCGTGGACTTCGAGATGCCGACCTTCCCCTTGTCGCTCGACCCCGAGCCCGACGGGATGCGGCCGGCTTTCACCGGCGACGGCGAGTCGGCCGGCTTCGCGGAGTTCGACTCGGCGGACGGGGCCGACCGCTTCACCGTGGGCGTCCACGAGGACGAGCCCGACCGGTGGTCGGACGGCGCCGCCGAGCACGTCGATGTCACCGAGCGCGCGGAGGTCAGCGTCGACGGCAGGGACGCCGACGTGGTCCGCGGATCCCGGGACGTCTACTGCGAGGACGGCCTGACCGTCTGCGGGCGCATGCGGTTCGCCGAACTCGTCTGGGAACGCACGGACGACCAGTGGGTGACGCTGACCGGTGAGGGCCGGTACAGCCGGACGTCGGAGCTGGTCGCCGTCGCGGAGTCGCTGGTCGACCGGCCGCAGCGGGCGACGCTGACCGCCGAGCTCGCCCCGGCCGGCTGGTCGGTGCAGTTCTACAAGATGGGCCGCGTCCTCACTCTGGTCAACGACGCCTACGAGCAGCAGACGATCACCGTGCACGTGCCCCTGGCCGACGACGTCGCTCCGCTGGAGCAGGTGCGGGAGAACCTCATGGGCCCCGTGGGTCCGCAGCTCGACGTGACGGTGCAGGGCCGGCCGGCGGCGCTGGTGCGGGTCGACAACGGGCCGAGGGACCGCGGCTGGTTCCTGCAGGGGCAGTTCGAGGACGGCACCGCCTTCACCCTCCAGGTGCCCGACGCGTTCACCCAGGAGCAGGTGCTGGAGTTCGCGGGGCAGGTGACCTACCACCCCTGAGCGCGCGAGATCTGCACACCGGCCGCCGTCGACGGCCTGATGGGGGCGGGTGTGCAGATCTCGCCGGGGCAGCGGGGCGGCGATGTGGTGAGCTGAGCGCATGCCCGACACCTGGCCCCCCAGCGACCGCACCGAGGTGCAGCTCACCGCCGGCGACGCGACCCTCGCCGTCGACCTCCGCGGCGGCACCCTGCGCCGGCTGACGGTCGGTGGCTGGGACGTCCTCGACGGGTACCCGGCCGGTCAGGTGCTGCCCGGCTGGCGCGGCGCGACCCTCGTGCCGTGGCCGAACCGGCTCCGGCACGGCCGGTGGAGCTGGCAGGGCGAGGAGCTCCAGCTCGACGTCCGTTCCCCCGACGAGCCGCACGCGATCCACGGGCTGGTGGCCTGGCAGCCGTGGACGGTGCTGGCGGAGGCGGACGGGTCCGTCACGGTCGGGACGACGGTGGAGCCGCACCCCGGCTACCCGTTCCGCCTCGCCGTCGCGGTGGACCACGCCCTCACCGCCGACCGGCTCACCTGCACGCTCCACGTCCGCAACACCGGCGACCGGCCGGCGCCGTTCGGGGCCGGTTTCCACCCCTACCTCTCCGTCGGGGCCAGCGAGGACGGCGGCATCGGCGACGCGGAGCTGGCGCTCCCGGGCCGCACGGAGCTGGTGCTGGACGGCGGCCTGCCCACGGGGGAGCGGCGGCCGTTCGACGGCGCCGTCGGCCGGATCGGCGACCGCGCGCTCGACGTCCCGCTCACCGACCTCGACCGGGACGACCAGGGGTGGTGGCACGTCCGGCTGCGCGGCGGCGCGGGGGAGCTGGTGCTCTCGGCCGACGCCGCCTGGCCGTGGCTGCAGGTCTACAGCGGCGACACCCTGCCCGAGGGCCAGTGGCGGCGCAGCCTCGCCGTCGAGCCGATGACCTGCCCGCCGAACGCGCTCGCCGACGACGTCGACCTGCACGTGCTCGAGCCGGGCGCCGAGTGGACCGGCAGCTGGGCGCTCGCCTGGACGCCGGCGGGCTGAGATGCGCGTCGCGGAGCTCTGGCGCTACCCGGTGAAGTCGCTGCAGGGCGAGCGGCTGGCCGAGGCGGAGCTCGGCCCGCTCGGCATCAGCGGCGACCGGCGCTGGGCGCTGTTCGACCGCGACACCGGCTTCGGGCTGACCGCCCGCCGGGTGCCCGACCTGCTGTTCGGTGCGGCCCGCGTGCGCCCGGACGGCGGGGTCGAGGTGGTGCTCCCGAACGGCACGGTCACCACCGACGAGGCCGTGCTCTCGGACTGGCTCGGCCGGCGGGTGGAGCTCCGGGCGGCCGGGGACGACGACGCCGTCCCGACCTACGAGTCGGCCGTGGGCGACGACGAGCCCGATCCGAACGAGTGGCGGCAGTGGGAGGGTGCCCCCGGCCCGTTCCACGACAGCCCCCGCATCCGGCTCTCCCTGGTCTCCACCGGCACGCTGGGCACCTGGGAGCGCCGCCGGTTCCGGGCCAACGTCGTCCTGGACGGCGCCGGGGAGGACGCGCTGCGCGGCACGGAGGCCGACCTGGGCACCGCGCGGCTGCGGTTCGGCACCGGCATCCCGCGCTGCGTGATGACCACCCGGCCGCAGCCGGGCGGGATCGCCCGCGACACCTCCGTGCTGAAGGCGGTGCACCGCGAGCGGGACGGACTGCTCGCCGTGCGGGCCGCCGTCCTCACCCCCGGGCGGGTCCGGGTCGGGGACGAGCTCCGCGGCGCGGCACACTGAGCGCGTGCGCACCGTCGACCTGCGTCCCGGCGAGGACAGCATCCGGCTCGGCCAGCTGCTCAAGCTGGTCGACGCCGTCCCCACCGGCGCCCAGGTCAAGGACGTGCTGCTCTCGGGCGCGGTGACGGTGAACGGCGAGCCGGAGGAGCGCCGCGGCCGGCAGCTGCGCTCCGGCGACGTGGTGGCGATCGAGGGCCACGAGGACGTCCGGATCAGCTGACCGGTTCCACGTGGAACCGACCGGGGAGGGAGCCGCATGACCGCACCGCTCGCGTCCCGCCTGCGCGGTTTCGGGACGACGATCTTCGCCGAGATGAGCGCGCTCGCCGTCGCGACCGGGTCGATCAACCTCGGGCAGGGCTTCCCCGACTACCCCGGCCCGGCGGAGGTGCTGGACGTCGCCCGCGCCGCCATCGGCACCGGCGCCGACCAGTACCCGCCCGGCCCCGGCATCCCCGAGCTGCGGGCCGCCGTCGCCGAGCACCGGCAGCGGTGCTCCGACTCCCCCGCGCACCCGGCCTACGACCCCGACACCGAGGTGCTGGTCACCGCCGGCGCGACCGAGGCGCTGGCGGCGGCGATGCTCGCCCTGCTGGAGCCCGGCGACGAGGTGGTGCTGTTCGAGCCGATCTACGACAGCTACAGCGCCTCGGTCGCCATGGCCGGCGGCGTGGTGCGCCCGGTGCCGCTGCACCCGCCGGAGGACGGCGCCGGGCCGTGGACCTTCGACGAGGCCGAGCTGCGCGCCGCGATCACCCCGCGCACCCGGCTGCTGCTGGTCAACTCCCCGCACAACCCGACCGGCACGGTGCTCACCGCGGCCGAACTGGCGGTGCTGGCCGAGCTCGCCACGACCCACGACCTCACGGTGGTCACCGACGAGGTCTACGAGCATCTGGTCTTCGACGGTGCCCGGCACGTCTCGCTCGCCACGCTGCCCGGGATGCGCGAGCGCACGCTGGTCGTCTCCAGCGCGGGCAAGACGTTCAACGTGACCGGCTGGAAGGTCGGCTGGGTGTGCGGACCGGCGCCACTGGTGGCCGCCGTCCGCACCGCCAAGCAGTTCCTCACCTACGTCAACGGCGGCCCGTTCCAGCCGGCGGTGGCCGCCGGGCTGCGGCTGCCGGAGGCGTACTTCACCGGCATCGCCCGTGACCTGCAGTACCGGCGCGACGTCCTGGTGGCCGGGCTGCGGGACGCCGGGCTGCCGGTGATCAGCCCGCAGGCGACCTACTTCGCCACGGTCGACGTCCGTGGGGTGCAGCCCGACGGCGACGGGCTGGCCTTCTGCCGCGCGCTGCCGCAGCGTGCGGGCGTGGTCGCCGTCCCCACCGTGGTCTTCTACACGCCGGAGCACGCCGCCCTGGGTCGGCACCTGGTGCGGTTCGCGTTCTGCAAGAGCGATGCGGTGCTCGGCGAGGCGGTCGAGCGGTTGAGGAGGCTGGCATGAGGGTCGCAGCGGTGCAGCACGACATCGTCTGGGAGGACCGGGAGGCGAACTTCGCCCGGCTGGCCCCGCAGGTGGCCCGGGCGGCCGCCGCCGGCGCCGAGCTCGTGCTGCTCACCGAGACGTTCTCGACCGGGTTCTCGATGACGCCGGGCATCGGGGAGCCGGAGGACGGCCCGTCGGCGAGCTTCCTCGCGGCGCAGGCCGCCGAGCACGGCGTGTGGGTGGGCGGCAGCTGCCCGGAGATCGCGCCGGGGGACGGTGGGCAGGGTGGGGGAGAGGCAGAGCTGCCCTACAACTCCTTCGTCCTGGCCGGCCCGGACGGGACGACCCACCGCTACCGCAAGCTGCACCCGTTCACCCACGGCGGGGAGCACGAGCGGTTCCGCGCCGGCGACGGCCCCGTCACCGTGGCGATCGGGGGCCTGCGCATCACCCCGTTCGTCTGCTACGACCTGCGCTTCGCCGACGTCTTCTGGCGCGCGGCGCCGCAGACTGACCTCTACGTGGTGGTGGCCAACTGGCCGGCCGCCCGGCGCCTGCACTGGCAGACGCTGCTGCAGGCCCGGGCCATCGAGAACCAGGCCTACGTCGTGGGGTGCAACCGGGTGGGAACCGCCGGGGACGGCACGGAGCACGCCGGGGACAGCCGGATCGTGAGCCCGATGGGGGAGCTGCTGGCCACCGCCGCCGGGACCGAGACCCTCGTGCTGGCCGACGTCGACGCCGCCGAGGTGGCGGCCACCCGCGACCGGCTGCGGTTCCTCCCCGACCGGCGCGGCTGAGGCCGGCGGCCGTCAGGTCCGGGGCGTGCCGTCCCGGTCGACGGTGATCTGCTCGCGCAGCACCTGCTCGGTCACCGTCTCCTCGCCCTCGACCTCCTCGGTGCGCAGCCGCACCCGCTCCACGGGGACCACCTGGACGTCGAACACCGGCCGCTCGGCGTGCAGCACGATCTCGTCCGGCAAGCCGGACGCGGAGGTGTCCTCGGGCACCAGAGACTCCCCGGCGGGAGCCGCGTCCCCGGTCGCCCCGGCGCCGTCCAGCGGCACCTCCTCCAGGCGGATCTCCTCGCGCCGGACGGGCACCGTCACCTGCACCTCTTCGGTGACGACGTACTTGACCAGACGGACCCGCCGCATGGCGACCCGCTCGGTGTCGAACCGGAGGCGTTCCTCGCTGCGCGTCATGGCGCCGTCGGTCGGGGTCGCGGCGTCGTCGCCCTCCCGGTGACGCCCGCCGGTTCCTGCGCCCCGGGTCTCGTCGAGGCCGTAGTGGCGCCGCAGCTCGGCCTCCTCCCCCGGGTCGAGGTGGTCGCCGCCGACGGCCGGGGCGCTCGTCACCGCCTCCGCGGTGACCGGCAGCCGCAGCCGGCCGTCCTCCCAGGAGGCCTCGCGGGCGGGCACGATCGAGTGCCGGGTGCCGAACAGGCCGGTGGTCACCGCCACCCAGGTCGGCTCACCGGTCCGGTCGTCGACGAAGAAGTGTTCGACGGTGCCCAGCTTGTCGCCACCGTCGCCGTAGGCGGTGCTGCCGATCGCGGCGGACACCTCGCGCTCGCTCAACATGGGTCGGGCTCCCCTCCGTGCGGCGCGCTCGGTCGCGCGTCCCGCCGTACAAGGCTGCCCACCGGGCGGGGTCGGTGAACATCGGCTGTGCCGGGCCTCAGTCGCCCGGCAGCACCAGGTCGACCACCACCGACCGGTGATCGCTGCCCCGGACCGGGACGAAGCCGCAGCCGGCGACGGCGAGTCGCGGATCGACCAGCACGTGGTCGAGGCCCAGCCGGGGGGCCGGGAGCCGCAGCGGCCGCCAGGTCCAGGTGTGCCCCACGCCGACGGCGCGGGCGGCGTGCAGGTAACCCAGGCGCAGGACTGCGCGCAGCGCCGCGTGGTCGAGCGTGGCGTTGAAGTCACCGGCCAGCACCCGCAGCACCGCCGGATCGGGCGCCGGCAGGGCGGCGAGGTCGGCCGTCCAGGCGCGGACGGCGGCCGGTGACGTCGCCGGGGGGAAGGCGTGCACCGCGGTGACCTCGAGCGCGGGCCCGGCGCCGAGCTGCAGCCGCACCGTCGGCTGCTCGAAGCCACCCGGCACGGCCCCGCGGCCGTCGACCGGCAACCGGCTCCAGATGCCACCGGCCGCCGAGGCGACGCTGCCCGGCCGGGCAGGGATGACGTGGGCGTGCGGCAGCAGCTCCGCCAGCCCGGCGGCGGTCAACCGCCCCTCGGCCTCCGGGGTGAGCTCCTGCACCGCCAGGACGTCGACCCCGTGCCGGCGGACGAGCTCGACGACCGGCTCGGCGGGGACCAGCCCGCGGCGCAGGCTCACCGTGGCGATGCGCACCCGCCGCCCCGTCGGCGGGGCGCCGGCGGGCGGCCTGCCCCGGTGCGAGCGCACGGCGGCACCGAGCGTGGCGCCCGCCGCCGCGGCGAGCAGGGTCCCCGCCCGTGACCGGGCCCGCACGGCCGCGGCCAGCGGCACGACGGCGGCGGCCGCCGCGTAGGGGGTGAACGCCAGCGCGGGCACCAGCGGGAAGCCCCGCTCGGCGCCGGTGCGGCGCAGCACCGCCCACACCGCCCACGGCGTGGCGACCGCGACGGCCCACCGGGGATCGGGGTCGGTCCGGGCCATGGCGGTCACGCTAGCCAGGGCGCCGGTGGGCCGCCCCCCGGTCGGTGCCCTACGGTCGGGCCGTGGTCGCCGAGCAGCTCGAGATCGAGCGGAAGTTCGACGTGGACGAGGCGTTCGCACCGCCGTCCCTGGACGCGGTCCCCGGCGTCGCGGTCGTGGACCCCCCGGTGGTCCACCAGCTGGCGGCGGTCTACCACGACACCCCTGATCTCCGGCTGGTGCGCGCCCGGGTCACCCTGCGCCGCCGCACCGGGGGGCCGGACGAGGGCTGGCACCTCAAGCTCCCCGCGGACGGCGCCCGCCGGGAGCTGCACGCGCCGCTGGCGCTCGGCACCGACGTGGCACCGGCCGAGCTCCTGGACGTGGTCGCCGGGCTCCTGGGCGGGGAGGTGCCCGCGCCGGTCGTGACGATGCGCACCCGGCGGGTGGTCACCGCGCTGCGGGACGCCACCGGCCGGGTGCTGGCCGAGCTCGCCGACGACACGGTCACGGCGACGGTGCCCGCGTCCGCCCCCGGTGACGCGCCCGAGGTGCGCCGCTGGCGGGAGCTGGAGGTCGAGCTCGTCGACGGTGCCGAGCCGGTCCTGGCCGCGGTGGGCGACGTGCTCGTCGCCGCCGGCGCCCGCCCGTCCCCGCGGGCCTCGAAGCTGGCCTCCGCGCTCTCCTCCCGGCTCGACCGCACCGCCTGACCCGGCCCCGGGAACGCACCGGCGCGCTCCGTCGTCCATCCTCTGCACCGGCGCGCGACGACCTCGTCCCGCCGTGCCCCTCGATCCCGCCGGAGGTCCGCCCTGTCCCTCATCGGTCTGCTGGGCTTCGGGACCGTCGTCCTGCTGGCCGTGGGGTTGCTGCACGCCTACCTGTGGCTCCGGCTGGTCCGGGGCACCACCGAGCCCGGCCGGCTGCGCCGTCGGCTGACCCTGCTCACCGTCCTCCTGGCGGTGTTGCCGGTGGCGGCGGTGCTCTCCCGCGGCGTGCTGCCGGGGGACTCCGCGACCCCGCTCAGCTGGGTCGGCTACAGCTGGCTCGGCATCGCCCTCTACTCCGTGCTCGCGCTGATCCTCCTGGAACCCGTGCGCTGGGTGGGCAACCTCCGGATACGTCGGACGGAGGGCATGCTCGTCCCGAGCGGGCCCCGCAGGGACGACGAAGCGGCTCCGCCCGGCAGGGGGACGGCACCGGGTCGCGGTGCCGTCCGGCAGGACGGCGAGGGGCAGAGCGGTGCCGTCCGGCAGGACGGCGAGGGGCAGAGCGGTGCCGTCCGGGCAGGCGGCGTTGTGCTCGCCGATGCCCCTGCGGACGCCCCTGCCGGCGGCATCGGGCGGCGGCTCTTCCTGGCCCGCGGCCTCGCGGTGACCGCCGGCGCGGTCGCGCTGGGCACCGCCGGCACGGGCGCCTGGTTCGCCAACTCCGCGCCGGTGGTGCGGCGGGTCCCGGTCACCCTGCGGGGGCTGGACCCGGCGCTGGACGGGCTGCGGATCGTGACCTTCTCCGACGGCCACCTGTCGGCCACCTACGGCGGCCGGCGGTTCGAACGGGTGGTGGAGCTGGTCAACGAGCAGCGGCCCGACGTCGTGGCCATCGTCGGCGACCTGGTCGACGGCGACGTGGACGAACTGCGGGAGGACGTGGCCCCGCTGGCGGACCTGGTCAGCGAGCAGGGCGTCTACTTCGTCACCGGGAACCACGAGTACTTCGTCGACACCCGGGCCTGGATGCGGCACCTGCCGACCCTGGGCGTGGACGTGCTGCGCAACGAGCGGGTGGCGATCCGCCGGGGCGGCGCCTCCTTCGACCTGGCCGGGATCGACGACCGCATCGCGGCGGCGTCGGGTGTGCCGGGCCACGGCGCCGACCTGGACGCCGCGCTGGACGGGCGCGACGACGGCACCCCGGTGGTCCTGCTCGCGCACCAGCCGGCCATGGTGGAGCAGGCGGCCGCGGCCGGCGTCGACCTGCAGCTGTCCGGGCACACCCACGGCGGGCAGCTCTGGCCGTTCGACTACGCCGTGCGGCTCGACCAGCCCTCCGTGGAGGGGTGGTCCCGGTACGGGGACACCCAGCTGTACGTCACCTCGGGGGCGGGGTACTGGGGTCCGCCGATGCGGGTCGGGGCGCGTCCGGAGATCACGGTGGTGGAGCTCCGCGCTCCGGGCCGCTGACCGGCGTCAGGCACCGGCGAGGGCGTCGAACGCCGCCTCGATGCACTCCTCGAGCCCCTGCTCGCCGCCGCTGTCGGCCCAGGTCAGCAACCCGGTGGTGTAGGCGGCGAGGTAGGCGCTGGCCACCACGAGATCGGCCGGCCGGGGCGGACCGCCGTCGGCGCACGCCTCGGCGACCATGGTGGCCGTCATGCGGTCGAACTCTCCGGTGCGGTGCCGCAGCGACGGGCTCCCGGCGATGATCTGCCAGCGCGCGTGCAGCTGGGCGCGCACCTCGGCACCGATCCCGGTGAGCGACTCCATGGCCGCCCGGCGGATGCGCACCCCGAGGGGCAGCTCGGCCGGCTGGGCGCCGATGAGCGCCGCCACCTGCTCCGGCGCGATGAGCCGCATGACGAGGTGTTCCTTGCTCGGGTAGTGCGCGTAGAACGTGGGCACCGAGACACCCGCGGCGGCGGCCAGGCGGCCGACCCCCACCTGGTCGAAGCCCTCGGCCTGGAACAGCCGCACCGCCGCGTCGAAGATGCGCTCGTGGGTGGCCTCCCACCTGCGCCTCCGCCAGTCGGGTGAGTCGGTCACGCGATGATCATCGGCCGATCGCGCGGTCCCTGCCAGCCGCCGTCCCGGGCACCACCCGGTCGGCCAGGTGACCCGCGGCACGGCACGGGTGATGTGACGTCCCATACGACATGACGACCAGACGTCTCCTCGGGCAGTACCTTTGGTCCCGTGGTGAGCCCCGTAGCAGGTCCGAAGTACCTGTCGGTCCGTGAGCACCTGCGCCGCCGGGTCGCCGCGCTGCCCGAGCTCACGCTGCTGCCGCCCGAGCCGGTCCTCTGCGCCGAGTACGGCGTCAGCCGCATCACGCTGCGGCGTGCGGTCGACGGGCTCGTGGCCGACGGCCACCTCGTGCGGGAGCAGGGCCGGGGCACCTACGTGACCCGCCCGGCCATCCGGCACGAGTACCGCGAGAGCTTCGTGCACCGCATCGC
Organism: Blastococcus sp. SYSU DS1024; assembly: GCF_054050795.1. Taxonomy (NCBI): domain Bacteria; kingdom Bacillati; phylum Actinomycetota; class Actinomycetes; order Geodermatophilales; family Geodermatophilaceae; genus Blastococcus; species Blastococcus sp. SYSU DS1024. The sequence goes on from NZ_JBJHAA010000001.1 coordinate 314,456, forward strand.
GGGGTTCAACTCGGTCATGACCGAGCAGGGTGCGCAGGTCGGCACGACGGTGCTCGTCCAGCGGGTCGTGCCGGTACCGGCGCCCGTGGCGACCGAGCTGAAGCTGGAGCCGACGTCGGAGGTGGTGGAGCTGGTGCGGCTGCGCAGCGTCGACGGCACGCCCAACCACGTCGCGCACAGCTTCCTGCCGGCTGCCGCGTACCCCGGGGCGGTCGACGCGGACTTCAGCGAAGGCTCCCTCTACGACTACCTGCGCCGGGAGTACGCGGCCGACCTGGCGCACGCCCGCATCGTCGTGGACGTCGGCACCGCCGCTCCCGACGAGGCCGAGGCGCTCGGCGTGGTCGCCGGCTCCCCGCTGCTGGTCGTGCGGACCACGGTGCGGGACGGCGAGGGGCGCCCCCAGGTGCACAGCTTCTCCCGGCTGCGACCCGATGTCAGCCAGGTGGAGTTCGAGGTCTCCGTGGGCGGCCGCTGACGTGCGGACGACCGCGACGGGGACCCGGGAGGTGCCGGAGCGCCGCGCGGAGGTCTGGCGCGCGCTGGCGGTGCTGGAACCCTACTGCGCCGTCTGCGACGTCTCCTACGTGCTCGGCGGCGCCGGAGCCCCCGGGGTCGGGACGACGTTCGTCTGCTCGCCGGGGCGGCTCGACGGTGCGGCGCCGCGCCAGGGCTCCCCGCGCGGGGAGATCGTCGCGTGGGAGCCGCGCAGGCGGGTGGCCACCCGCCTGGAGCTCACCCCGGAGACGTGGACGACGGAGATCGAGCTCTCCGACACCGCCGCCGGCGGCACGCGCGTCTCGATCACGATCGGTCACGAGCCCACCGGCGGCAGCCGGCTGGTCCGCCGGCTGACCCGCACCGCCGTGCGACGGCTGGTGCAGCGGACGGTCGACGCGGAGCTGGCCAAGGTCCCGGCGCACGTGGCTCAGGCGGCCGCAGGCTCCTGAGCGGGGATGCCGTGCCGGTCGTTCGGGGGAATCACGCTTCGTCGTGGTCGACCGGGGTACGGAGCCTCGTCGTGCACCGGCGGCACGCTCGGCACCGTGCCGGGGGAACCGTGCCCGCCGGTCAAGCGATCCGAGGAGCTTGCCATGGAAATCATCGGACTGATCATCGCCGGGCTCATCATCGGTCTGCTGGGGAAGTTCGTCGCGCCCAGCACGCGGGACAACACGCCCATCTGGCTCACGCTGCTGTGCGGCGTCGGCGGTGTGCTCCTGGGGTACTGGGTGAGCGGCCTGCTGGGCGTGGAGGACACCGCCGGCATCGACTGGCTGCGGTGGATCATCTCCATCGTCCTGGCGGCGGTGCTGGTGGTGGCGGCCTCCACGCTCACCGGGCGCAACGACCGCGCCGTCCGCTGACCTGACCGCCGTCCCCGGCGGAGACGGTCGGGCTCAGACCTCGACCGTCTCCCCGGGGGTCAGCCGGGCGACCGGCGTCGGGGTCCCCGGACCCCGCTCCCCGAGCAGCCCGCTCACCACGCCGATCCCGGTGTCGTTGAGCAGCCCGTCGTGCACGGCGTAGGCCTGGTCGGCCCGCACCTCCCGCAGGTAGTCGATGACCTCGGCCGTGCGCGACCAGGGCGCGTGCAGCGGCAGGAGCAGCGTGGGGACGGGCGTCCCCGGCACGGTGAAGGCGTCGCCGGGGTGGAAGACCTGCCCGTCGACGAGGAAACCGACGTTGGCCACCCGGGGGAGCTCCGGGTGGATCTCGGCGTGCAGCTCACCGTGCACCTGCACCTCGAACCCGGCGACCGTGACCGCGTCGCCGGCCCCGACCACGTGCACGCGGTCGCCGGCCCCTTCGAGCGCCGCCGCCACCGCCCGGTTGGTCCACACCTCGAGCGACGGGGTCGCCTCCAGCGCAGCCCGCAACCGGTCGGCGACGAAGTGGTCGGGGTGCTCGTGCGTGACCAGCACCGCCGTCGCGCCGTCGAGGGCCACCGGGTCGGTGAAGGCCCCGGGGTCGATGACCAGCCGCCGGTCCCCGTCGGAGAGGACCACGCAGGCGTGCCCGTACTTGGTGAGCTCCATGACCCCGATCCTGCACCCGGCACCCGCGGCTCACCCTTCGGGGTGAGGGCTCGGCCCGCCCCCGTCACCCGCGCCCGCCGACCTGCCGACGTCCTTCGCATGATGCTGCAGACCACCGCGTTCGCCGCCGCCCGCAGCCGCGCGCACGGCCCCACCGCTGCGCTGTGGCACGCGGTGGAGCTGCACCGGCCGCCGGCCGAGGTCGACAGCGCCTGCGAGCTCACCGTCTGCGGCTCGCTGGCCCGGGTCACCCCGGAGCAGCAGTGGCCGCTGCGGGCCTCCGACGTCTGCCCGACCTGCGCCGCGCTCGCCCGGTGACCGCGTCGCCGGCGACGGCGACCCCGTGACGCCCTGCCGCCGGCCCGGACCCGCCCCCCGGCGGCAGGTGCACCCCTCCCGGAACGGCCTCAGCGGCCGGTGAACCGGGGCGCGCGCTTGGCCAGGAACGCCTCGACGGCCTCGCGGTGGTCGGCGGACTGCCCCACCTGCGTCTGCAGCCGCCCCTCCAGGGCCAGCGTCTCCTCCAGCGAGTCGGTCGCGGCCGTGGCGAGCACCGTCTTCACCGCCCGGTAGGCGGCGGTCGGGCCCGCGGCCAGCCGGGCCGCCAGCTGCTGGGCCTCCGGGAGCACCTGCTCGGGGGCCACCACCCGGTGCACCAGACCCCACTGCGCGGCGGTCTCGGCCAGGAACGGCTCCGGCAGCAGCAGCAGCTCCGCGGCGCGTGAGCCGCCCACGCTGTGCACCAGCCGCGCCGCCAGCGCCGAGTCGCTGGACAGCCCGATGCCCGTGAACGCGGTGGTGAACTTGGCGCCGGCGGCGGCCACCCGCAGGTCACCGGCGAGGGCCAGCCCCAGCCCCGCCCCGGCGCAGGCGCCGTTGATCCCGACCACGACGGGTACGCGCAGGCCGGCCAGCGCCAGCACCAGCGGGTTGTACTCCCGCTCCACCACCGACAGCGGCGCCTCGGCGCCCCCCTGCATCTCCGCGAGGTGCTCCCCGAGGTCCTGCCCGACGCAGAACGCCCGTCCCGTGCCGGTGAGCAGCACGGCGCGCACCGAGTCGTCCGCCGCGACGTCCTGCACCGCGGCCAGGAGGTCGCGGCGGGAGGCGTGGGTCAGCCCCGGGCGGAGCAGGGTGAGGGTGGCGACGCCGTCGGCGTCCTCCCGGGTCACGGTGTCGGACATCGTCGCCCGCCTTCCGGTTCGCGGTCGGCCGCGGCGCGGCCCTGTCGCCGGTCACCTTGCCAGGCCGCGGGCAGGCGGAGGCAGCCCCCCGGCCCCGGACCGGCGCCGGGGGTTCCGTGGTGCCCCGTGCACGCCACGCAACCGGCGCGCCGACGTGACAGGTGGTGCGGGAGGGGCGGGCGCGGCGCACCGGGTCGGGTGGTGGACGATGGTGCCCGTTTCGCGACGGTCAGGTGGGTCGCGGGGCGGACAGGCAGGCGCGGGCGGCGCGCCGGCCCCGTGCGGCGACGCCACGGCCCGTGCGCACGGGCCGGACGGACGAGGAGTGACCCCCGTGGTGGAACCAGGACGCCGGTGCCTGGGTGACCGCTACGAACTGCACCAGTTGATCGCCACCGGCGGGATGGGCCAGGTCTGGCGGGGTCTCGACGTGGCGCTGCACCGTCCGGTCGCCGTGAAGGTCCTGCGCAGCGAGTACACCGGGGACCCCACCTTCGTCGCCCGGTTCCGCGCGGAGGCCCAGCACGCCGCCGCGCTGAACCACCCCAACATCGCCGCCGTCTTCGACTACGGCGAGGAGACCGCCCGGGACGGTTCGGGGGAGACCCTGGCCTACCTGGTGATGGAGCTGGTGGAGGGCGAGCCGCTCTCGGCGCTGCTGCGGCGGGAGGGCGCGCTGGACGCCGAGGCGACGCTGTCTCTGCTGGGGCAGACCGCGGCGGCGCTGGCCGAGGCGCACCGGCGGGGTCTGGTGCACCGTGACGTCAAACCCGGCAACATCCTGGTCCGCCCCGACGGGACGGTGAAGATCACCGACTTCGGGATCGCCTGGTCCGCGCGCAGCGTCGCGCTGACCCGCACCGGGCAGGTCATCGGCACACCGCAGTACCTCTCCCCCGAGCAGGCCGAGGGGCGGCACGCCACCCCGGCCAGCGACGTCTACGCCCTCGGCCTCATCGGCTACGAGTGCCTCACCGGGCACCCGGCCTTCGACGGCGACAACGCCGTCACCATCGCCCTCAAGCAGGTGCAGCAGGAACCCGAACCGCTGCCCGGGGCGCTGCCCCCCGGCCTCCGGACGCTGATCGGCCGGGCGCTGGTCAAGGATCCCGGGGCGCGCTTCCCCGACGGCGCCAGCTTCGCCGTCGCCGTCGCCCAGGTCCGCGCCGGTCGGCAGCCGGACCCGGGCACGGTCGAGGTCGGCGTGGTGCCGCGACGTCACCGGGCAGCACCGGCCCGCCACGCCGGGTCGCGCCCCGGCCCGCGGGCCGCCCGCCCGCCGGCGGCGCGGCGGCGCGGCCGGCTGGCGGTCGTACTGCTCCCCCTCATCGGGCTGCTGGCCGGCGCGGGCATCACCGCGACCCTGCTGCACACGCTCACCCAGGGCACCTCGCCGAGCACGGCCGCGGCGGCCGAGGAGCGCATCGCCGGCAGCATCGTGCTCGCCTCGGAGGACTTTCTGGGCCGGCCGGTGGGTGAGGTCGCCGAGCGGCTGGCCGGCCTCGGGCTCACGGTCACCGTCCGGGCCGAGACGCGCGACGACGTCCGTGCGGGCCGGGTGACCGGTGTCGAGCCCGCCGGCCGCCCGCTCCGCGCCGGTGACCAGGTGGTCGTGCGGTACGCCACCGCCCCGGAGCAGCCGGAGGGCCCGCGGGCGCCGGTGGTGACCGGCGCCGCCGTCGACCGGGCCGTCCCGCCGAGCACGCCGCGCACGGAGCCGGCGGCACCTCCGACCAGCACCTCGACGCCGACGGCGACGACGACGCCTCCGCTCCCGGCGACGCCCACCACGACCACCCGGCAGCCGGAGGAGACGAGCACGCCGCCGACGACACCGACGACGACGCCCACGACCACGGCGACGTCGACCAGCCAGACGAGCGCGTCCCCCACCGCCACCCCGACGAGCCCCGCACCGGATTCGTGACCCCGCGGCAGCGGCCGCTGTCCCCACGCCTCCTCGGTGGCCGCTACGAACTGGTCTCGCTGCTCGCCACCGGCGGCATGGGTCAGGTCTGGCGAGGACGGGACGTCGTCCTCGGCCGGCCCGTGGCGGTGAAGGTGCTGCGCAGCGAGTACACCGGCGACCCCACGTTCCTCGCCCGGTTCCGCGCGGAGGCCCGGCACAGCGCCCTGCTGACCCACCGCAACATCGCTGCCCTGTTCGACTACGGCGAGTCCACCGGAACCGACGGCGAGGCGCTGGCCTTCCTCGTCATGGAGCTGGTCGAGGGCGAGTCGCTGGCCCAGGTGCTCGCGCGGGAGGGACGGCTCGGGGTCGACCGCACGCTCGACGTGCTGCGCCAGGCGGCGGCCGGCCTGGCCGCGGCGCACGCGGCCGGTCTGGTGCACCGGGACGTGAAACCGGGCAACGTGCTGGTCGGTACCGACGGGATCGTGCGGATCACCGACTTCGGCATCGCCTGGTCCGCGGCCAGCGCGCCGCTCACCCAGACCGGACAGGTGGTCGGCACCGCCCACTACCTCTCCCCGGAGCAGGCCGGTGGCAGCAAGGCCGGCCCGGCCAGCGACGTCTACGCGCTCGGCATGATCGGGTACGAGTGCCTGGCCGGGCACCGCGCCTTCGACGGCGACAACCCGGTGCAGATCGCGCTGCGTCAGCTCCGGGAACAGCCGCCCCCGCTGCCCGCCGACGTCCCCGACCAGGTGCGCACCCTCATCGACCGTGCGCTGCTGAAGGACCCGGACGAGCGGTTCCTCGACGGGGGCGCCTTCCGGGACGCCGTCGACGACGTGCGGGCCGGCCGGCCGCTGCCGCCGGTCGCGCGGCCGTCCGGCACGCGGCCCCTGGCCGCGCCGGGGGTCGCACCACGGCCGCTGCGGCGCCTCCTCGCCCCCCTGACCGCGCTGGTGCTCGGCGCCGGCCTGGGCATCGCCGCCCTGCAGGTGTGGGGTGACGCCCCGGCGGATCCCGGCGTCGGCACGAGCGACGCCGCGGAGCCGGTCGTGCTCACCGCCGCCGACTTCGTCGGCCGGCCGGTCGCCGAGGTGGAGGCGGAGCTGGCCGCCGCGGGCCTCGGCGTCGACCTCCTCGGCCGGGAGAGCGCCGCCGTTCCCGCCGACCACGTGCTGGCCCTCGCGCCGGTGGGCGCGGTCGCCCCGGGCACCGTCGTCACCGTCACCTACGCGGTCGCACCGCCGGAACCCGAGCCGGGCCCCGCGCCGCAGCCCGCCCCGGCGCCCGCCGACCCTGGCCCGGTGGTCCCCGCCCCGGTGCCGGTCGGCGACGAGGCCGACGACGCGCCCGCCGGAGGCGGCGGGAACGGCAACGGCAACGCGGGCGGGAACGGCAACGGCAACGCGGGCGGGAACGGCAACGGCAACGCGGGCGGGAACGGCAACCCCGGCGCCAACGGCCGGGGCCGCGGCTAGCGGATCAGCCGCGGGCGGGTGCGGCGTCCTCGGTCGGCCGGTCCGCCCGGCCCGCGGCCAGCCACACTGCCCCGCCGAGAGCGCCGAGCGCGGCCGTGTGCAGGAAACCGCGGTCGGTGCCCGCGTCGGGCAGCACGACCAGCACCCAGAAGACCGCCAGGCCGCCCAGCCCGCCGGCGGCCACCCGCCACCCGGTCCGGTGGTCCAGCCGCCGGCCGACGGGCAGCAGACGCGCGAACGCGGCCAGCCCCAGCACGACGCAGACCGTGGCGAAGGCCGACCACAGCGGGATGGTGGACCACGCCGACTCCGTGCCGAAGCGCAGTGACAGGGCGAGCTGGAGCAGCACCAGGGACAGCACCACCAGGCCGGCGCCGATCAGCGCCGCCCGGTCACGGGGGGCACGGGAGCGCTCCGTGGCGGCGTCGGCCGCCGCCGGGGGAGGGGGTGAGGCGCCCGCGCCGGGCAGGCCGGGGACGAAGTCGACCGGGCCGGTGGGCTGGGCCTCCCCGGCCGGCGTGGCGGTCGGCGTGGTGGGCGGCCCCCCCGGCGCGGCGGGCGGGTGGACGGGAGCCGAGGGGGGCGGGAGCTGCTGCACCGTCGTCGGCGTGCCGGACGCCGGCGTGACCACCGGGATCTCCTGGGTCGACGACTGGGCGGGACCGGTGCCCGGGGTGGGGGACTGCGGTTCGGACGGCGTGCTCACGGGGTGCCTCCAGGTCGGCTCCGGCGGGACCACCGGTCGGTGCGGTGCGTCCCGCACGCTAGCGCCGCCGGGCCGGCCCGTCCGCGCGCCACCCGGGGCCGACGGGTCGCACCTGCCGGAGCGATCCGGCGCGCCTAGGGTCGATCCGTGGTCACGCGCGCCGGAGTCGTCGTCACGGGGACCGAGGTCCTCACCGGCCGGGTGGCCGACCGGAACGGTCCCTGGCTGGCCGAGCAGCTGCGCCGGCTCGGCGTCGACGTCGGGCACGTCGTCGTGGTCGGCGACCGCCCCGAGGACCTCGTGGCCGCGCTGTCCTTCCTGGCCGGCACCGGCGCCGACCTGCTGATCACCACCGGTGGGCTGGGGCCCACCGCCGACGACCTGACCGCCCAGGTGGTGGGCGGCTTCCAGGGCCGCGTCTCGGCGGTGGACGCCGCGCTGGAGCAGCGGATCGGCCGGATCGTCGAACGGCTGATGGCCCGCCGGGGCTGGCGCGCCGACCCGGCGTCCACCGCGGCGGGGGTGCGCAAGCAGGCCCTGGTCCCCGAGGGGGCCACCGTGCTGGAGCCGGTGGGTACCGCGCCGGGCCTGGTCGTCCCTCCCGCGCCGGGCCGGACCGGGCCGCCGGTGGTCGTGCTGCCCGGGCCTCCGGGCGAGCTGCGGGGCATGTGGCCGGCGGCCGTCGACGCGGCGCCGACCCGGGCGGCGCTGGCGGGCGCCGCGGAGCTCCGGCAGGAGACCCTGCGGCTGTGGGGCACCCTCGAGGCCCAGCTGGCCGCCACGCTGCGCGAGCTCGAACCCGAGCTGAGCGGCCTGGAGATCACCACGTGCCTCCGTGAAGGGGAGCTGGAGATCGTCACCCGCTTCCCCGCTGCGGCCCAGCCGGCCTACGACCGGTTCGCGGCCCGGCTGGGCGAGCGGTACGCCGACACGCTCTTCTCCACCGGCCCCACCCTCGACGAGCTGGTCGCCACCGCGCTCACCGAGCGGGGTCTGACGATCGCCGCCGCCGAGTCCTGCACCGGCGGGCTGCTCGTCGCCCGCCTCACCGAGCGGCCCGGCGCCTCCGCCGCCGTGCTGGGCGGGGTGACGGCCTACGCCGACGGGGCGAAGGAGGCCCTCCTCGGGGTCCCCGGCGCGCTGCTGGCCGAGCACGGCGCGGTCAGCCCGCAGGTGGCGCGGGCTCTCGCCGACGGCGCCCGCGGGCGCTTCGGCGCCGACATCGGGGTGGGCATCACCGGCATCGCCGGCCCCGGAGGTGGCACGGAGACCAAGCCCGTCGGGACGGTCCACCTGTGCGTCGTCGGCCCCGAAGGGGCGGCGGCGCGCTCCCTCGCCCTTCCGGGCAGCCGGTCGGCCGTGCGGGAACGCTCCGTCACGATGGCGCTGCACCTGCTCCGCCGGCTGCTGCTGGGCGGCCCCCCGGCCTGACGCCGCACGTGTCCGCTCCAGCCTGCCGGGGCACCTCCCGGCGGTGACGACGCTGACCCTGCACGCGACCGGCACCGCCCCACCGGCCGAGGTCTGGGAGCGGTACGCCGTCCCCGCTCGCTGGTCGGGGTGGTCGCCGCAGATCACCGGCGTGGAGCTCCCGGCGGACCGGCTGGCCGCGGGCGTCTCCGGCCGCGTCCTCGGCCCCCTCGGGCTGGCGGTGCCCTTCACCGTGGAGGAGGTCGACGAGGCCGCCCGGCGGTGGTCGTGGCGGGTGGCGGTCGGCCCGCTGCACGTGCGGCTGCTGCATTGGGTCGCCGAGGGTCCCGGCGGCGGGACGACCACCGGGTTGCGGCTCTCCGGGCCGGCTCCGCTCGTCCTGGCCTACGCCCCCGCCGCCCGCCTGGCCCTGGCCCGCCTCGTGCGCGCCTGAGCCGCCACCGGCGGGCGGAACCGGCCACGAGGGCGCGCCCGGCTGGATTACCGTGCCGTCATGCCCGCCACCCACGAGGTCACCAACCAGGTCCCGCCGCTGGTCGGGCACGACCCGATCGCCGGGGACGCCGCCCTCGCCGAGGCCTGCCGCCGGCACGCCGACCAGGCCACCCTCGCGTCCCTGGCGGAGCTGGGCCGGCTCGCGGGCAGCGAGCCGGCCCAGGAGTGGGGCCGGTTGGCGAACGAGAACCCGCCGCGACTGCGCACCCACGACCGCTACGGCCACCGGGTCGACGAGGTGGAGTTCCACCCGGCCTGGCACGAGCTCATGCGCACGGCGTTCGAGCACGGCCTGGCCGGCGCGCCGTGGACCGATCCGAGCCCGCACGCCCACGTCCGGCGGGCCGTCGGCTACCTGGGGTGGACGCAGGTCGAGATGGGGCACGGGTGCCCCACGACCATGACCTACGCGGTGGTCCCCGCGCTGCGCCGTTCCCCGGAGCTCGCCGCCCGCTACGAGCCCGGGCTCACCGCGCGGGCGTACCAGTTCGGGCTCACCGAGCCCACCGCCAAGCGGGGGCTCGTGGCCGGGATGGGCATGACCGAGAAGCAGGGCGGTTCCGACGTCCGCGCCAACACGACGCGGGCCGTCGCGCAGCCCGACGGCACCTACCGGCTCACCGGGCACAAGTGGTTCACCAGCGCGCCGATGAGCGACCTGTTCCTCGTCCTGGCCCGGCTCGAGGAGGGGGTCTCCTGCTTCCTCGTCCCCCGGGTGCTCCCCGACGGCACCCGCAACGTCTTCCGGCTGCAGCGGCTCAAGGACAAGCTGGGCGACCGCGCCAACGCCTCCAGCGAGGTGGAGTTCGACGGGACGACGGGGTGGCTGGTCGGCGAGCCCGGGAGGGGCGTCCCGGCCATCATCGAGATGGTCAACATGACGCGGCTGGACTGCGTGCTCGGCTCGGCCGCCACGATCCGGGCGGCGCTGACGCAGGCGGGCCACCACGCCCGGCACCGGCACGCGTTCGGCGCCCTGCTCGCCGACCAGCCGCTGATGCAGAACGTGCTCGCCGACCTCGCGCTCGAGAGCGAGGCCGCCACGGCGCTGGCCGTCCGGCTGGCCGCCGCGGTGGACGCGGGTGAGGCGGCCTTCCTCCGGCTGGCGGGGGCGGCCGCCAAGTACTGGGTGTGCAAGCGCGCACCCGGGGTCGTCGCGGAGGCGATGGAGGTCCTGGGCGGCAACGGCTACGTGGAGGAGTCCGGGTTGCCCCGCCTCTACCGGCAGGCGCCGCTGAACTCGATCTGGGAAGGCTCGGGCAACGTCATCGCCCTCGACGTCCTGCGGGCGCTGGGGCGCTCCTCGGAGTCGCTGGCCGCCGTCACCGCCGAGCTCGAGCTGGCCCGGGGCGCGGACCGCCGGTACGACGACGCGGTCAAGCGGCTGTCGGCCGAGCTGGGGGACCGGGACGGGCTGCCGTTCCGCGCCCGGCGAATCGCCGGATCGCTGGCGCTCTGCCTGCAGGGCTCGCTGCTGCTGCGCCACGCACCGGCCCCGGTCGCCGACGCCTTCTGCGCCTCTCGCCTGGGCGGAGAGGCCGGCGCGGTGCTCGGCACCCTGCCCGCCGGCGCCGCCGTCGCCGAGATCGTCCGGCGGTCCGGGGTCGCCGCTGTCTGAGGAGCGCTCGGGGCTACTACGCTCGGGGACGGCTCACGTGCTGCCCGTGTTCTTCGCGAGCGGTCGGTGCCTCCGGCGTCTGCGTGAGCGGACCCCACGACGACTGGACGAGAGCGGGCAGCGTGCAACCAGGCGACGACCGGTCCCCCGAGGACCGGCCCGACCCGTTGAGCGGTGTGCCCGATGCGGTCTACCGCCTGGATGCGCGGGGCTGCTTCGCCTACCTGAACCAGGCGGCCGAGCGGCTCCTGGGGCACAGCGCCGACGAACTGCTGGGCAAGGACGCCCGCGACGCCTTCCCGGCGCTGCGCGGCTCGCTCGCCGAGGAGCGGTACCGCGAGCTGCTCGCGGACGGCCGGGCGCGGGAGTTCCACTTCTACTACGAGCCGGCGGGGCGCTGGTACGAGGTCCGGATGTTCCCCGATCGGGCCGGCGCCGCCGTCCTCTTCCGCGACATCGACGTCCGCCGCCGCACCGACCAGGAACGCGACGCCCAGATCCGCGGCCTCACCGCGGTGCTGGAGGCCCTGCCCTCGCCCACCGTCCTGATCGGGCCGGACGGGCGGATCCAGTCCACCAACGGGGCGTGGGTGCGCAGCAGCGAGGAGCTGCTCCCGGCGGCCTCGTGGCCGGGCCGGGAGGGCGAGGACTACCTGGCGATCATGACCCGGGGGCTCGGCCCCGGGGAGCACGCCGGGCTGGTCGAGGGGCTGCGGGCGCTGATGACCGACACCGCGCGGTCGGACGGGCGCACGTTCTCCTACGACTACTCCTGCCAGACGCCGCGCGGCGTCGCCTGGTTCCACCTGCAGGCCACGCGGGTGGACCGCGAGGGCCGGGTCGTCATCACCCACAACGACGTCACCGACCAGGTGCGCGCCCGGCAGGACCTGGTGTGGAAGGCGCAGCACGACGACCTCACCGGGCTCCCCAACCGCTCCCGGCTGCTCGAGCTCACCGGTGAGGCGCTGGCCGCCGACCACCAGGCCGGCGTCGCGCTGCTCGTCATCGACCTCGACGCCTTCAAGACCGTCAACGACTCCCTGGGCCACCAGATCGGTGACGAACTGCTGCGCCAGGTGGGCGGCCGGCTCTCCCAGCAGCTCCGCCCGGGTGACGCCGTGGCCCGCCTGGGCGCCGACCAGTTCGTGGTGCTGGCGCGCGGGTGCGACGCCTCGGAGGCCGCCGCCCTGGCCTTCCGGCTGCAGACCGCGTTCGGCCGCCCCTTCGTCGCCGGGGAGATCTCCGTGCCGCTCAGCGCCAGCGTTGGCGTGGCGGTCGCCCGGCCGGAGGTCCGCGACGCCCACCACCTGCTCAGCGATGCGGACGCCGCGATGTTCGCCGCCAAGAGCTCGGGCCGGGACCGGGTGCACCTGTTCTCCCCCGCGTTGCGGGAGGCGGCCCGGTGGCGGCTGGAGGTGGCCACCCGGCTGCGGGGCGACGCCATCGACCAGCTGGTGGTGCACTACCAGCCCGTCGTGCGCCTGGACACCGGGCAGATCGAGGGCGTCGAGGCGCTGGTGCGCTGGCAGCACCCCGAGCGCGGACTGCTGTCGCCGGACACCTTCCTGTCCGTGGCCGAGGAGACCGGGCAGATCATCCCGATCACCCGCTGGCTGCTCCGCGAGACCACCCGCAAGGCGGCGGAGTGGGCCGCCGAGGGCCTCTCCCTGCGCATGTCGGTGAACGTCAGCGCCCGGCACTTCTCCGCCGAGACGCTGGTGCGCGACGTGCGGCTGGCCCTGCAGAGCTCCGGCCTCCCGGCCGACCAGCTGGTGCTGGAGCTCACCGAGACGAGCGTGGCCGAGGACCCGACGCGGGCGGAGGACCAGCTGTCGGTGCTGCGCGGTTTCGGCGTCCGCGTGGCGATCGACGACTTCGGCACCGGATGGTCCTCCCTGGCCCAGCTGTTCGCGCTCCCCATCGGCACGCTCAAGATCGACCGCTCGCTGCTCGCCGCCGCCGAGCGGGTGGCGGCCGGCGACACGGGTGCGGTGCTCGCGGCCATCGTCGGGCTCACCCGCACGCTCGGCATCAGCTCCGTGGCCGAGGGGATCGAGACCCCCGAGCACCTGCGGATGGTGCGCGAGGCCGGCTGCGACCTGGCGCAGGGCTGGCTGCTGGGCTACCCGATGCCCGCCGACCGGCTGCCCGGCTGGGTGCGCGAGGTGCAGCAGGCCGGCGGGGACCTGTGCGCCCTGGCGATCGCTGGTCACGCCGCCCCCGCACCCGGGTGAACCTCCGCCGTCCCGGCCGCCGGGCGACGGCCCCGGCCGGTCCGCCGCGCGCCGCCGGAACGTCCGTGGCGTCGCCCCCGGCGACGCCCGTCGCCGGACCCGGGCAGACTGTTCCCGTGCTGGACACCTCCGAGGCCGTGCCCGAGCCCGCCGAGCGGCCGGCCGGTCCCGTCGACGACGGCCGGGCGCGCCCCGCCCTGGACCTGCTCATCTGGGACGCCCCGAACATCGACATGACCCTGTCGACGGTGATCGGGGCCCGGCCGACGGCGGCCTCGCGACCGCGGTTCGACGCGATCGCGGCGTGGTTCGTCGAGGGCGCCGGCGATCCGGGCGCACCCGACTCGTCCGACGTCGAGGCGTGCGTCTTCGCCAACATCCCCCCGCAGCCGGGATCCCTGCAGCGCTGGGTGGAGGCGCTGCGCGGATTCGGCTACTCGGTGTTCGCCCGGCCGAAGACGCAGCCGGACGACGACATCGACCAGGACATGCTCGACCACATCGCCGTCCGCCGGCACAGCCACCACCTGCGGCGGCTGGTGGTCTTCTCCGGTGACGGCCGGAACTTCGCCGAACCGCTGGAAGATCTCGCCCGCCAGGGGACGCAGGTCGTCGTCGTCGCCTTCAGCGAGGTGGCCGGTTACGCGATCGGCTCGGACCTGCTGGATTTCATCGACATCGAGGACGTGCCGGGGGCCTTCGTCGAGCCCCTCGACCGGGTCCGCCTCGACGCGCTCCCGCCCGACGGCGCCTGGCTGCGGCCCACCCGCAGCCTCCGGGACTTCGTCGCCGGGTTCACCGCGCGCCGCGGCGGCTGACCTCGCGGCTGAGCTCGGTGTTCGCGGCCGGATCACCCGGACGGGTGGTAGCCGCGGAAACCGCTCAGGCAACCCGGCGCGGTGCCGATCGCAGAACTGTGCCGTTCTCATTCTCGCAGCGCCTGGTGGCCGCGCTCCGCCGCAGCGACGTGCTGCCGTCACCGGCGCCCGCCGATGATGCGGGGCCGCGCCGGGGCCGGGTCGCCGAGACGCGCCGGCTGGCGCGCGCCGTGCCCGGGCTGGCCGAGGAGCGGACCGAACGGGCCCGCACGGCCGGGCTCCTCGTCGGCTGGGTCGCCCTGGTCACCGTGCCCCTGTGGTCGCTGGTCGACCTGGTCACCGAGCGCGGCAACGCCGCCACCTTCCTGGTGGTCCGGCTGCTCTGCGAGATCCCGATGCTGCTCGCCCTGGTCGCGCTGTGGCGACTCCCGCTGGGCCGTCGGCGTCCCGAGCTGCTGACCTTCCTGGTGCTGGCCGTCGTGCAGGCCGAGGTCGCCTGGATGGTCACGCGCTCCGAGGACCCCCGGTACCACCTGCTCGGCTTCACCCTCGCCATCTACGGCAGCGGCTGCGTCCTGGTCGCCCGCCCCCGCTGGACGGTCGCGCTGGTCGCCGTCTCCTGGGCGGCTCTGGGCCTGGCCTCCGTCACCGCCGAGGACGGGCTCTCGCCCGGTGACCTGCTCGCCGTGACCGTCTACCTCGCCACGGCATCGGTGATCGCGGTCCTCGCCCACCTGCGGCGCTACGCCCTCGACAGCCGGGAGCTGCACACGAGGGTCCGGCTGGAGCGCGAGCAGCAGCGGACCGGCGTGCTGCTGGCCCAGCTGGAGCGCCTCAGCCACGAGGACCCCCTCACCGGCCTGGCCAACCGCCGCCGGTGGGACGCCGAGCTGGCCGAGCTGTGCACGCGTGCCCGCCAGCGGGGAGACGTGCTCAGCGTGGTGCTGGTCGACCTGGACCACTTCAAGGACGTCAACGACCGGTACGGGCACGGCGGAGGGGACGACGCGCTGCGCGCGGTCGCCGGGCTGCTGTCGGCCCGCGTGCGAGGTGGGGACCTCGTCGCCCGGCTCGGTGGCGACGAGCTCGCCGTCCTCCTGCCGGGGGCGGACGAGGCGCGCGCGACCGAGCTGGCCGAGCAGCTCCGGTGCGAGGCCCAGCTGCTGCGGCCCACCGGCTTCGGCGCCGCGGAGCTGAGCCTCTCCCTGGGGGTGGCCGCGGCGGCCGGCGACGACGCCTATCCCCTCGAGCTCATGTCCCGGGCCGACGAGCAGCTCTACCGGGCCAAGACCACCCGGAACGCGGTCGGGGCCGGGCTCGCGCCGCCCGGAGCGCCGGAGGGGCAGCCGGCCCGCTGAGCGGGACCGGTCCACCCCGGCGCGTCGGCCTCCCGTGCCGCCCGGCGCCCGCCGTCGGCGGTTACCGTTCCCGGGCGGACGGGCGACCGGGAGGTCGTCGGCCGAGCACCGGATGATCGAAAGAGGACCATGACCAGCGTTCCCGGCGTCGACCACCCGGCGGAGCAGAGCGAGGCCGAGGTGCGGCTGGCCGGCACCAACATCGCCGTCAGCGCCCGGGTGGAGGTCGTCCACGCCGGCGTGATCTCCGTCCGGCCGTCCGCGAGCAACTTCGTGGAGGGCTCGGTCGTGAACCCCGGCGACGTCGTCGAGGTCTACTGGCGCACCGAGAGCGGCCACCGCATGCTGCCGGCCGAGGTGCTGGACGTCCAGGCGGACGCGGTCGTGCGCTGGCGGCTCACCACGACCGGGCCCGCCGAGCACAGCCAGCGGCGGGCGGCGGTCCGCGGCCGCGTGACCGTTCCCGTGGAGGGTTCCCTCGGCGGGGTGGACCTCAAGGGCGAGACGCTGGACCTCAGCGAGGCCGGCATGCGCGTCCACTTCGAGGGGTTCGGCATGGTGCCCGACGCCGGGACGACGATGGGGCTGACCGTCCGCCTCGAGGACGGCCCGCTGGTGGCGCGCGGCGAGATCATCCGCATCCAGACCCGGGGGGCGCGCTGGGTGATGAGCATCCGGTTCGTCGACATCGCCGAGAAGGAGCAGGACCGGGTCCGGCGGCGGGTGTTCCAGGCGCTGCGCGAGGAGCGCGCGCGGATGGCGGAGTGACCCGGGGGGAAACCGGCGGGTAGCCGACCGCCTCCCGGGGCAGAGCAGCAGGCGTGACCCCGTCGCCGCCGCGTCTGACCGAGGCCCTCACGGCGCTCCGCGACCAGGTGGCCGCCGCACCGCTGGCCCTGGCGACGGCGAGCCGCGACGAGGCCGTCCGGACCGCCCGGGGCGTCACCGACCAGATCGACGACTACCTGCTGCCCCGGTTGCGCGACCTGGACGCCCCGCTGCTCGTCGTCGTGGGCGGCTCCACCGGGGCCGGCAAGTCCACGCTGGTCAACAGCCTGGTCGGTGCGCCGGTCACCACCGCCGGCGTGCTGCGTCCCACCACCCGCGCCCCGGTGCTCGTCTGCGCCCGGGCCGACGCCGCGAGCTTCTCCGGTGACCGGGTGCTGCCCGGCCTGGCACGGGTCACCGGCGGGAGCGGTGGGCCCGGAACGCTGCAGCTGGTCCTCCGCGACGACGTGCCGGCGGGTCTGGCCGTGCTCGACGCGCCCGACGTCGACTCGGTGGTGACCGCCAACCGCGACCTCGCCGGCCAGCTGCTGGCCGCCGCCGACCTGTGGGTCTTCGTCACCACCGCCGCCCGCTACGCCGACGCGGTGCCGTGGGACCTCCTGCGCACCGCCGAGCAGCGGGGGACGGCGCTGGCCGTCGTGCTGGACCGGGTGCCACCGGAGGCCGCCGGCGAGGTCGCCGACGACCTCGCGGCGATGCTGCGGGGTGCCGGCCTCGCCGCCGCCCGGCTGTTCGCGATCGAGGAGCGGCCGCTGCAGGACGGCCGGCTGCCCGAGGAGCAGGTGGCGCCGCTGCGGAGCTGGTTGCACGGGCTGGCTGCCGACCAGGAGCAGCGCGCGGCCGTCGTCCGGCAGACCCTCGCCGGGGCGCTGGACAGCCTGCAGGAACGCACCGCGACCGTGGCCCTGGCCGTGGAGGAGCAGCTGGCCGCCGCCGGGGCGCTGCACGGCGCCGCCGCGGCGGCGTACGACGGGGCGCGCGACGGGATCGACCAGGGGGTCCGCAGCGGCAGCCTGCTGCGCGGCGAGGTGCTGGCCCGCTGGCAGGAGTTCGTCGGCACCGGGGAGTGGATGCGCACGCTGCAGAACCGCGTCGGCCGGGTGCGTGACCGCGTCGCCGCGGCGCTGACCGGGCGCCCGGCGCCGGCCGAGAGCCTGCAGGGCGCGCTGGAGAGCAGCGTCGAGCACCTGCTCCGCGCCGAGGCGGACCGGGCCGCGGAGCGGACGGTCACGGCGTGGCGTGCGCTCCCGGCCGGACCAGGGCTGCTGGGCGGCCGGGAGCAGGAGCTCGCCGCCGCGTCGCCCGACTTCCCGGAGGCCGCTGCGGCGCAGGTGCGCGACTGGCAGGGCGCGGTGCTGGACCTGGTGCGCGACGAAGGCGCCGACAAGCGCTCGCGGGCCCGGCTGCTGTCCTGGGGCGTCAGCGGGACCGGCGCGGTGGTGATGGTGGCGGTCTTCGCGCAGACCGGTGGGCTGCTCGGCGGGGAGGTCGCGGTCGCCGGCGGCACCACCGCGGTCGGCCAGCGGGTGCTGGAGGCGGTGTTCGGCGACGCCGCGGTGCGGTCGCTGGCCGAGCGGGCGCGGGCCGACCTGGAGGAGCGGGCCGAGGCGCTGCTGCGGTACGAGCAGGACCGTTTCGACGCGCTCCTGGACGCGGTGGCACCGGCGCCGCAGGCCGCCGACGACCTGCGGGTGGCCGCCGGTGCCCTCGTCGAGGCACGCCGGGCATGAGGGGTGCGGGAGGTGCGCTGGCCGACCGGCTGGCCGCGCTGCGCGAGGCCGTCGAGGTGGCCGACGGGCAGCTGGCGGTGCCGGAGGTGGCGCGGGCGAGGGCGGTGCTGGCCAAGGCCGGAGCGCGCGAGGCGCTCGGGGACGCCACCGTCGTCGCGCTGGCCGGGGCGACGGGCAGCGGCAAGTCCACCCTGTTCAACGCGCTGTCGGGGAGCGAGGTGAGCACGCCGGGGGTGCGTCGCCCCACGACCGGCGTCGCGCACGCCACCGTGTGGGGCACGGCCGATGACGGGGCCGACCGGTTGCTGGACTGGCTCGAGGTGCCGCGGCGGCACCGCCACGAGCCCGAGCCGGCGCTCGACGGGCTGGTCCTGCTGGACCTCCCCGACCACGACAGCGTGCGGCTGGAGCACCGGCTGGAGGTCGACCGGCTGGTGGAGCTGGTCGACGTCCTCGTCTGGGTGCTCGACCCGCAGAAGTACGCCGACGCCGCCGTGCACGAGCGGTACCTGGCGCCGCTGGCGGGCCACGCCGGCGTGCTGATGGTGGTGCTCAACCAGGTCGACAGGTTGGACGACGCCGCCGCCCGCGCCTGCCTGGCCGACCTGCGGGGCCTGCTGGACCGCGAGGGGCTTGCGGCGACCCCGCTGCTGGCGGTGTCCGGGCGCACGGGAGCCGGGCTGGCCGAGCTGCGCGGTGAGCTGGCCCGGCGGGTCCGCGCCCGCCGGGCGGCCGGCGAGCGGTTGCTCGCCGACGTGCGGGGCAGCGCCGCGGAGCTGGCGGCGCACTGCCCTCCCGCCCCGGCCGGCGGGTCGCGGTGGTGGGGGCGGGCCGGTGCCGCCGACGACCAGGCTCGGGAGCCGGCCGACGACCTCACCGACGCCCTCGCCGCGGCGGCCGGCGTCCCGACCGTGGTCGGCGCGGTGGAGCGGTCGACCCGGCGGGAGGGCACCGGGCGCACCGGCTGGCCGCCGGTCCGGTGGACGCGCCGGCTCCGCGCGGACCCGCTGGAGCGGCTGCACCTGGGCGACGAGCGCGCCCGCACGTCCCTCCCGCCGGCGGGTGCGGTGGAGCGGGCCCGCATGGCGACCGCCGTCCGGGAGGCGCGTGACGCCGTCGGGGAGGGCCTGGCGCCGGCCTGGCGCGACGAGCTGCGGCGCACCGCCGAGGTGTCCGAGGAGCGGCTGGCCGACGCCCTGGACCGGGCGGTGGGGGGTGCCGACCTGGGGCCCGACCGGGTGCCGCTCTGGCAGCGGGCGGCGGCCGGGCTGCAGTGGCTGCTGCTGGCGACCGCGCTGGTCGGGGCGCTGTGGCTGCTGGCGCTCGTCGTGCTCGGGTTCCTCCAGCTCGACGACGTCGTCCCGCTGCCCCGGGTCGAGGGCATCCCGCTGCCCACGCTGCTGCTGGTGGGTGGGCTGCTCGCCGGCCTGCTGCTCGCGCTGGTGTGCCGGCCGCTCGTGGCGATGCGGGCGCGCCGGCGGGGGCGGGCGGCCGACCGCCGGTTGCGCGCGGCCGTGCGCGCGGTGGCGGAGGAGGAGCTGCTGGCACCGATGACCGCGGTGCAGGCCGATGCCGCCCGCTTCTGCACGGCGGTGGCCAGGGCCCGGTGACGGGTGCGTTCCGCCGGTCAGTGGAGCAGTGGATCGGGTGGGGCGTCCTCGTCGAGCCAGGGTGGGTCGGGTTCGGGTTCGTGGCACCAGCCCGGTGGTCGGGTGGTCCGGGAGATACCGCTGGGGGTTCGCACGATCAGGCGTCCGTCGGCGAGTAGTTGGAAGCGCCAGCCGCGGGCGAAGGTTTTGATGCGGTGGTGCCGGCGGCACAGGCAGCAGAGGTTCCAGCAGTCGGTCGGGCCGCCGTCGGCGTGTGCGATGCCGTGGTCGATGTCGCAGCGGCCGGGGCGCCGTCGGCAGCCGGGCATGCGGCAGTGCCGGTCGCGGACGTGGAGGAAGCGGCGTTGCCCGGCGGTGGGGCCGTAGGTGGTGGTCGGTGCCGGTGGGCCGAGGCCCGGTCCGCTCCGGGGCTGTTGCCCGGTTGGGGTGGGTCGGCTGGTCGGGGCCTTGCCGCGCGTGCGGGAGGGGCGCTGGTGCCCGGCGGCGCGGCGGAGTTGACGGCGGGTGGCGACGGCGATGAGCCGGCCGTCGGCGGGGTTGCCGATGGCCACCTGCACGCATCCGCCGGTGGGTGCGGCGCCGATGCCGAGCAGGTCCAGTTCGCGCAGGATCTCCCGGCAGTGGGCGGCGGTGACGACCTCACCGGCGACCTCGGCGGCCGGCTGCGTGCCTCCCTCGCCGTCGGGGTCGTGCAGGGAGGGCAGTGGGGCGTGGATGGTCAGCTGGGCGGTGACCGGCGGCCGGGAGGTGTCCCAGGGCGGAGGATCAGGTCGGCGGCGACGGCGGCCCGGAGGACGCCGATGGGCCGGGAGTCGCCGTCGGCGCGCAGCAGCTGGGCGTACTGGTCGATGGCGTCGGCGCAGGCGGCGGCGAGGTGGACGGGCAGGTCGGCGACGAGCTGGCTCATCCCGTCGCCGGTGCGGCGGGTGGTGACGTCGGCCCGCTCGGCCGCTTCGGTGCGGCGTTTGTCGAGGGCGTCGGCGTCGAGGCGGGCCAGTGTCCGGCGTACCCGGGCGCGCAGCTGGGGGACGGTGAGCCGGCCGGCGTCGGGCAGGACGCGGCGTTCGACCTCGGCGATGACGGCCGGCTTGGCTGTGGCCAGCAGGTCGACCAGGGCCCGCATCTTCCGCACGTCGATGCGGCCGGCGTAGAGGGCGTCCCAGGTGCCGGTGAGCAGGGTGGTGAGCAGGATCGACTCGACGGCGAGGGCTTCGGCCTCTGCCTCGGTGCAGCCGCGGATCATCGCCAGCTCGGTCACGAACGTCTCGCTGACCAGGGCGAGCACCTCGGAGCGGTGGAGCCGGCTGTCGAGCCCCAGGCCGCCGAGCGGGCCGAAGTCGCGGTCGCCGTCGATGGAACGGCGGCGGGCGAGCGCGGTGATCGCTTCGGCGCGCTGGGCGGCGTACCGGGCTTCGCGGGCATCGGCGGCCCAGATGTCGGCGACCAGTTCCAGATCGCTCAGCCCGGGGGTGTCGGTGTCGGGCACCCAGGGGATCGGCACGCCCTCGTCCGGCGCGCGGGGAGGCTCACCGGGGAACACACCTGCACGGTAGAGCCGACCACCGACAGTCTCCGCAGGTCAGCCGGGTGGGTCGGACAGGGCGGTGGTGGCCCGGCCGGCTCCCTCAGTCCCGGTTGAGCCCGGGTGAGCGCTGTTCGGGCAGCCGGTCGCGCAGCCCCTCGACGGCCTCCCGTCCCGAGGGCAGCAGCGCCCAGACGTGCTTGCGGCCCGGCCGCTCCTCCCAGCCGTAGGCGGTGGAGAGCTGCGCGACGAGGTGCAGGCCCATCCCGCCCAGCGCCGGATCCCGGTCGACGGCCGGCACGGGCGGGCGGTCGGGTGCCTCGTCGCTGAGGTCGAGCAGCCAGCCGGCGGGGCCGGCGACGACCAGGGCCCGTACGTCCCCCCCGCCGTGCCGCAGCGCGTTGGACGCCAGCTCCTCGAACACCAGGAGCAGCCCGTCGCGGGCGTCCTCGGTCGAGGCGGCGGAGACCGACGGGTGGGCGATCCGCGCGCGCAGATCGGTGCGCACGCGGGACACCACGTGCATGGCCTCCAGCTGCCAGTGCCAGACATCACCGGGGACGGACGGGACGGGCGCGCTCGGCCACGCGTCGGGGGCCAGCTCGTCGGCCATCTCGTCCTCTCGCGTCTGCTCCGCGGGTACCCCGGGACCCGGCCCGGATCGCACCATCCTGACCGATGGGGACGCGGCGCGCGAAGGGGGGCGAACGGTGCGGGCCCCGCCAGGCAGACTGGGCCGGTGGACGACGTCCTGCGCGAGCTCGCCCGGGTGACCCTGGGCGGCCGGGAGCTGACCGAGGTGCTCACCGAGATCACCACGATCGCGGCCCGGGCCGTCCCGGGTGCGGACGCGGTGTCCACGACGCTGGTCCGCGGTGACAAGGCCTTCACGGCCGGCTACCGCGGCGACATGGCGCTGGCGGCCGACGAGCTGCAGTACGCCGAAGGCAGCGGTCCCTGCCTGGACGCCGGCCGTGGCGGCGTCGTCCTGCGGATCGACGACGTGCGTACCGAGGAGCGGTGGCCCGCCTACATGGCACGCGTGCGCGCGACCGGTGTCCGCAGCTCGCTGTCGGTGCCGTTGCCCTACCAGGGGTCGAGCATCGGCGCGCTGAACGTGTACTCGTCCCGGCCCGCGGCGTTCGCCCGCCCCGAGTCGCTGGCCGCCGCTCTCGGGGTGGCCGAGAGCATCGCGGTCGCGGTCGCCAACGCCGACGCGCACGCCCAGCTGACCGAGCAGGCCCGCAACATGCGGATCGCCATGGAGTCGCGCGCGGTCATCGAGCAGGCCAAGGGCGTGCTCATGGCCCAGCAGGGGATCGACGCCGATCGGGCCTTCGAGGTGCTGCGCCAGGCATCGCAGCGCTACAACCGCAAGCTGCGCGACATCGCCGTCGGCATCGTGGCGGGAACCCGGACGCCCCGCTGATCAGCCGTCCAGCCGCGCCAGCCGGGAGACCAGGAACTCCACGGCGGCGCCGCTGTCGACCGTCTCGGCCACCTCGACCGCGCTCGCCGCGCGCGAGACCGCCCGCCGGTCGACCAGGGTCTGCCCGCGGCCGGGGCCCGGCGTGGTGTCGACGACGACGTCGCGCCGCACCGTGCCCAGGGTGCCCGGCGCGATCGCCTCGGTGAGCGCGAGGGCGTCGTGGACCACGACGCCCGCGGTGCCGTAGGCGTCGCGGGCGTGGTCCACGTACTGCTGGAGGATCGCCGCCGCGCTGCGGCCGATCGGGCCGGCGGCGGCGAAGCGGGCGATGCCCTCCTCGGTGAGCACGGTGAGCAGCGTGACGTCCAGGCCGACCAGGACGGCGGGCACCGAGGAGGAGAGCACGACCTGCGCCGCCTCGGGATCGGACCAGACGTTGAACTCCGCGGCGGCGGTGACGTTTCCCCCGCGGGAGGCGGAGCCGCCCATGACGACGAGCCGCCCGATGCGCTCGGCGGCCTCCGGGTGGACGGCCAGCAGCAGCGCGATGTTGGTGAGCGGGCCGATCGCGGCCACCGTCACCGGCGTGCTCTCGGCCAGCAGCGTCTCGGCCAGGGCGACGACCGCGGGGCGGGGATCGACGGCCGCGGGGGAGGGCGCCAGCTCGACGCCGCCGAGCCCGGCGTCGCCGTGCACGTGCCCGGCCCGCTCCGGCTGCGGGTGGACCAACGAGGCCCGGGCGCCGGCGGCCACCGGCACGTCGGAGCGCCCGGCCAGGTGCAGCACCCGCAGGGCGTTCTCGGTGACCTGCGCGAGCTCCACGTTGCCGTGCACCGTGGTGACCAGCCGCAGGTCCACCTCGGGACTGGCCAGGGCCAGCAGGATGGCGAGGGCATCGTCGATGCCGGGGTCGGTGTCGATCACCAGCGGGATGCGGTCGGTCACCGCCGCATCCTCGCAAGCCGGTCCGCACGAGCCGGCCGCGGTCCGGCGGGTGCCCGACACGCCGGGCGTGCCGGAGCCGTCCGGAAGTGACCGACGGCCCGGATCGGCCCTGCCACGCTCGCGGAGCGCCGTCGAATCGACAAGGGCATGCGCCGGAAGAGGGGTCACCGACCGGCGCGCAGGGGTCGGGCAACGGTTCGGTCACGCGGCTCCGGGGAGTCGTCGGAGGAGCCGGCTCCCGGGCCCGCCGATCCCTACCTTTCTCCTTGTTCGCGGCACCTTCCCCTGCTGCGGACACGACTTCAGGAGGCGACATGAGCAGCAGCCGGCAGGCCCTCGGGCCGGCGGAGTCAGCCATGCGCGCCGACCGATCCCCCCGCGAGCCGGGCAGCACGCTGATGGGTCTCATCGACGTCCTGGACCGGGCGGAGCAGGTCCGTCCCCGCCAGCGCCCCCGGCCGGCCACGCACCGCGCGGCGGCCCGCCCCGCCCCGCTGCGGTCGGTCCAGCCGGCACCTGCCGCCCGTGCCGCGCACGTGCCCGCACCGCCGGTGTTCACCCCCCGGGTGATCGTGGTCCCCGAGCGGGTCCGCGAGCCCCTGGGCGGGGTCCGTGGGCTCACCCGCCGGATGGCGCTGTGGGGCGCCGGCGAGCAGGGCCAGAACCTGGCCTGGCGCACCCCGGCACCCCCCGCCCCGGTGCCCGGCCGGCGCCGGGCGGCGCTGCGCGGGTTCACCCGCCGGATGGCGCTGTGGGGCGCCGGCGAGCAGGGCCGGCACCTCGCCTGGGGCCGCCCCGCGTCCCGGGTGCTGCGCGATCTCGATCCCCCCGTGGTGCTGCGCGAGATGCCCAGCACCCCCTCCATCCAGCCCGTGGCGCCTTCCCCCGCCGCGGCGCTCCTTCCCGCGGGACCGGCGTCGTCGCCGGGGTCGCGAACCGGTACGGCCGCATCTGACGCGACCGCCCGTCCCACCGCCCACCCGAGTTCCACGGAACCCTCGGTACGGAGCCGGCCGCACGCAGGCCGGCGTCCACCGGGGGACTGGCCGTCCTCGGGTCGGTACGGGGCGCGGTCCACGCCGCCGTTCCTCCCGGTCCGCACCCCCGGCCCGGCGGGCCGCACCCCCCGGGTACCGGCACCGCGGTCCCCGCAGGGATCCGGTGGAGCCGGGGCGCGCGGCGATCCGGCCGGGTGCCCGGCCCGCGGGTCCCCGCCCCCGCCGCGACGAACCGGGCCCGCGAATGGCACCTTCCCCTCGCCGTTCACCGTGCGGGCACCCTCGGCGCACCCCCGCCCGGCGTCTCCCGCGCCCGGCTGACCCTGCAGCGCGACCACGGCATCCAGCCGCGGCACGCCGTCCACCGCTCTCCCGTCGAGCACGCCGGCCCCGGCCACCCCTCTTCCCCCGGGTGGTCGCGGATCGTCGACTCGGTCCTGCGAGCGCGTCCCCCCTCGGCCGACCTCGGCCGCACCTGGCCCACCCCCGACGGTGCCCTCCGGGCGCCCGCAGACCTCACCGTTCCACGGATCCGGCCTCGTCCCCCCGCCCGGCTGCTGCCCAGCACGCAGCGCGCGGACCCTCCAGGGAGGCACGGATCGCGGACGGCGGGGAACCGCGGACCCGGAACCGTCCGGCGCGGTGGACGACAGGCCCTGCCGGTGCCCGGCGGCGCGATCCCCCTCGCGACCAACCCCGGGTCTCCGACCGGCGGCGCCTGGCCGGCTGCGGCGTGGTGGGCCACCGGTCCACCGGCCGGCGGGGTGCTGACGCCGCCCGGGGCCGCGGTCCGACGTCCCGGCCAGGTGCTCCGGGACGGCGCGCCGGGCGACGTCGCGGAGCTCGTGGGCACGTGCCGGTGGACGGGCATCCCGTCCGCATCCTCCCGCCGACGGCGGGCGCCCGCCGGAGCGGGCCGGACCACCCAGCGGTCCGGCCCCCGCCCGGGCGCCCGCCCCGGCCGCCCCTCTTCCCGGTCCCCCCGCCGACGCATCCGCGCATCCGGCCGGCCGGTGTGACACGCTCTGCATCTCTCGCCGCGCACCGGAGCAGCCGTGCCGCCGGCCACCTGCGGACCGTCTGTGGAGGGAAACCCACGTGACCGCAGCCGAGCGCCCCGACGGGCCGGCCCCTCGGGGCGCCCCCGAACGCTCGGCGCCGGGCGTCACCGACCGCGCCGAGGCGGTGCGCCGGCTGGCCGGCGAGGCCCTCGGCAACCGCAACCTGCAGCGGCTCACCGACCTGGCCACCCGACTGCTGGACTGCGAGTCCGTCGACGTCTCCCTCATCGGCGAGGTGCAGACCGCGGTGGCCGGCACCGGCCTGCCACCCGGCGGCATCGGGGCCCGCCTGCCGCTGGCCTCCTCGCTGTGTGCCGTCGCCGCGACGGCCGACGGTCCCCTCGTCGTGCCGGACGCCGCCCGCGACGAGCGGGTGTCCGACCGCGACCCCGTCCGGTCCGGGCAGGTCGGCGCCTTCCTCGGCATCCCCCTCCGGGCCACGGGCGGCGACCCGATCGGTGCGCTGTGCGCGTACGAGCCCCGGCCACGGGCCTGGACCGAGCGGGACGTGACCCTGCTCCGTCAGCTCGCCGACTCGGTCAGCACCGAGCTCCAGCTCATGGCGCTCACGGCGGAGTACGAGGCGCACCGGCTGCGCTTCGAGCTGGCCATCGACGCCGCCGGCATCGGCAGCTTCGACTGGAACCTGGTGACGGGCCGGCTGCTGTGGGACGACCGGATGCTGGCGCTGTTCGGTTACGAGCGGGACGAGTTCGACGAGACCATCGACTCCTTCGTCGCGCGGGTGCACCCCGACGACCGGGAGCGGACGACCGACGCCCTGCAGACGGCCATCGAAGGGCGTGGCGACTACGAGGCCGAGCTCCGGGTCGTGCTGCCGACCGGGGTCACCCGCTGGGTGCGGGGGCGCGGTCGTGCGGTCTCCGACGACGGCGGGACCGCGGTGCGGCTGCTCGGCGCCGCCTACGACACGACGCCGCAGCGGCAGGAGGACGTCCGCCTCGCCCGCCTGCTGGAGGCCATGAAGGCCTCGTTCTTCTCCCTGGACCGGGAGTGGCGCTTCACGTACGTCAACGCCGAGGCCGAGCGGGTGCTGGGCGCCTCGCGCGAGGAGCTGATCGGGCAGGTCGTCTGGGACCGCTTCCCGGCGGCCGTGGGCAGCGACTTCGAACGGCACTACCGGGCGGCGGTGTCGACCGGTGAGGAGCAGCTGTTCGAGGCCTACTACCCGCCACCGCTGGACGCGTGGTTCGAGGCGCGTGCCTGGGCCACTCCCGACGGTCTCTCGGTGTCCTTCCTCGACGTGACCGAGCGCCGGGCGACCGAGGAGAAGGCCCGGCGCAGCGCCGCCCGGCTCGCGCTGGTCGCGCACGCCACGACGGCCGTGTCGGCGTCGCTGGACACCCGGCAGCGGGAGGAGGAGGCGCTGCAGCGGGTCGCCGAGCTGCTCGTGCCCGAGCTCGGCGACTGGGCGATCCTCAGCCTCGCTGACGAGGACGGCCGGATGCGGGACGTCGCCAGCTGGCACCGCGACCCGGAGTACCGGGACGTCGTCCGCCGCTACGCCGCGCTGCGGCTGGCCGCCCTGCCACCCGACGCCCCCATCATGCGGGCGCTCGCCTCCGGGCAGGTCCTGGTCGTCCCCGACGCCGGGGTGGCCGTGGGGGAGACCCTCCCGCCGGGCGACGTCAGCGACGCCTTCTGGCGCTTGGCGCCGCGGTCGGCGGTGACGATGGCGCTGGCCGCCCGTGGCCGGACGCTCGGGGCGCTCAGCGCCTACCGGTCCGCCGACCGCCCGCTGCCGGACGAGGAGGACGTCGCGACGGTGCGCGACGTCGCCGGACGGGTGGCGCTGGCGCTGGACAACGCCCGGCTCTACGGGCAGCAACGCCGGCTGGCCGAAGGTCTGCAGCGCAGCCTGCTCACCGCACCGCCGCAGCCCGACTCCGCCGAGATCGTGGCGCGCTACCACCCGGCGATGGCGGTGGCGGAGGTCGGTGGCGACTGGTATGACGCCTTCCAGCAGCCCTCGGACTCGACCGTGCTGGTCATCGGCGACGTCGTCGGGCACGACACCGAGGCGGCTGCGGCGATGGGGCAGCTGCGCGGCATGCTGCGCGGCATCGCCTACCGCGACATCGGCCCGGCGGAGGTGCTCGCCGACCTCGACGCCGCCATCCGCGGCCTGCACGTGGGCACGCTGGCCACCGCGGCGGTCGTGCGCGTCGAGCAGACGGACGAGGAACGTGCCGCCGGGGTGAGCCGGCTGCGCTGGTCCAACGCCGGCCACCCGGCGCCGCTGGTCCTGCGGCCGGACGGGCGGATCGAGGAGCTGGCGGGGGAACGGGCCGAGCTGATGCTCGGGGTCGACCCGGGGACGCGGCGCACGGAGACGGTGCTGACGGTGCCCCGCGGGACGACCGTGCTGCTCTACACCGACGGGCTGGTCGAGGGGCGCGACCTCTCGCTCGACGAGGGCACCGCGCGGCTGCGCGCGGCGCTGGCCGACCTCGGTGGCCGGCCGCTGCCGGAGCTGTGCGACGCCGTCCTCGATCGGCTGCGCCCGGCAGAGGCGCTGCAGGACGACGTCGCGCTGGTGGCGGTCCGGCTCCACCCCCAGGGCTGACGGGGGCTCAGCGGCGCAGCACCGCCCAGACGTGCTTGCGCCCCGCGGCGACGTACCAGCCGTGCGCGGCGGACAGTTCGGCGATCAGGTAGAGGCCCAGACCCCCCAGGCTCGGGTCGCGGCCGACGGCCGGTGCCGGCGGGCTGTGCGTCGCCTGGTCGGTCACCTCGACGAGGTAGTCGGCGCCGGTGGTGCGGAGAGCCGCCCGCACCTCACCGCCTCCGTGGCGCAGCGCGTTCGACGCCATCTCGTCCAGGGCCAGCACGAGTCGGTCGAGGAGGTCACCGATCCCCGGGCCGGTGACCCGGTGGCGGACCTGCGCGCGCACCCCCGGGAGCTCGGCGACGTCGTGCAGGTCCCAGACGAGGACGGGCTCGGCCGCAGGCGGGTACGCCGACGGCCAGATCGTGCCGGCCGCCTGCCCTGTCACGCCTGTGCTCTCCTCCGTCGAGGCCTGCTGCTGCCGCGTGCTGGCCTAACCGTCACCTATGAGCCGCTGCCCGGGGTGTCAAACCTGATGTCGTGTGGATCACACTGCCAGGCGACGAGCACCGGCGACCAGTATCCGGACCGGACGCCGGCGGCGACGGCGAGCACGGCGGGCAGCACGCCCCTGCTGTGAACGGGTGTGTTCAGTCGTGCCGCCGGACTAGCCGGGTCCCGGGCGGCTGACCGGGGGCATCGCCTCGAGGTACGCGGCCGCGCGCCCCGGGTCGCGCATCAGCGGGCCCATCACGGCGACCCCGTGCGCCCCTGCTGCCAGGAGCGAGGGCACGTGCGCGGGGAGCACGCCGCCCAGGGCGAGGACCGGCGGTGCCCCGGGGACGAGGAACGCGCGCAGGCCCTCGACCCCCAGGGCCGGGCCGTAGCCGGGTTTCGAGGCCGTCGGGAAGACCGGCGAGACGGTGACGTAGTCGCAGCCCTCGGCGCGAGCGGCCGCCACCTCGGCGGTGGAGTGGCACGACCGGCCGACGATCCGCGGGCGGTCGGCAGGAAACGGCTCGTCCGCCGCGAGGTGGATCCCTCCCGTCGCGCCGACGGCGCCGGCGCGCAGCAGGAGCCCACCCACCGAGCCGAGCACGGGCGCCAGCTCGGCGGCCAGCCGGTCGCGCTCGGGAGCCGGCAGGTCCTTCTCGCGGAGCACGACCGCGCGCGCTCCGGCCTCGACGGCCGCCGCGACCACGTCCACCAGCGGCCGGTCGCACTGCGTCCGGTCGGTGAGCACGAGCAGCCGCGGCGGCATCACAGCTCGGGCAGCCCCTGCATCGGCGTGGAGGCCTCGGCGTGCCAGCGCCGGGGGATGCGCCCGGCTCCCCGGGCGAGCCGGCCGGCCTCTACCCCGTGGCGCATCGCCAGGGCCATGCGCTCGGGTTCCCGGGCGCGGGTGACGGCGGAGGCGAGCAGGACGGCGTCGCAGCCCAGCTCCATCGCGAGCGTCGCGTCCGACGCCGTCCCGATGCCCGCGTCGAGCACCACCGGGACGTCGACCGCCTCGCGGAGGAGCGCGATGTTGTGCGGGTTGCGGATGCCCAGGCCGCTGCCGATCGGCGACCCCAGCGGCATGACCGCCGCGCACCCGATGTCGGCCAGCCGGCGCCCGAGGATCGGGTCGTCCGTGGTGTACGCCAGCACGGTGAACCCGTCGGCGACGAGCTCCTCGGCCGCCTCGAACAGCTCGATCGGGTCGGGCAGGAGCGTGTGCTCGTCGCCGATGACCTCCAGCTTCACCCAGGAGGTGTCGAACGCCTCGCGGGCCAGCCGGGCGGTCAGAACCGCTTCCCGAGCGGTCCTGCACCCGGCCGTGTTGGGCAGCAGGCGCACCCCGCACCGGTCCAGCACCTCGAGCATCGCCGCGCTGCTGGAGGCCTCCACCCGGCGCAGCGCCACCGTCACCAGTTCGGTGCCGGAGGCCACGACGGCCCGCTCCAGCGACTCGAGACTGGGGGCGCCGCCGGTGCCCAGCAGCAGCCGGGACGTGAACGTCTCCCCGCCGAGGAGGAACGGATCGGCCTGCTCCTCCCGCTCCAGGGCGGGGACCACCTCGTGCACGGTCATCGGGTCAACCTCCTGCGGTGGGGGCGAGGACTTCCAGGCTGTCCCCGGCGGAGAGCCGCGTCGACTCCCAGCCGCTCCGGGGGACGACGTCGCCGTTGCGCGCGACGGCGACCCTGCCGTGCCCGTTGGTGCGGGCTTCGACGAGCGCGGCGACGGTGCAGTCGTCGTCCACGTCGGTGGGCACGCCGTTGACGGTCACCTGCATGCGGATCACCTTCCGAACCTGTCTGCGGTGAAGGGGGCGGCGAGATCGGGCAGCTCGCCGGTCGCGAGGTGCTCGGCGACCACCTCGCCGGTCACCGGCGCCAGGAGGACGCCGTTGCGGTAGTGCCCGGTCGCCAGGACCACGCCCGGCACCCCCGATGGTCCCAGCAACGGCCCGTTGTCCGCCGTCGCGGGCCGCCACCGGGCGATGGTCTCGACCAGCTCCAGCTCGGAGACGCCGGGGACCACCTCGAGCGCGTCGTGCAGCAGGTCGTGCACGCCGCCGGCGGTGACCGCGGCGTCGAAGCCCCGGTCCTCGACGGTGGCGCCGACGATCAGCCCGTCCCCGGTCACGCCGTCGTCGTACGGCACCAGGTACACCTGCCGCCCGCGCACCAGCGCCCGCACGGTCCCCTCCAGCAGGCCGGCGGCCCCCCGCATGCGGAGGATCTGCCCCTTGACCGGCCGGACGGGCAGCGGGGGAACCCCGGTGAGCGCGCCGCTGCGCGCGCCGAGGGCCACCACGACGGCGTCGGCGGCCAGCTCCGTGCCGTCGGCCAGCCGCACCCCGGCCGCCCGGCCGTCCACGACCCGCACCTCCGCCACCCGGGAGGACACCAGCCGGACGCCGGCCGCCGCGGCGGCGGCCAGCAGCCCGGCGTGCAGGGCCCGGCCGTCCACCGAGTGGTCACCCGGCACGTGCAGGGCGCCCCGGACCCGCGGCGACAGGGAGGGCTCGCGGCGCCGGGCGGCCCGCGCGGTCAGCCGCTCGACGTCCAGCCCGAGCTCGCGCTGGAAGTCCAGCAGGGCGTCCAGCGCGCGCATGTCGTCCTCGTCGAAACCGACGACGACGGTGCCCTGGGTGCGCAGCCCCACCGGCACGCCACCGGCCCGCTCCACCTCCGCGACGAAGGCGGGATAGCGCTCCAGCGACGCGAGGCACAGCCGGAGCAGCGACTCCTCGCCGTAGGCGGCCTCGGTGACCGGTGCGAGCATGCCGGCCGCGGCCTGCGACGCACCGCCTCCGGGCGCGTCGTCCACCACGGTGACCGGCAGGCCCCGCTGGGCCGCCCGCCACGCCACCGACAGCCCGATCAGCCCACCACCGACGACGACGACGGTCACGGCCCGCCCGCCAGGGCCCGCAGCAGTTCCCGGGTGGCGGCGCCGGGGTCGGCCGCGGCCGAGACGGCGCCCACGACGGCCACCCCGGCGGCGCCGGCGGCGAGCAGGTCCGGGATCCGCTCGGCGGTCACCCCGCCGATGGCGATCACGGGGACCTCGACCGCCTCGGCCACCGCCCGCACGCCCGCCGGGCCGAGCGCCTCGGGCAGCCCGGTCTTGGTCGTGGTCGCATGGGCGGGCCCGACGCCGAGGTAGTCGGCGCCCTGGGCCACCAGGAGGCGGGCGCGCTCCGGGTCGCGGGCCGTGCCGCCCAGGAGGTGCCCCGGGCCGGCCAGCCGGCGGACGACGTCCAGCGGCAGGTCGTCGGCGCCCAGGTGCGTGCCGTGGGCGCCGACGGCCAGCGCGAGGTCGACGCGGTCGTTGACCAGGCAGGTCGCCCCCGCGCCCGCGCAGACCTCCACCACCCGGCGGGCGAAGTCGTAGCGCTCCCGGTCGGTCGCGTCCTTGGACCGCACCTGGACCACCGGGGCGCCGGCGGCGACGGCGGCGGTCACCGCATCGAGCGCCGCCCGGCCGACCCGGGCGTCGGTGAGGACGTGCAGGCCCCCGAGGGACGCGGTCACGCTGCCGCCCGGCGGTGCCGCAGGGCGCCCGGAAGGGCCACGGCCACGGTCAGCAACGCGGCCACGGCGAGGCTCACCAGCGAGGCCGACCAGCCGTTGGCCGGGTCGATGCCCACGTCGAGCTGGCGCTCGGTCCACCACGTCGTCCAGGCGGCGCCCGGACCGGCGAAGAAGGTCGGCAGCGTGAGCTGGTAGGCCACGAAGCCGGCCACCCAGGGGAGGAGGAGCAGCGGGCGGGCGCGCGCGGTGTCGGAGGTGTCCCACGCCCCCCGGGGCAGCAGGAAGTAGGCGACGACGAAGACCCCGATGAGCGGGACGAACACCGCGCCGATCAGGAAGAGGAACGGCTCGTAGGCGGCGAGGTCGAAGGCCAGGGCGAGG
Source organism: Blastococcus sp. SYSU DS1024 (assembly GCF_054050795.1). Taxonomy (NCBI): domain Bacteria; kingdom Bacillati; phylum Actinomycetota; class Actinomycetes; order Geodermatophilales; family Geodermatophilaceae; genus Blastococcus; species Blastococcus sp. SYSU DS1024. The sequence goes on from NZ_JBJHAA010000001.1 coordinate 346,794, forward strand.
GTGGTCGCCACCACGCCGACCGCCACGGCCAGCACCCGGCGGTCGAGCCGCGCCACCACGTTCTGGGCCGACACCGCCGTCGAGTACACGTTGGCGAACGCCTCGTCGACCTCCACCACCAGCAGCACCAGGACGGCGACCAGACCCAGCGGGACGGCGAGCATCGCGTCGATGACGTCCAGCCCGCCGCGGCCGTAGGCGGCCAGCGCGATGACCCCGAGGCTGAACATGGCCACGGTGGCCAGGCCGTAGCCGGACGCCGTCCCCACGAACGCGGTCCGGCCGCTGCGGACGTGCCGGGTGTAGTCGGCCGCCAGCGGGAACCACGAGATCGGCAGGGCGATGACGATGTCGGCCGCCGTCCAGAAGGACGTCGCCCCGCCCTCGGTCACCGGCGGCAGCGGCTCGGACAGGACCTGGACGAAGAGGTAGGCGACCGCGATGACCGCCGCCCAGATGGCGTAGCGGGCGAGCACGCGGACCACGCCGAGCGGGCGCAGCGCCATCAGCGTGGCGATGGCGCCCGCGGCGAGCGCGAACGGCCAGCGCGGCGCGTCGAGGGCACGGGCGGCCGCCTCGGAGATGATCAGGATCTCGAAGGCGGCCCAGCCGACGCACTGCACCAGGTTGAAGCCGGTGGGCAGGAACGAGGTCCGGCGGCCCAGCAGGCCGCGGAGCAGCACCATCGCCGGCACGCCCTCGCGGGCGCCGGCGGCGGCGCCCAGCCCCAGCAGCACCGAGCCGATGACCGCGCCGACGACGACCGCCCCGAGCGTGTGCCACAGCGGCCGGTCGGCGAGGACCACGAAGGTGGCCGCCACGGGCAGCAGCAGGCTGATGCCCAGGCTGGCCCAGAGGCCGGCGGTCTCTCGCAGGCCGAGGGTCCGGGGCGGCGGCTCGGACAGGGTGAGGGGCGCATCCTCCCCGCGGGTGGCTGCGCCGACGGTTCCGAAACTGTTCATGATCGCTCCCTACGCCGGCATTACCCGGTCAGGTTCCAGCGGTCGGCGGCGCGGCAGCCGCCCTCTCAGCCCGGTCGATCCGAGCTCCCGCACCACGGCCTCGGCCGTGACACCGCCACCCTAGGGGGTCTCGTACAGTCGGCGCCCATGCCGGTCGACGAGCTGCCCGTCCGCCATGCCGACGCGTTCGCGGACGCCACCCGCCATCCCTTCCTCACCGCCGTGCGGGACGGGACGATCGCGCCATCGGCCTTCGACACCTGGCTGGTGCAGGACGCGCGGTTCGTCGCCGACCTCCTCCGCTTCCAGGCGCGGCTGCTGGCCCGGGCGCCCCGGCCGGCCCAGGAGGTGCTCGCCCGCGGAGCCCTGGCCCTGGTCGAGGAGCTGGACTGGTTCGAGGAGCGGGCGGCGGCCCGGGGGCTGGACCTGTCCGCGCCGGCGCTCCCGGCCACGGCCGCCTACGCGGAGCTGCTCGAGCGGCTCGACGGCGCCGACGTCCCGGCCGCGCTGACCGCGCTGTGGACCATCGAGCGCACCTACCTCGACGCCTGGTCGGCCGCGCTCCCGGGCGCGCCCGCCTACCGGGAGTTCGTCGAGCACTGGACGGCGCCGGAGTTCGGCGGTTACGTGGCGGGCCTCGCGGCGGCGGCGGACGCCGTCGGCGGAGGTGACGAGCGCGTGTTCCTGGAGGTCGTCGCGGCGGAGATCGCGTTCTGGGACATGGCGGTGGCGACGGCATGAGCCTGGCCCGCGAGCTCTGGACCGCCGAGGCCGACCGCGCCGCCGCGGCGCTGGCGCACCCCTTCGTGCAGGGGATCGCCGACGGCACGCTGCCGCGGGACCGGTTCGCCGGGTACGTGGCGCAGGACGCGTTCTTCCTGGAGGCGTTCGCCCGGGCCTACGGGCTGGGCGTCGCGCACAGCCCCGACCGCGCCTGCCTCGACGTCTTCGCCGACCTGCTGGCCGGGGTGCGCGAGGAGCTGGGGCTGCACGCGTCCTACGCGCAGCGCTGGGGCATCGACCTGACCACCGTCCGGCCGGTGCCGGCGACGTCGGCCTACACCGACTTCCTGCTGGCCACGGCCTCGCTGGGCGGCGTGGCGCTGACCTGCGCGGCGATGACCCCGTGCATGCGCCTGTACGCCCACCTCGGGCAGTCGCTGGCCGGCCGGGCGTCCGGACCGTACGAGGAGTGGGTGCGCACCTACGCCGACCCGGGCTTCGAGGAGCTCGCCGCCGCCCTCGAGCGGCTGCTCGACACCGTCGCGGTCGACACCCCGGCGCTGCGGGCCGCCTACTCGCGGGCGATGCAGCTGGAGATCGGTTTCTTCGACGCCGCCTGGCGCGGCGTCTGACCGGTACGGCCGGGTGCGCGGCCCGAGCGGGAGGTGCCTGCGGGTTCAGCCGAGCAGACCGACCAGCAGGTGGGCGTTGAGGCCGATGATCAGGACCGCGATGACGCTGCCGGCCACGGTGGTGGTCCGGCGGTTCACCCAGCCGCCCATCAGGTCGCGGCGGCTGGTGAGCCACAGCAGCGGAACCAGGGCGAACGGGATGCCGAAGGACAGCACCACCTGCGACCACACCAGCGCGGTCGTCGGGTCCCCGCCCAGCACGAGCACGGCCAGCGCCGGCGCCAGGGTGATCAGCCGGCGGGTGAGCACCGGGATGTGCCGCTTGAGGAACCCGGCCATGACCACCTGCCCCGCGTGCGTGCCGACCGACGAGGACGCGAAACCCGAGGCCAGCAGCGCGAGTGCGAAGGCGAGGGCGGCGCCGGTGCCGAGCTGGTCGCCGAGCCCGGCGTGCACGCCCTCGAGGCTGTCGACCCCGCTGTCGCGGGTGAACAGCTGCGCGGCGATGACGAGCATCGCGGCGTTGACCAGCCCGGCCAGGCCCATGGCGACGACGATGTCGATCCGCTGCGCCCGCAGCAGCCGGCGCCGCCCCTCCCGGCTCCGGCCGGCGGTGACGGCGTCGCCGTAGCGGCCGGGGGTGAGCGCGGAGTGCACGTAGATCACGTGCGGCATCACCGTGGCGCCCAGGATCCCGGTGGCCAGCACCACGCTCTCGGCGCCGTCGAAGGAGGGCACCATGCCCCCGGCGAGCCCGCCCGGGTCGACGCCGGAGCCGAGGAGGGTGTAGCCGAACCCGATGCCGATGACCAGCAACAGCCCGGCGATGACCCGCTCGAACGGGCGGTACCCGCGGGACTGCGCTGCCAGCAGGATGAAGGCGACGACGGCGGTGATGATGCCGCCGATCGGCAGCGGGACCCCGAAGAGCAGGTACAGCGCCACGGCGCCGCCGACGATCTCGGCCAGGTCGGTGGCGATCGCCACCGCCTCGGCCTGCAGCCACAGCCCCCGGGTGAGCGGCTTGGGCAGCGTCTCGCGGCACAGCGTGGCCAGGTCGCGGCCGGTGGCCAGCCCGAGCTTCGCGGTCAGCGACTGGATCAGCATCGCCATGAGGTTGGCCGCGACGATGACCCACAGCAGCGTGTACCCGAAGGCGGCGCCGCCGGAGAAGTTGGTGGCGAAGTTGCCGGGGTCGACGTAGGCGACGGCGGCGACGAAGGCCGGGCCGAGCATCGACCACAGCCGGCGGCGGCCCGGCTCGGCCCGATGGGGGCGGTGCGCGGGGGCGCGCAGCGTCGTCGGCAGGACGGCGGCCTCGGTCTTCGACAGGTACACGGCGGTCCTCGCAGGCGGTCTCCGGGCGGGTGGTCGCTCCCTCCCTGCCCGGTCCGCGTGTCACGCCGGGGCCGACCCGTGGCCCCCCGGGGCCAAGGTCAGGCTTGCCTGCCCCGCCCGCTCCGGTGGGCACGCTCGACCAGCGCATCGATGCGCGCGGCGTGCGCGCCGCGCCAGTACACCCGCCCGCACGCCGGGCACCGGGCGAACGCGTCGTAGGTGCGGCGGGTGCCGGGCTCCAGCTCCTCCGCCACCTCGTCCTTCGGCACCGGGTGGACGGCGGCCCCGCAGGCGGTGCAGCGGGTGAGCGGGGCCAGCGGCAGGGAGAAGCGGTCGAGCACGTCGTCGAGCTGCTCGCCGGGCCGGCTCCCGCGGACGAGCGCGCCCTGCGGCAGGGCGCGCCGCATGAGCAGCCCCCGGTCCTGCGTGAGCAGCACCCGGTCCTCGGCGGCCGCCCGGGCGACCAGCGCCGCGTCGTCGGCGTCGTTCGACCAGGCGGCGTCGGCCCCGAGCAGCCGCAGCCGCCGGGCGAGGGCGCCCAGCCCGACGTCGAGGAGGAACCCGCCGGGCGGGACGGCGACCGGCCGCGGCACCGGGTCCACGTCGAGCACGGTGCCGGGGGCGGTCCGGTCGGCGGGCGTCGCCGGTGCGCCGTCCGCCCGGATCGCCCCCACCTCGGTCAGCGGGATCCCCGCGGCCTGCACCAGGTGCCCGGCCGTCGCCTCGGGATCGTGCGTCAGGGGCCGTTCGCCGGCGGCCCGGTACCGGGCGGACAGCAGCCACCGCAGGTCCGGGGCCGGCCGCACGCGCACCGCCGCGTCCCCGGCCCCTCCCCGCGGGCGCGACCGGTCCACGGCCGGGGGCTACCCAGGGTCGACGGCGGCCGACACGCGCCAGGAGTGCGCCGTGCGGTTCCTGGGCAGGAGCGGGCAGTCCGCCGATGCGCCCGTGGAGGTCCCGTGCCCGAAGCAACCACCCGTCCCCTCGCCCTCGTGACCGGTGCCTCCAGCGGCATCGGGCTGGAGCTGGCCAAGCAGTTCGCCGAGCACGGCTTCGACCTCGTCGTCGTCGCCGAGGATCCGGAGCTGGACGCCGCGGCCCTCCAGCTGCGCCAGCGCGGCGCCGCCGTCTCGCCCATCCGGGCCGACCTCACCGTGCGCGCGGAGGTCGAGAAGGTCGTCGCGGCCGTGCGCGGGGCAGGCCGGCCGCTGGCCGCCGCCGCGCTGAACGCCGGCGTGGGGGTCGGGGGTCGCTTCGTCGAGACCGATCTGGAGGCCGAGATCGGGATGGTGGAGCTGAACTGCGTGTCGACGCTGCACCTCGCCAAGCGGGTGGTGCAGGACATGGTGGCCCAGGGGGAGGGGCGGATCCTGTTCACCTCCTCGGTCGTCTCGCAGGCGCCCGAGCCGTTCCAGGCCGTCTACTCCGCGACGAAGGCGTTCGTGCAGTTCCTCGCGCTGGGCATCCGCGAGGAGCTCACCGACACCGGCGTCACCGTCACGGCCCTGCTGCCCGGGCCCACCGACACCGAGTTCTTCGACCGCGGCGACCTCACCGACACCAAGCTGGGTGCCAGCGACAGCAAGGACGACCCGGCCCTGGTGGCCCGCCAGGGCTTCGAGGGCCTGATGAAGGGCGAGACGTCGGTGTTCGCCGGGTCGGTGACCAGCAAGCTGATGGGGAGGCTCTCGGCGCTCATGCCCGACGCGCTCGCCGGCAAGTCCCACAAGCCGATGACCCGGCCAGGGTCCGCCGAGTAGCCCGTGGCGGGGGCGGGCGGCCTCCGGCGCGCTGCCGGTCGACCGGGTCGGGCCAGGCCACGCGGTGCCCCGCCTGGCCGACGACCCGGTGCCGGCGATCAGCACCCGCAGCTGACCCCCGGCGCCGGGGCGGTGAGCGGGTCGGCGGGGCCGCGGTGCAGGCCGTCCGGGCGCACCACGGGCAGGCCCTCCCGGGCCCAGTACTCGAACCCGCCGATCATCTCGCGCACCCGGTGGCCGAGCAGGGCGAGGCGGAGGGCGGCACGGGTGGCGCCGTTGCAGCCCGGACCCCAGCAGTAGGTGACGACCGGGACCGCGGGGTCCAGCTCCGCGGCCGCCCGGTCGGGGATCTCGGCGCCCGGCAGGTGCACGGCGCCGGGCACGTGCCCCTGCTCCCACGCCTGCGTGCTGCGGCTGTCGAGCAGGACGAACCCCGGCGCCCCCGACTCGAGTGCGGCGTGCACGTCGCTGACGTCGGTCTCCACGGCCAGCCGCCGGGCGAAGTGAGCGGCAGCCACGGCCGGTTCGGTGCTCCAGTCCATCACCGGGCCGACGCTAGGGGTGCCACCCGCCGCCGACGAGGCCCGCTCCTGCCGACCTTCGCAGCGGATCTGCCGTCCTCAGAGCGGCACGGCGAGCCCCTCCGGCGCCGGCCGGGCCAGCGCCGCCGCGACGTCGGGCCGCATCGGCGCCAGCCCCGCCCCGGCCAGGACGACGTCGCGCACGAACGTGTGCCAGCGGTGCGCCGAGCGCAGCATGCTGTGGCCGCCGGTGATGGTGAACCGCGCCACCCGCGCGCCCGCACGCTGGGCCCGGACCGCGAAATCGGCGGAGAGTTGCGCAGGCACCCACCGGTCGCCCCGGCCGTGCAGGATCGCGACGGTGCGGTCGCGCAGGTGGGCGACCGGCTCGCCGGGAGGCGTCCAGGGCGCGAGGGCGCAGACGGCGGCGACCTCGTCGTGCCCGCCCGCGCGCAGCACCGCCCGGCCACCCATCGAGTGCCCGACCAGCACGACCGGCAGATCCCCGTGCTCGGCGCGGATCCGGTCCAGCGCCCAGCGCACGTCGGCGTAGGCGTCGGCGGCGGCCCCGTTCCAGCCCGCCACCCGGTAGCGGAGCAGGCAGGTGGTGAGCCCCTGCCCGGCGGCGGCACCGGAGACGAACTGCTCGATCGCGCGCATGCGCACCAGCGAGAGCGCCCGCTCCTTGGGTGGCTCCACGCTGGCCACCGTTCCGCCGTGGCAGAACAGCGCGACCGCGCGGGGCCCGGTGGTCGCCGGACGGGTCTCCAGGACCGGTCCGGTCACGCCCGGCGGGATCGGCGGGACCGGCGGCCGCCGCCCAGGCTCGCCCGGGCGCGGTCGCCGAGGTCACCGGCCTTGAGCAGGGCGTTGCTGACCGTGGACGGGCCGCGACGCTGCTCCAGCGCCCGCCCGAGCCGGCGCAGCACGCCGGTGGCCAGGGGGACGACGACGGTCAGGATCAGCCACATGCGCAGCCGGCGGGTGAAGAAGAGCCACATGAGGTGCACTCTGCCCCGCCGTCGTCCCGGGGAACCGCCGGGTCAGTCGGCCAGCTTGACGATCATCTTCCCGGTGTTCCCCCCGCGGAGGAGGTCGAGGAAGGTGTCCACCGCGTTGTCCAGCCCCTCGCGGACGGTCTCGCGGACGACGAGCTCCCCGGACGTGAGCAGGTCGCCGACCCTCTGGCTGAACTCCGGGGCGAGATCGGCGTGGTCGCCGACGATGAACCCGCGCAGGCTCAGCTTCTTGGTGACCATCATGAACATGTTGCGCGGCCCCGGGGCCGGCTCGGTGGCGTTGTAGCCGGAGATCGCCCCGCACAGCGCGCCCCGGCCGTGCTCGCGGAACGCACCGATGGCCGCCTCGAGGTGCTCGCCGCCGACGTTGTCGAAGAAGACGTCGATGCCGTCGGGCGCGGCCGCCGCGAGCGAATCTGCGACCGGGGCGTCGTGGTAGTCGAACGCGGCGGTGTAGCCCACCTCCTCGGTCAGCCAGCGCACCTTCTCCGGCGTCCCCGCGCTGCCGATGACCGCCGAGGCGCCGTGGAGACGGGCGAACTGGCCGACCAGGCTGCCGACCGCACCCGCGGCGCCGGAGACGAAGACGGCGTCGCCCTCGCGGAACTCCGCCAGCCGGAACAGCCCCGCCCAGGCGGTGAGGCCCGGCATGCCCAGCACGCCCAGGTGGTAGCTGGGCGGGACGCCCGGCAGCTCGGGGAGCACGCGGACGTGCGCGGCGTCGAGCACCGCGACGTCCCGCCAGGCGGCGTCGGCGAGCACCAGGGCGCCCTCGGCGACGTCGGGGGAGCGGGACTCCACCACCCGGCCGACCGCACCGCCGCGCATCGTCTCGCCGACCTCCCAGCGGGCCGCGTAGGACTTCCCGGGGTTCATCCGGCCGCGCATGTACGGGTCGACGCTCATCACCAGCATCCGGACGACGATCTGGCCGTCGGCCGGGTCGGGCCGCTCCAGCTCGACCAGGCGGAAGTCGTCGGGGGTCGGCTCGCCGTGCGGCCGGGCCGCCAGCTGCCATTCGCGGGTCCGGATGGGCATGCGGCCATCCTGCCGGGCGGAGCGCGCGTGCGCCGAGTGCGACGAACTCGTGGTGATCAGCGCGTGATGGCCACGAGTTCGTCGCACTCACGGCCCGGGGCGGTCAGGCCGAGCGGCCGTCGCGCTCCCCGGTCCGCGGCGCTGGCTGCCCGGCCGGTGCCGTGCGCCGGGCCCGCTGCCCCCGGGCCACCTCGGTCGCCAGCGCGTCGAGGGGCTGGGCGAACTCCGCCAGCGGGTCGGCCAGGGCCACGAGCCAGGCATGGGCCGCCGCCAGGCCGGACGGATCGAGGGCGTAGAGCCGGCGGGTGCCCTCGGCGCGCACCGTGACCAGCCCCGCCTCCCGCAGCACCCGCAGGTGCTGCGACACCGCGGGCTGCGAGATCGGTGCGGTGCCCTGCAGCGCCGCGACGACGGCCCCCGCCGGCTGCTCGCCGGTGGAGAGCAGCTCCAGGATCTGCCGGCGGGTGCGATCGCCCAGCGCCTCGAAGGTCCCGTTCACTCAGCTCCCGGCAGCATCCTCGGACGGCGGGGTCGTGTAGAACGCCACCGTACGGTCGGCCGCCTCGCGCGCGGTGGTGGGGTCGTCCCCGTCCGCGGCCGCCGCCTCGCCCCAGCCGGCGGCCGCCCGGCGGACGAACTCGGCCCCCTCGGGCGTCAGGGTGAACGTCGCCGCGAGCTCCGGGTCGACCGGGGCGCCGCTGTCCAGGTGCAGCCCGAGGCCCATGAGCGCCAGGTCCCAGCCCACGCCCGCCGCACCCGGCCCGAACTGCGCCCAGAACTCGGGGTCCACGGACGCCTCGTGGACGAGCTCCAGGGCGGTCCCGCCGTCCGACGGGGACAGGTGCACCTGCAGCCAGGAGACGTTCCCGCCGAACTCCCACGTGACGGCGAGGAACTCGGGCTCCGCGCACCGCTCGACCACACCTCCGGCGTTGCCCTCGAGCTGGTAGCGACCGCCGGGGCGCAGGTCGCCGCTCACCGGCAGGAACCAGCGGGGGAGCCGCTCGGTGTCGGTGAGCGCGCCCCAGACCTCGGCCCGGTCGGCGCGGTAGGTGCGCCGGGCGACGGCGATGCGCGTCGGTGCTCCGTTCCGGGAACCGGTGCGGACCTCGCGCGTGACCAGGCCGGCCGTGGCGACCGGATCGATGGTGGTCATGTCCTGCTCCTTCCATAAGCTGTGTCTTATAAGACGACCGTAGAGGCAGGGGCCCGTCCGGGGCAAGCCCCGCTGGCGGCGGCCCGCGGAACGCGCTCCACGCCGGTATCGGTGTTGCACGACCGATCTAGAGTGAAGGCATGCTCTTCTCCCGGTCCAAGACCCAGCAGGTGTCGCCCGAGGACGCCCTCCCGGGCCGCCCCGACCCGCTGCCGCACGTGCCCGAGGTGCACGCCGTCAACGGCAACCGCATCCAGCCGCCGTTCCCCGAGGGCATGCAGACCGCCGTCTTCGGTGCGGGCTGCTTCTGGGGCGTGGAGAAGGTCTTCTGGGAGCTGCCCGGCGTCTACTCGACCGCGGCCGGCTACGCGGGCGGTCACACGCCGAACCCCACCTACGACGAGGTCTGCTCGGCCCGCACGGGGCACACCGAGGTCGTCCTCGTCGTCTTCGACCCGGCGCAGACCTCCTACGAGCAGCTGCTCAAGGCGTTCTGGGAGGACCACGACCCCACCCAGGGCATGCGGCAGGGCAACGACATCGGCACCCAGTACCGGTCGGCGATCTACTACGCGACGCCGGAGCAGGAGGCCGCCGCGCTGGCCACCCGCGACGCGTACCAGGAGCGGCTGAAGGCGGCCGGGTACGGCGAGATCACCACCGAGATCGCGCCGCTGGGCGAGTTCTTCTACGCCGAGGACTACCACCAGCAGTACCTGTACAAGGTGCCGAACGGCTACTGCCCGGTGCACTCGACCGGCGTCTCCTGCCCGGTGGGGCTGCCCGGCGTCTGACGGCCGGCGGACCGGCCCGGTTCGCCGTCGGTCAGGTGCCGGCCTGCTCGGCCAGCCAGGCCATCCCGGGGTTGAACACCATCGCGTGCCCGCCCTCGAAGAGGACCACCGTGACGTCGTCGGAGGACCGGGCGAACACCACGTCCGGGTCCTCGGGGCCGAAGAAGGTGTCGACCTCCGGATCCACGCCGAGCTCGGGCGGCAGGTCACCGTCGCCGATCGCCTCGACGGCCTCCTGGTCGACGGCGGCCTCCGGGGCGAGCTGGTTGAACGCCTCGAGGGTGTGGTCGGGCGGCACGTTCTGGTCGTCGATGCCGGCGGCGAGGTAGACGGAGACATCGGCGTCGCGCGCGGCGTCGAGGTGGGTCACCGGGCTGCGGTGGAGGCACTCCTGCCGGGCCGGCCCGGGCACCGAGGGGTCGCCGCCGCACGAGGCGCGGATCTGCTCGGCGTAGTCACCGCCGGGCTGCTGGACGCGGTAGGCGTACCACTCGGTGAGGTCGTGGATGGGCACCCAGGAGACCGCGCCGGCGAAGCGGTCCGGGTGCCGCCCCACCATCAGCAGGCTCAGGTGCCCGCCGCCCGAGAAGCCCAGCACGTAGACCTGCTCGGGGTCGATCTCGGCCCGTCGGCCGGCCTCGTCCACGGCGTCGAGCACGTCCCGGACGACCAGGTCCGAGCCGGTCGCCTCCGGCCGCTGGTTCACACCCCGGAAGTTCGGGGCGATCATGGCCCACCCCTCCTGCTGGGCGAAGCGGGCGTACGGGATGCCGTAGGTCTGCCGCCAGTCCGTGCTCCACGAGTGCAGCACGACGAGGAGGGGAGCCGCTCCGCCGTCCTCCGGCGGCGGGACGAAGAAGGCCGGCTGGACGTTGTCGTCGACCGTCGACGGGATGCTCAGCTCCTGCAGCCCGGGCACCTCGGCCCGCCAGCGCTCGATCCCAGCGGATCCCGGGTAGGTCTCGGTCGACACGACGGGCAGTCGCTCGAAGTCCCCCCCGGGTCCGGCGGTCCCGGTCGGTTCGGCCGTGGCCGTGGCCGTGGCTGTGGCGGTCGGCCGGGTCGTGGCGGTCGGCTCGGATGCACCCGGGGCCGCCGTGCCGTCGTCCTGCTCCGCACCGCAGCCGACGGTGAGGGCGAGGGCCAGCGCGAGGGGGAGGAACCGGCGTCGCATGGTGGTGGCCTACCCGTCGTGCCACGTGGAACGCGCGACCCCGGCGAGGGCGTTGACCTCCCGATGACTTCTGCCGGCCCGCTCTCCCACCGCTCCTCCTCCCGCCGCCGGGCGGGGCTCGTGCTGATCGCCGGGCTGACCGCGCTGGCCACGGCCTGTGGGGGGCCCGGCACGGGCGCCGCGCCGTCCGCCGGGAGCACGACCACGGCTGCCGTGCCCGAGCGCGAAGCGCCCCTCGTGCCGCCGCCGCTCCCGGTGCCGCCGCGCTACGTGGCGGCGGCCGACGAGGTGGCGCCGGAGCTGAAGACCGTCGCGGCGCAGTTCGTCGAGGACCTGCTGACCTACGAGCCCGACGTGCCGTCGTCGGCCGCCGATGCCCTGCCGCCCGCCGACCGGGACGTCGCGGCGCCGCTCATGGCCGGCGGTGTGTCGTCCCGCGCCGAGGTCCGGTTCGTGCAGCTCGGCGGGCTGCGCCCCATCGTGGCCCCGGAGTACGGCAGCGCCATGGTGGTCGTCGAGCAGACCCTCACCGCGGCGGACGGCGGGACGCACACGGAGGTGCGCACCGTCGACGTGCGGCTGGTCCGGACCGGTGGGGGGTGGGTGGTGGCCCAGCTCGCCTCGGCCGGCGGCGCCCCGGTCCCCGACCCCGGCGAGCTCTCCCCGGCTGCGGCGGCCGCTCTGGGCGAGCCGGGGCTGCTGCTGCCGGACAGCGCGCGGTGGGACATCGCCGACGGGTCGATCAGCGACACGCTGCTGGAGGTCGCCGTCGCGCTGGCGCGGGTGGCGCCCGTGCAGGTGACCGTGCTCCGGTCGGGTCACCCGCAGCACGTCATCGACGACCGCAGCGAGCCGCCGGTCAGCGCGCACACGGAGGGGCGGGCCGTAGACATCTGGGCGGTCGACGGCGTTCCGGTCCGTGCCATGACCGACGAGCAGGTCCGGGAGCTGGGGCAGCGCATCCTGGCGCTCCCGGGGGTCGCGCAGGTGGGGGTGCCCGCCGGGCTCGACCTCGACGGTCCGGGCCCGCGGTCCTTCGCCAACGCCGTGCACGACGACCACATCCACGTGGCGGTGCGCTGATCGTCCCGGCCGTGCCGTCCCTGCGGCAGCTCGCGTAGCTTCCGAGGGCATGGAGGCACTCCGTACCCCGGACGAGCGTTTCGCGGATCTGCCCGACTTCGCGTACGAGCCCCGCTACGTCGAGGTCGACGACGGCGAGGGCGGGCGGCTGCGGGTGGCCTACGTCGACGAGGGTCCGGCGGACGGCGAGACGGTGCTCCTGCTGCACGGCGAGCCGTCCTGGTCGTTCCTCTACCGGCGGATGATCCCGGTGCTCGTCGACGCCGGCCTGCGCGTCGTCGTCCCGGACCTGGTCGGGTTCGGCCGGTCGGACAAGCCGGTCGACCGCGCCGCGTACACCTACGCCCGGCACGTGGAGTGGATGCGGCAGGCGCTGCTCGACGAGCTGGGGCTGCGCGACGTCACGTTCGTCGGGCAGGACTGGGGCGGGCTGATCGGGCTGCGGCTGGTCGCGGAGAACCCCGACCGGTTCGCCCGCGTCGTGGTCGCCAACACCGGCCTGCCCACCGGTGACCAGAGGATGAGCGAGGCGTTCCTGGCCTGGCAGCGCTTCTCCCAGGAGAGCCCGGAGTTCCACATCGGCCGGATCGTCGGCAACGGCACCGTCGGCGGGCTCGCGCCCGAGGTGGTCGCCGCCTACGACGCGCCGTTCCCGGACGACCGGTACACCGCCGGGGCCCGGCAGTTCCCCGCCCTGGTGCCGACCTCGCCGGACGACCCGGCGGCCGCGGCGAACCGGGCGGCCTGGGAGGTGCTCTCGCGCTGGGAGAAGCCCTTCCTCACGGCGTTCTCCGACGGCGACCCGATCACCGGCGGGGGCGAGCGGGTGTTCCAGAAGCTGGTACCCGGCGCCCGCGGGATGGCGCACACGACGCTGCCGGGCGGCGGGCACTTCCTGCAGGAGGACGTCGGCCCCGAGCTCGCCCGGGTGGTCGCCGACCTCGTCGCCGCGACGCCCCGCAGGTGAGTCCGGGCGTGCCGCTCTCCGCCGACGAGGTCCTCGGCGCGCTCCGGCGCGCCCCGGACGTCGAGGCCCCCGACCTGGTCGCCGTCGACGCGACCGACCGGCTGCTGCTGGACCTCGCGGCCGACCTCGTCCCCCGCTGCGCCCCGGAGGAGGTCGCCGTCGTCGACGACTCCTACGGCGCGCTGGCCCTGGGGCTGGCCGCCCGGCACGGGCTGACCGGGGTACGGGTCGCCCAGGACCTGCTGGTGGGGGAGCGGGCGCTGGCCGCGAACGCCGAACGGGTCGGCCTGGGGGGCAGCCACCGCTCGCTGCCGCTGGGGCCGGAGCTGGCTGCCGGCACCCGGGTCGTGCTGGTCAAGGCGCCCAAGGCGCTCGACGCCCTCCGGGAGATCGCCGAGGTGATCGCCGCGTCGGCCGCTCCCGACGTCACCGTGCTGGTGGGTGCACGGGTCAAGCACATGACGCACGCGATGAACGACGTCCTCGGCGACTCGTTCGCGGAGGTGCAGGCGACGCTGGCGCGGCAGAAGTCGCGGGTGCTGGTCGCCCGGGGGCCGCGGCCACGGCCCCCGTCGTTCCCCCGGCGGCAGGAGCACCCCGACCTCGGGCTCACGGTGTGCGCCCACGGCGCGGCGTTCGCCGGCACGAAGGTCGACATCGGCACGCGGGCGCTGGTGCGCACGCTGCCGGAGATGGCACCCGACGCGCGCACCGCCCTGGACCTCGGCTGCGGCACCGGCGTCCTCGCCACGCTGCTGGCGCTCCGCCGGCCGGAGCTGCGGGTGCTGGCCGTGGACCAGTCCACGGCGGCGGTCGCCTCCGCCGCGGCGACCGCCGCGGCGAACGGGGTGGCCGACCGCGTGGAGGTGCGCCGGGACGACGCCGCGGCGACCGTGCCCGACCGCAGCGTCGACCTCGTGGTCTGCAACCCGCCGTTCCACGTCGGCGCCGCGGTCGTCACCACGGCCGCCGACCGGCTGTTCGTGGCGGCGGCCCGGGTGCTGCGCCCCGGCGGTGAGCTCTGGACCGTCTACAACTCGGCCCTGCGGTACCGGCCGGCGCTGAACCGGGTGGTGGGGCCGACGCGGGTGGCCGGCCAGGACCCCAGGTTCACGGTCACCGCCTCCACCCGCCGCTGAGGCGGCAGGGGCGCGTGGTGAGCCAGATCACTGGTTGGCATCGATCGGTCCGCTCGGGTTGATCCCGGGGCCCGGATCCCGAGTACGGGAGCGAGGGATCCGACCGAAGGAGCATCCATGACCGGACGACTGCGCCGCGTGAAGGTGAGCACCCGTCTGATGACGCTGGTGCTCGCGGCGGTGATCGGGATGGCGACCATCGCCGTGATCGGGGCGCTGCACGTGCGCTCGACGATCGAGGAGGAGCAGCGCAGCCAGGCCCGCGTCGCGGTGGAGTCCGCTCTCGGCGTCATCACCCACTACGGCGAGCAGGAGGCGGCCGGCGAGCTGACCCGGGCGGAGGCGCAGGCGGCGGCGACCGCCGCGATCCGCGGGATGCGCTACTCCGGCGAGGAGTACTTCTGGATCAACGACATGACCCCGCGCATGGTCATGCACCCGATCAAGCCCGAGCTCGACGGGCAGGACCTCTCGGCCAACGAGGACCCCGACGGCAAGAAGCTCTTCGTCGAGTTCGTGGAGGTGGTCGAGGCCGAGGGCAGCGGCTTCGTCGACTACCTGTGGCCCAAGCCCGGTGAGGAGGAGCCCCAGCCGAAGGTCTCCTACGTGACCGGTTACGAGCAGTGGGGCTGGGTGGTCGGCTCCGGCATCTACGTCGCCGACCTCGACGGCGCGTTCCGCACGGAGCTGGTGGCCATGGTGTTGTGGGCGGTCCCGGTCAGCCTGCTCATCGTGGGGCTGTCGCTGGTCATCTCCCGCAGCATCAGCCGGCCGTTGCGCACCATGACCGAGGTGCTGTGCACCGGCGACCTGCAGCGCCGGCTCGACGAGGGCGCCGGCCGGACCGAGCTCGACCAGCTCGCCGGCGCGGTGAACACCACGCTGGGACGGGTCTCCGGTGTCGTCACCGAGGTCGGCCAGGCGTCGCAGCTGCTCGAGGAGGCGGCCCGGACGCTGTCGTCCACGAGCGAGTCGATCGCCGGCACGGCCGACCGCTCGCAGGGGCAGGCGCAGAGCGTCACCAGCGCCACCCGCGAGGTGAGCAGCGGGATCGAGGCGGTCGCCGCGGGAGCGGAGGAGATGGGCGCGTCGATCCGGGAGATCGCGCACAACGCCGCCGAGGCCGCCCGGATCGCCGGCAGCGCCGTCTCCGCGGCGGAGTCGACCTCGGCGACGATCGGCAAGCTGGGGGAGTCCTCGGCGGAGATCGGCAACGTGGTGAAGGTGATCACGAGCATCGCGGAGCAGACGAACCTGCTGGCGCTGAACGCCACGATCGAGGCCGCCCGGGCCGGTGAGGCGGGCAAGGGCTTCGCGGTGGTCGCGAACGAGGTGAAGGAGCTGGCGCAGGAGACGGCGAAGGCGACCGAGGACATCGCCAAGCGGGTGGAGGCCATCCAGACCGACACCGGCAGCGCCGTCCGGGCGATCGGCAGCGTCACCGCGATCATCGCGGAGATCAACGACTACCAGACGACGATCGCCTCGGCCGTCGAGGAGCAGACCGCCACCACCAACGAGATGAGCCGGGCGATCGGGGACGCAGCGGAGAGCGGCAAGTCGATCGCCGGCACCGTCGCCGAGGTGGCCCAGGGCGCGCAGGAGACCTCCGCCGGGGTGGCCGCGATGCAGGCCGCGGCGGACGACCTCGTGCGCATGTCGGGTGACCTGCGGAAGGTGGCCGGGGCGTTCCAGCCCTGACCCGGTGCCGGGGGGGGGGGGGGGGGGGGGGGGGGCCCCCCCCCCCCCCCCCCCCCCCCCCCCCCCCCCCCCCCCCCCCCCCCCCCCCCCCCCCCCCCCCCCCCCCCCCCCCCCCCCCCCCCCCCCCCCCCCC